>JAHJSI010000016.1 GCA_018830465.1 Patescibacteria group bacterium | reverse complement strand
TGGATTGATTTTTAATGACGCGAATAATTATTTTTATTTTGCATTAATCTTCCCTGTGTACGGAGTATTGCGGTCCAGAAAAATTGTTGAGCGCTTACATTATGTTATAACAGCCGCGATTCTGTTTCTTGCCTTAAAGACAATTGCTTTGTTTTATATATTCAGCCATGAGTTTTTTTATCTTCAGGATGTATTATATTCATGGCTTCGCGCGACTCGCTTGGCAGAAATTACAAATATAGATCCAAATATTCTGCTTTCGCGAATATTTATGCAATCCCAAATCTGGCTGGTGTTTTTGTTGTTTGTTTATTTAGCCCTATTTTTTAAAAGTAAATCACGTATCGCAGTATTTTTGGTTTTGCTTACTCTGCCAATGTCAGCGATTATAATAAGTTTTTCCAGAAGTTTTTGGCTTGCCTGGATTATTGCTTTTCTCGTGTTTGCTGGTTTTTATTTTGTCAGCAGATTTAAAAAAGGCCTTAAAGAGTTTTTTATATTTATTGGATTAACTTGCGCGGTTGTTTTGGCAAGTGTTGGATTAACTTTGGCTGTTGCTTCTTTTCCAATTCCAAAAGGAGTGGCAAGCGCTGATTTGCTTCGTAATAGAGCAGCAAGGTTCACTGGCGAGGCAGCAGTATCAAGTAGGTATTCGCAAATTAGGCCTTTATTAGAATCAATAAAAAATCATCCAGCAATTGGTTCTGGATTCGGAACAAGCGTTACGTATGAATCACAAGATCCGCGTGTGCTAAAAAATAATCCAGATGGAAAATACACAACTACTGCTTTTGAACTTGGTTGGCTAGAAGTTTGGCTAAAACTTGGCTTGATTGGCGTGCTTGCGTATTTATACCTGCTATATAAAATTTGCAAAATTGGATATGAAAGAATTAATCGCATTGCTTCTGTTGAAATTAAAAAATACGCTTTAGTTGGATTGTGCGTTGGATTAATTGCTGTGGCATTAACACATGGAGTAAGCCCATATCTTAATCATCCTCTTGGAATAGGAATTGTGATTATTTCAGCTAGTTTGGTTGACAGAAAGCATATATAGGTGTATAATATAAAAATAGATCTTTTCACTCTAAAAAGGATGATTCAGCCATGTCAAAAAGTGCAAGAATCAATCAAAAAGACCTTGGTATAGCTACTCAAGCAAACAGAGTAGCTGGAAGAATATGGATTCAGGTTAAACAAGGAGGAGGAAAAGAGGTTTTTGAAGCAGCTTGTCGCGAACATGGCAAAGAGATAATGCTGGGTCTTTTGTTTGTCCACGCTGTTGCATGTTATCTTAGCGTGGAATTAGCAATAAAAAAAATTCACGCAAGCAGTATTTTCCAAGGAGAAGAGGGATGAGTGAAAATGTGGCGCAAGAAGCCATTGGACCAATTGCAGTCAGTATTGCAGAATTTCTGGAATTTGGATGTGCTTATTGTGGCTTTAATTCGGGGTCTGCAACATTCGTTGATAGTTCAAATGCTGTATGGCGTTGCCATGAGTGTGATCGTGAGTGCGTAGTTCTCACAGAAGGCGCGATAAACTCGCCGTTTGGTTTTCGTCTTGATGAAGACTTCATCTACTATCCTGAACTTGAAGACCATCCGCGCCGAGGAATTCCTGCTCATGAAATAAAGTGAGCGCAACATTTTAGTCAATGCCATTTCTTTTCATATAGACCCGATAGCAACAGCTCTCGGGTCTTTTTTATATATTTTATTTTTGATGCTGGGCTGTTTTTTTATTTAAAATGATGTAGTATAGTTATATATTAAATATGCCAACAAAAGTACAAATACAAATCGTGACATGGAATTCAAGAAAGCATCTTGAGCAGCTTTTTCGCGGAATCCAGATACAGAAAGGAGTAGAATATTCTGTTCTAGTAATTGATAATGCGTCAGAAGATGGGACAATGGATTGGATTCGCGCTAATCAACCAAATACGCAAATTATACAAAACACTGAAAATAGGGGATTCGCGGCAGGCCATAACCAAGGATTTGAAAAATCAGAATCTTCGTATGTTTTAATGCTTAATCCTGACACAGAATTACAGGAAGGTTTTTTGCGGGAATGCGTGGATATGATAGAGTCAGATGAGCAAATTGCGTCAGTTGGAGGCATACTTTATCAGCAATTGCCAGAAGAAGGGAAAAGTGGCGTAATAGATAGTTTAGGCCTGAAAATGCGGATAAATGGACAAATACTAGATATTGGCCAAAACACGCGCCAGAAGCCAGATTTTAGCCCTAAAATAGATGTTTTTGGGGTGACTGGAGCTTGCGCGTTATATCGCTTATCATCCTTAAAACAAGTAAAAGATAAACATGGAATTTTAGATGAAAGATTTGGCCTATATTCTCTTAAAGATGACGCAGACTTAGCATGGAGATTAAATAATGCCAAGTACAAAGCAAAAATAGCTCCACTAGCAATCGCGTATCATTCGCGAAGAACTGGAATAGGCAATGATAGAAAAAATCGGCCAGATGAAGATAAGCAGACTTCAATCCGCAATCATCTTCTGATGCTGAAGAAAAATCTTAAATGGCATGACTGGAGAATAAAGATGATTATTGGATATGAATTTGCGAAATTTATATATGTTGCATTGTTCGAGAGACAAAATTTGAAAGCATATAAAAGTCTTAAGTCGTAAGTCATAAGACTTAAGAGAGTGTCTAAGGCACAAAACTTACGACTTATGACTTATGTCTTATAATTTGTATGGATCTATCAATTATTATCGTAAACTACAACACTCGTGATTTCCTGCTTCCATGCATAAAAGGAATTACAGAAAATACTCATAATTTGGACTATGAGATTATTTTAGTTGATAATGCTTCAACAGATCAGAGCGCTAAATATATAAAACATAATTTAATGCCGCGCTTTGGCCAGGCGCGGTTAATTGAGGCAGGATCAAACATAGGATTTTCAGCTGGAAACAATCTTGGAATAAGACAAGCGCGCGGAAGATATGGGCTTATTTTAAATTCTGATATTTTAATCTGGAATAACGCGCTAAAATATATGGTAGATTTTATGGACGCGCACCCTAACGCAGCCATAGCAGGTCCAAGGCTTTTGCATCCAGACGGAACACTGCAATATTTCTGTTATCGCTTTCCAAATCCAAGGGTGTTGTTATATCGCAGAACGCCATTGTCTAGATTTAGATTCGCGCAAAAAGCAATAAACAAATATTTAATGCGGGATTGGGATCATAAAAATGATAAAAAAGTTGACTGGGTGCAGGGCTCTTGCATGATAGTTCGCAAGAGCGCTATTGACGATGTAGGGCTGATGGATGACAGATATTTTATGTTTATGGAAGACACTGATTGGTGCAGAAGATTCTGGCAAAAGCGCTGGGAAGTATGGTATATTTCAAATGTAGAGATTGTGCATTATCACGCGCGCGCGTCAGCTGATAAATTTTATAAAACTTTATTTAATAAATTGTCTTGGATACATGTTATTTCAGCTATTAAATATTTTAAAAAATGGGGATTTACGCGATAAGATAGACATTTCCCAGATTATTCCAAAAAAAAATCATTTTGCATGGGCAACTGTTTTGGTGCTTATTTTTTTGATGACTTTTTATGGATATCACGCGTTTGACGCGTACGCTAACGCAAAGCAGATGCAAGGCCTTATTCCAGAATTAAAACAATCTATTGTTTCAAAAGACTGGAAACTCGCGGATAAAGTTTTAAGAAGCATAAACACAAATATAAATGAGCTTGAATCATCAGTTAATAAGCTTTATCCTTTTACATTATTGCCGGGAATTTCTCAAGAAGCGCGGGCAGCGCAGTCAATTATCACAGCATCCAAAATTTCAATTGCTTCTGGGGTTTTGGTCATAGACTGGATTAAAGATGTTCCAATTATAAATGAAATAGAGTTTGATTCATTCAGCGAATTGAAGGAATCAGATAAAATAGAGCTTCTTAAGGCATTGTCTGAATCATCCGCTCTTTGGGAGCGAGTTAATAATCAGACGACTTTGTCTCTTGAATTTTTATCAAGCGCGAGAGAGACAACCAGAATGCCAATAATCAACGTGCAGATAAACAGCATTGGATCAAAGCTCGTTCAAGCCCAGGAATTATTTGCGCAAGTACAGCCATGGATAGCAGCAGCGCCAAGCATTCTTGGATATCCGCAGGAGAAAACTTATCTTCTTTTGCTGCAGAATAATACAGAGCTTAGGCCAACAGGCGGATTTATCGGGACATATGGAGTTTTGAAAATTCGCAATGGATCTGTCTCATCTTTTGCGACAGATAATGTGTATAATTTAGATGAGCCAGCTAAGGCATATAATACAAAGGTTCCGCCATTGCCCATACAGAAGTATATTAAGCAGTCCCAATGGTTTTTTAGGGACGTAAACTGGGATCCTGACTTTCCCACAACTGCTCAAAACGCAATTCAGTTTTATAACGATGAACGCGGACCTGTTAAGCATTTTGATGGCGTAATTGCTTTAACTCCATCGGTTGTTGAGAATCTGATGTCAGTGCTTGGTCCAGTATATGTTGATGATAAAGAATTTACATCAGATAATTTGATTGATACTTTGGCGTATCATGTTGAAAAAGGATTTAAAGACGAAAGGATTACAATCCATAACCGCAAGCAGATTATTGATGATGTGGCCCAGCAGCTTAAAGAGAAGCTCTTTGCATTATCAATTGATCAGATGCGCGCTCTTACTCCTATAATATTTTCCGCTCTGGACGAAAAGCAATTAATGCTTTTCTTTGAAGATGAAGATGCGCAGAAAATTGTGCGCGATTTAGAATGGGGCGGACGAATCTTGCCATCTGATAAAGATTATCTGTATGTTGTTGATGCTAATCTTGGGTCACTAAAATCAGATCCCGCAATAAATCGCACAATTGATTATACGCTAAATGTGAATGGCAATGGCAGATTAGAATCAACAGCGTCAATTACATATGAGCATACTGGAAATTTTGACTGGAAGACAACAAGATATAGAACTTACACGCGCTTATATGTTCCATTAGGATCAACCTTGCTCTCCGCTAAAGGAAATGAAGAAGAACTTGCAATTACTGATGAGCATAACAAAACCGTATTCGGCACATTCATTTCAATTGAGCCAATGGACACAGAAACACTTTCTTTCACATATATTCTGCCAGATGATGTGGCATCCCGCATTTTGCAAGGCGATTATTCCTTGTTAGTCCAAAAACAAGCAGGCGCTAGAGCGCATGATCTTAATATAGATATTATTCTTCCGTTTGATATTGATGATATAAGTCCATCCAATATATTTGATAAAAAAGGAGGAAATCAAGTTTCTGGAGAGTGGAATTTATCAGTTGACAGGAAAATCATAATTACACAAAAATAAATGATAAACGCCTCGCGAAACGCCGGGCTTTTTAGTATTGACTAGACCGCGCCTTTGCCTTAAGATGAGTATGCTTATGTTTACCAAAAAGATTGGAATTGATTTAGGAACAGCGAATACTTTAGTTTTTGTGCCTGGCAGGGGCATTGTTTTGAATGAGCCGTCTGTTGTCGCGATATCTTTGAATGATAAAGAGATTTTAGCGGTTGGCGATGAAGCAAAGGAAATGCTCGGGCGCACGCCTGATACAATTGTCGCTTCCCGTCCTTTGCGCGAGGGAGTAATAGCTGATTATAAAACAACAGAAGCAATGCTTAAATATTTTATTAATAAAGCAGTCGGCAATATAAGGCTTTTTAGGCCAGAAGTCATGGTAGCTGTCCCAGCTGGCATTACTTCAACAGAAAGAAGGGCCGCGATAGATGCCACAATTGCCGCAGGCGCTAAAGCCGCTTTTATAATTAAAGAACCGATCGCAGCCGCAATCGGCGCGAATATTCCAATTGGATCAGCATCAGGGCACATGATTATTGATTTGGGAGGCGGAACAAGCGAGATGGCTGTAATATCTTTAGGTGGAATCGTGACCAATACTTCTGTTAGAATTGGAGGCAATAGATTTGACAGCGCGATTTCAGAGCATGTAAGGCGCAAATACAATCTTGCGATAGGCGAACGAAGCGCGGAAGACATAAAAATTGGAATTGGCTCTGCTCTATATTTGCAGAAAAAAATGAGCATGGAAGTTCGAGGCAGAGATATGATTTCTGGAATGCCAAGAACTGTTACAGTAAGCTCTGATGATGTTACAGAAGCTATTCAAGCAGAATTGGAAGGAATAATTTCTTCAGTAAAATCTGTTCTACAAAGCACGCCGCCAGAATTATCAGCAGATGTCATTGATAAAGGGATTGTTTTATCCGGCGGATCTTCTTTGCTTAGAAATATGGATAGATTAATTGCCCAAGCAACAGGAGTGCCAGCATATACTGCTGATGAGCCCTTGCTTTGCGTTGCAAAAGGAACTGGCGTTGCTTTGGAAAATCTAGAATCCTATAAGCGCAGTATTTTAGCTACAAGTTGATAAAAAGAAAAACACAATCAGTTGTTTGGCTGGATTTTTTTATTGACTCAAATCATAGATAACTTGTATAATAAAGACATGTTAGACAAACAAGCACATCAGAACATCCTGTCATATCTGAATACTTGCGCGAAGAATCAGACATTGTCCCACGCATACGCGTTTATAGGCGCGAACAATATTGGAAAAATGAGCACTTTGGAGAATTTTTTAAGTGAATTCATATCATCAGACATAAATAATCATCCAGACATTAAGCTTATATTTCCAGAAAAGACGATTATTTCCATAGACACTATAAGATCCGCGCGATCCTGGCTGTCAATGACGCCGATATCATCAGATAAAAAAGTGCTTATTATAGACAGAGCGCACGCAATGAATACAGAAGCGCAAAACGCGTTTTTGAAAATTCTGGAAGAGCCAGCGGAAAATACGTACATTTTTTTAATAATCAACCACAAAGACCAGGTATTACCGACAGTATATTCAAGAACAGTGCCGATTTATTTCAGTTTAAAGCGCGAAGAATCTGTGAATGCGGATTCGTCTCTTATAGATGAGATTATGGGCGCGCGCGACGCGCAGACAAGAATGAGAATTTGGACGCAGGCAAAAATGGACAAAGACAAAATTCATGAATGGCTGCGGCAGAGCGTGCCAGTATTGCGGAAAGATATTATTACAAATAGGTCAAAAAAAACAGCTCAAGCAACGCGGGATTTATTAGAGAGATTATCAAATCCTAAATCCCAAAATTGGCAGTTAACAGCTGAAAATTTAATAATTTCAATTTAGAAAACTTTTATGGAAAAAATAAAATTTTTAATTATACTGCTTTCTGCGGCGCTCATTGGAGCTGCGTGCGCGCCAACAGTAATTTCTAATGATTCTGACGGTGGAATTTGGGTATCAGAAAACAATGGAGAAATTTGGGAGCAAAGAATTAATATTTATTATGACAGAGCAGGGGCAAAAACAATAGGCAATCTGGATATTAAAGAAATTATATTTTCTTCGCAAGATAATAGGAAAATATTTATTATATCAGAAAAAAACGGGCTTTGGGTAACTTGGAATAGCGGGTATAATTGGGATTTAATATTTAGAAATACTTCTATAAACGACATGGCAATAGATCGCGAAAATCCTCGCAGACTATACTTGGCATTTGGCCATAACATTGCTGTTTCAAATGATGAAGGAGTGCACTGGAAATCAACATATATAAGCGATGACACGACTGCTTTTATCACAAGTTTGGTCCTAGATCCTGATAATTCAAATGTTTTATACGCGGCAACCAATAAACAAAATATACTTATTTCAGAAAATAGCGGGATTTCATGGCGCGTACATACAGAACTTCCACGTGGAATTATTTTAGAAAATATGCAGTTCCATTCTAATGAATTAGATTTAGACAGCAAACAAAGATCTATTTATGCTATTGCCCAAACAAAAGGATTATTTAAATCTAAAGATGCAGGTAAAACTTGGGAGCTTTTTGACATAGCTGGCGAGCCCCGTGATTATAAATTAATACCTTCTGGCGTTGTATATGCTTCAAGTTCTGGTCTTTTCAGAAGCTTGAATTTTGGCAAAGACTGGACCAGCTTGCCCTTGATTTCTGGAAAAAATGACGCTAATATATACGCGCTTGCCATAAACCCAGAAGATCCTCTTGAAATTTTTTACGGCTCTCGGTCAACTTTATATCATTCAGTTGATGGGGGATTTAATTGGATTCCAAGGTCTTTGCCTAGCGCTCGATCATCTAGCGAGATTATTATACATCCAGATGATCCAGATACATTATATATGGGCGTAAGTAGATTAAGATAATATATGTTATTTAAAGAATCAATAAAAAAAACACAAGAACGTTTTAAGGAGGAATTAAAATCATTCAGAACTGGAAGAGCCAGTGTTGATTTAATTTCTGATATCCAGGTTGAAGCATATGGCGCAAGCCAGCCATTGTCGCAATTAACCAGCATTGGAGTGCAGGACGCGCACATGCTTGTTGTTGAAGCTTGGGATAAGTCAATTATAAAAAACATTGAAAAGGCGATTATATCATCCGACAGAAATGTGTCTTCATCTGTTGACGGAAATATAATCCGCGTAAGCATTCCAGAGACAACAGAAGAAACACGGCGTGATTTAGTTAAATTATTAAATAAAAAGCTTGAAGAAGCGCGCGTGTCTATTCGAAGAGCAAGAGAAGAGCAAAAGAAAAGAATTGAGTCAAATGAAAAATCAGGGTCAATAACTGAAGACGATAAGCGCGATCAAATCAAAAGTCTGGACCAAGACACAAAAGACGTTGTTTCATCTCTTGAGCAAACAACATCTGAAAAAGAAAAAGAAATAATGACAATTTAATATGTTCCTAACAATAGTTGTTTTTATTTTAATTATTGGCTTTCTTGTATTAATTCATGAACTAGGCCATTTTATTGTTGCGAAAAAAACAGGAATGAAAGTAGAAGAATTTGGATTAGGGTTTCCGCCTACAATTTATAAAAAACGAATAAATGAAACAAAATATTGCATTAATTTAATACCTTTGGGAGGTTATGTAAAAATTAAAGGCGAAGACAGCCAATACGCGCAAGATGAGGACAGTTTTAGCGCGAAACCTATTTACAAACGCGCTTTAACAGTTATTGCTGGAGTTGTAATGAATATTATCGCTGGATGGCTTATTTTTGTTATTTTGTTCGCAATATCCGCGCCTGTTGAAATAAATGAAACAATTGATGAAAAATATCTTTTGAATGAAAAAATTATTATCAGCGAGATTATTGTGGATTCTCCCGCTCAAGAGCAGGGCTTAAAACCCGGAGATGAGATTATCGCGATACAAGGGAAAAGAGTAGAAACAATTATAGAATTTCAAAATATAATCGCTAGCGCGGAATCAGAAGTTGTTATTGATTTTATGCGATCAAAAAAAAACAAGACAATAAATGTAAATCCGAAAATTATTCAAGATATTTCGGAAGATAGAAAAGTTATTGGCGTTGCTTTGTCAAAAATGGGCAATGTTAGATATCCTATTCATAAAGCGTTTATCGCGGGCACTGAAGCCGCGTATGGATATCTAGAAAGGATAGTTAAAGCGTTTTGCGGCATTATAAAAGGCGCGTTTTCTGGTCAAGGCCTTCAAGGCGTGGGCGGTCCTGTAGCGATTGCCGTGATTACGAATGATATGATTGATTTAGGGTTTTCTAGGGTATTAATTTTTACGGCAATACTTTCATTTAACCTCGCGATTTTAAATATCCTGCCTTTTCCAGCTCTTGACGGAGGACGTTTAATTTTTATGGCCGTAGAAGCAGTTAGGGGAAAGCCGTCTAAGAAGGAAGTTGAGGCATGGTTCCATAGAATTGGATTTATCCTATTCATGCTTTTAGCGATTTTTATCACATATCGCGATATTCTTCGTTTTGGTGGACGAATCTGGCAGAGGGTGATAGGATAGTATGATATGATAAAAAAAATTTTAGGAAAGCTTTCTAAAGATATTGGCATTGATTTAGGGACCTCAAATACTTTATTTTACGTGCGCGACAAAGGTATTGTAATAAACGAGCCGACTATTGTTGCCATAAATACAAGAACAGATCAATTAATTGCTGTTGGAATTGACGCGAAAAAAATGTTAGGGAAAACCCCTGCCCATATTGAAGTGAACGCGCCAATCGTAAACGGCGTTATTTCGGATTTTGAAATAACTGAAAAATTCATAAAGCATTGTATTGAAAAAATTCACAGAGGAAGCTTCACAATCGTGCCAAGACCCAAAACTATCGTGAGCATACCTCTTGATATTACGGAAGTTGAGAGAAAGGCAGTGCAAGATGCTGTCGCGAATGCTGGAGCAAGGGAAGTAAGGCTGGTTGACGAGCCTATTGCAACCGCGGTTGGGGCTCGCTTAAATCTTCAAGAATCATATGGAAGAATGGTTGTTGAGATAGGTGGAGGCAAAACTTCAATTGCCATAATATCTTTATCAGGAATTGTCGCGGCTAAATCATTAAAAATAGCTGGAGATGAATTTGACAGCGCAATCTGCCAATTTGTAAGAGAAAACTTTAATATAATCATAGGCCGCAAAGCGTCAGAAGAAATAAAAATAAAAATCGGATCAGTTGTCGCGTCGGAAGAAATTCATGAAATGACCGCAAAAGGAAGAAATATGCTTACAGGTCTTCCAAAAGAATTCAGCATATCTGACGCGCAGGTAAGGGAAGCGATAAAGCGGCCGGTCAGGAGTATTGTTGACTCAATAAGAACAACAGTTGAAAACGCGCCATCAGAACTAATGAGCGACCTTTATGAAAGCGGCATACTCCTTTCAGGCGGAGGAGCGCTTTTGCGTGGAATTGACGAACTTATAAAAAAGGAGCTTCAAATACCTGTTAATGTAGTTGACGATCCTTTAACAACAGTAGTCAGAGGAACTGGCATACTTCTTGAAGATAATTCTCTTTTAAAAGAGGTAGAGTCATTAGGGAACATAACAATAATCTAATAACTTATGCGCGATCTATTGCAGCATAAAAGCCGGGTGGGTATAATTCTTTTAATTATACTTATAGCGCTATATAATACAACGCCCATATCTGGCGCGTTTTCTATTATAAAAAGACCCATCGCATGGGCAGGTTCGTTTTTTTATTCAGCTGGAAAACCAATTAATAATTTTGTCTTTGCCATAACAAAAGGAACAGATCTAATCAAAAGACAAGAACAACAAGAAAAGCAGATTGTGTCGCTAATTTTTGAGCTCGAACAAATAAAAGCAAACAACAAATTTTATGGCAAAAATTTTACAGAGCTTTCAAATCTATTTGTTTCAACAATAATAGAATCCAAGGTTATTTCTTCGCAATTTAACGCGGGAAAACACATAATTTTAATTAACAAGGGAACAAAAGATGGGATTGTTGCAGGCGCTCCAGTAATAACAGAGCAGGCAATATTCGTAGGAAAAGTTATACAAGTTGATAAAAATTCTTCAGCAATTCTTTTAGTAACTGATTCATCCAGCGCTATTGCAAGCGCTTTGTCTTCTGATATGTCAGTACAATCAATTGTCCGCGGAAAGAAGGGGATAAGCTTGGATATGGAGCTAATTCCGCAAGACGCTGATCTTCAGACAGGGAACATTGTTGTTACATCTTTGCTTGAAGAAAATACTCCGCAAGGACTGCTTATTGGACAAATCGCTTCAGTTAAATATACAGAAGGCGAGCTTTTTAAAACAGCAACTTTATCTCCATTTGTTTCTATCTCGTCTCTCTCAAATGTTGGAGTTATTATCCCAATTGATTTAAAACAATAATATGTGGTTTGTTTGTTTATTAACGGCCTTATTAACTGTATGTATTGATTTCTTTTTAGCAAGATCAATATCTGATCTTTATTTAAATACAGGATTTTTAATTATTGTTTTTTTAATGATCCATGGATTTCATAATAATGCCTTGTTTATAGCAGTTGTTTATGGAATTTTACTTGATATAATTTCTCCAATTTCCCCTTTTGGCACATTTATAATAGTGCATCTGCTTATGTGGCTAATATTGAAACATATAATTAATATTTTTACTAATATATCAAATAAAATTTTTATTTTATTAATATTTTTTAGTTCAGGTTTATATATTGCAGTTTTAAACATAATACAATATATAGGAATTAATGTTTTTACTGAATTTTCCACAAATTTTGAAAGTTTGTTTTCTTTTGATTTAATATTTTCAAGCGCGATTTTATCTGCTTTTATAGTATTTTTATTTATTATAATCGCGCATTTTGGATATTATATTTTTAGCAGATGGTTTTTCATAAAATAATATGGCTTATGATCCGTTTTTCGTAAAACAAGAGGCAGCAGACATAAAAGACACGAAACTAAATATATTTTCGGGACAAATTGATGGAGATATAATTATCGCTGACTCATACAGGAAAAAAGCAACGCATATTTGGAAAAATACTTTAGGAATGCGCGTATTAACTATTTTTTCTATAGTTGCTTTTATTTGTTTGCTTAGCAGGCTTTATTACTTGCAAGTTGTAAGAGGATCTGAATATTATGGGGCAGCAGAAGGCAATCGTATAAAAAATATAGCAATCTTGTCTCCCCGCGGAGTTATTTTTGATAAAACAGGAAAACGTTTGGCTTACAATATTCCTGACTTTGCTTTAATAGTTGTGCCCGCTGATCTGCCGAAAGAACAAGCTCAAGAAGATGAAATATTTTTTGTTTTATCTGAAACTTTAGGTATTGCTCATTTTGACTTAGTTGAAGCATTCGCGCACATTCCCCGCACTTCTATTTCATCATTTGAACTTATCCGAGGAATTCCTCAGGCGCAGGCAGTGGTAATTACCAGACATGTAGAAAACTGGTCAGGCGTATCTCTTGAGCCTGTACAGCAGAGAACTTATGAAATTAAAGAGTCGCTTTCGCATGTTTTAGGATACACAGGAAAAATTTCAGACAAAGATTATGATTATTTTTTTGAGCAAGGATATATTTTGATTGAGCATGTAGGCAAAACAGGTTTAGAAAAACAGTATCAAAATGATCTGCGCGGAGAATTAGGAATTCAATTAGTTGAAGTTGACTCTCATAACAAAGTAACAAGAGAGCTAGATAAAAAAGAGCCGAAAATTGGAAATAATCTTTACTTGAATCTTGATTCCGAATTACAGATGTTTGCTTGGGATGCATTAAAAGAAATGGTTGAGGAAAAAGAATCTCCAGGCGGAAGTATTATTGTTTTAGATCCTAGGGATGGAAGCGTGCGAGCTTTAGTCAGTTTTCCTGGTTTTGATAATGAGTCGTTCGCGCGCGGCATAAGCTCAAAAGCATATGATGAACTTTTAAAAGACACTAGAGAGCCGCTTTTTAACAGATCAATCACAGGTGAATATCCTTCTGGTTCTACAATAAAACTTGTTGTTGGCGCGGCTGGCTTAGAAGAGGGAATTATCAGCAGATATGATTTAGTATTAAGCACTGGCGGCATTGATGTTAATAATTACTGGTTTCCTGATTGGAAATACGGCGGACATGGTGAAACAGATATTATTCATGCTTTAGCTGAATCAGTAAATACTTTCTTTTACGTTCTTGGAGGAGGATATGAAAATATTGATGGTTTAGGTGTCGAGCAAATTACTGAATATGGACGCGCTTTTGGATTAGCCCGTCAAACAGGCATTGATCTGCCGAGCGAAGCAGATGGTTTTTTGCCTAGCAAGGAATGGAAAGAAGAAGTAAAGCATGAGCGCTGGTATTTGGGAGACACTTATCATTTAGCTATCGGCCAAGGGGATGTTCTTGTCACTCCTTTGCAGGTTGCTAATTTCACTGCTGCTGTGGCTAATGGAGGCACTTTATATGCTCCGCGAATTGTGGACAGGATTGGCAGGGATTACGAAAACGCACGAATCAATGAACTGCGCATTTTAAATGAAAATTTTATTGATAAATATAATATTAATGTAATTCAACAAGGCCTTCGCGCTGCTGTAACTTATGGCACTGCGCGTTCTTTATCCGCGTTAAGCGTTGATGTCGCGGGCAAGACAGGCACTGCGCAGTTTTCAAGCGAAAAAAAACCGCACGCTTGGTTTACTGGTTACGCGCCGTATCGTGAGCCAGAGATTGTTGTCACAGTTCTAGTTGAAGAAGGCGAGGGAGGAGATATTTCAGCTGCCCCAATCGCGAAGAAAATCTTTGAATGGTATTTTCAGGAATTAGACAAGATTTGACACATTTCTATTTTTTAGTATTATAAATAGGTTGTTATTAACTGCCTGCCTAAAGCAGGTTTTAAAAATATGCCAGACCAAACACAATATTTAACAGAAGAAGGATATAAAAAAGCAAAAGATGAAATAGAGCATCTTAAGAAGGTAAAACGTCCTGAAATCATAAGCAGGATAAAAGACGCGAAAGAACTTGGAGATTTGTCAGAAAACGCGGAATACGCGGACGCGCGAGAAGAACAGTCGTTTACAGAAGGCCGAATTTTAGAATTGGAAAACGTGCTCAAAAACGCGCAAGTAATTAAATCAGATGAATCTGACCCATCTTTTGTGCAAGTAGGGGATGAAGTTACGGTTAAAAAAGACGGATCCACAAGCACGTATATAATTGTCGGGTCAAATGAAGCAAATCCAGCAGAAGGCAGAATTTCAAATGTTTCGCCAATTGGAGAAGCTTTGCTTGGAAAATGCGAGAATGAAGAAGTAAGCATAAAAACACCAAAACACGAATCAAAATGGAAAATTATAAAAATCAAACCACCAGTATAACTCATATAATCATTCTGAATAGAACCCGTTGATTCAGCGGGTTTTTTATTGCGAAAATATAGAATTTGCAGTATAATAAATCCATTATGTCAAAAGAAAACCCACAAAAAAACTGCTA
This sequence comes from Patescibacteria group bacterium, assembly GCA_018830465.1. GTDB lineage: Bacteria > Patescibacteriota > Patescibacteriia > UBA2169 > UBA2169 > CG1-02-41-12. The sequence continues at coordinate 16,021 of JAHJSI010000016.1, read as the reverse complement.
TCAAGATGAGTCCCTAATAAGGGCCCAGTGCCTTGAAAAAATATATAAAGCAGGAATAAATCCTTTTCCTGCCAAATGCGAGCGAACGCATGTTATCGCTGAGCTAAAAAGCAAGGGTAAAACAACAATAGTCGGCAGAATCAGGTCAATTCGCGGGCATGGCGGATCTTGTTTCGCGCATATTGAAGATGGAACTGGCAAATTTCAGGTTTATTTAAAAAAAGATGAGCTCAAAGATGGGCAATATGATGAATTTAAAAAATTTGTTGATGTAGGGGACTTTATTCAGGCAAAAGGAAAAATATTCAAAACAAAGCGAGGCGAAGAAACTTTACTTGTTAAAGAATGGGCATTGCTTTCAAAAGCGCTTCAGCCATTGCCGGAAAAATGGCATGGTTTGCAGGATATAGAAGCAAGATTTCGAAAAAGGTATTTGGATTTAATCGCAAACGAAAAAGTTCGCGATGTATTTATTGTCCGCTCAATCATATTGTCTTCTATTAGAAAATTTTTAGACGCGCAAGGATTTTTAGAAGTTGAAACACCAATCTTGCAGCCGCTCGCGGGCGGGGCTTTAGCAAAACCATTTAAAACGCATCACAATACGCTTGATGTTGGCTTATATCTCCGCATTGCGCCAGAACTTTATCATAAACGTCTTATTGTCGGGGGATTTGAACGCGTATACGAAATAGCCCGCTGTTTTAGAAATGAAGGAATGGACTGGTCCCATAATCCGGAATTCACGCAAGTAGAATTTTATATGGCATACGCTGACTATGAAGATTTGATGGATTTTACGGAGGATTTGATTATTTATATTGTAAAAGAAGTGACTGAAAAAAACGAAATTGAATATGATCATAAAAAAATTAAATTTAAAAAGCCATTTAAACGAATTACATTCAGGCAAGCGCTCATAGACGCTGCTGATATTGATATTGAGGCCTATCCTGATCAAAAATCTATTTATAACAAAGCAAAAGAGTTAGGCCTAAAAGATGTTTCACCAAAAGATCACCGTGGAAGAATTTGTGATGAAATGTATAAAGAATTTGTGCGCAAGAACATTGTCCAGCCGACTTACATCATTGATCATCCAGTAGAATTATCACCTTTAGCAAAAAAGAAGCCAGAAGATGGGCTATATGTTGAAAGATTCCAACTAGTGCTTGGCCACGGAATTGAGTTAGTAAATGCGTTTTCAGAGCTTAATGACCCAATTGACCAAAGAGAGAGATTTAATGAACAGCAAGAGGCCGCAATTGCGGGGGATGACGAGGCGCATCCAGTTGACGAAGACTTTATTGAGGCATTAGAGCATGGCATGCCTCCATGCGCAGGTTTTGGAATGGGTATTGATAGGTTAACTAGCTTGCTTACTGATAAGAAAAACATCAAAGAAGTAATTCTTTTCCCGACTTTGCGGCCAAAAGAAAGTTAATTTAATGCCATCTAATAATCAAAAAACAAGAGTTGCTGTGCTATTCGGCGGGCGAAGCGGGGAACATGAAGTTTCCTTGGTTTCAGCTGCGTCAATAATTGAAAATTTAGATAAAAAAAAGTACGAAATTACGCCTATTAAAATCACAAAGCAAGGGAAAGGGCTTATTGAGCATAACTTTAAGCAGATTGACGTCGTGTTCCCAGTACTGCATGGGTCATATGGAGAAGATGGAACAGTGCAAGGATTTTTAGAGTTGACTGGCTTGCCGTATGTTGGATGCAGTACATTAGCATCTTCAATTTGTATGGATAAAGTAATGCAAAAAAAAGTGCTTGAATCTGAAAATATACAGCAAACTCCATACGTCTGGTTTTGGACAAAAGATTGGGAAGCGCGCAAAGATAAAATTTTAGATGATCTGTCGCTTATATATCCTGTATTTGTAAAACCCGCGAATACGGGATCAAGCGTTGGTATATCAAAAGCAAAAGATAGGGGAGAGCTGATTAACGCGGCAGAAGAAGCTCTGCGATATGACCGAAAAATTATTATAGAACAAGGAGTGGAAGATCCAAGAGAAATTGAGGTCGCGATACTCGGCAATCAAAAGCCAAAGGCATCAGTTCCGGGCGAAATCATCCCTTCAAATGAATTTTATGATTATGACGCGAAATATGTTGATGGAAAATCAGATATCAAAATCCCGGCTGACCTTGATGATAAATTAATCAAGCAAATCCAGCAAACAGCGATACATGCGTATAAAGCGTTAAACTGCGAGGGCATGGCTCGGGTTGATTTTTTGCTCGCCAAAGATGGAACATTATACCTGAATGAATTAAATACAATCCCAGGATTTACTTCAATCAGCATGTATCCAAAACTTTGGGAGGCCTCAGGATTATCATATTCAAAGTTGCTGGATGAACTTATTCAATTAGCAATGCAAAGAACACAAGAAAAATCTAAACTTAAAGTATCATATCAGCCAAAAGTTGACTGGTACAACAATTAATCACGCCCATGGAAAACAAGTATGATACGAAAACATAGATACTACAAACCAAAACGGAGGCAATATAATCTGCCCACGCCTCAAAGAAGCAGGCATCAGCCGCAAACAGAAAAAAAAGTTAATCCATTAATAATCAAAAAAATTATTAGCGCAATATTTTTCTGCTGCTGCTTTATTTGGTTTGTTTATTTTTTTCTTTTATCTGATAATTTTTTTATTAAAGCAATAAATATATCAGGAAATGAAAATATACCCAAAAATGATTTACAAAAAATTGTGCGCGCGCGGCTTGAACAAAAAAGATGGCTTATATTTCCAGGTAAAAATATACTCCTTTTTGACAAGCAAGATCTGATTTCTGATATTGAAGATAAATATATTATTGAAAACATTAAAATAAAGAAAAAACTGCCATTTACGCTATCAATAGAATTAGAGGAGAAACTAGCTAGAGTGGTTTTACGCGCTAAAACTCCAATCAGTATAACCCAAAGCAATGAAGAAGAAGAAGAAGAAAACACAGAGGACAAGCAGGGAACAATCGCTGGGGAGCATGTGTCGCACAATATTGAGGATGGAGAAGAACAAAATGAAAAGAGAGAAGAGGAAATCAAATATTCAGAAGACTACTATTACTTAGACGTAAACGGCATTGTTGTGTCTTCTGCTATGGATCATCAAAACGACTTGTTAAAATTTCCAGTCATAGAAATTCAAACTTCAGATCAAACCAAAATAAATTCTGGAGATATTATACTTAGCAGAGAGAAGATAGAATTCGTATTTGAAGCATATGAAGCAATACATAGCTCGCGAGAAAACGTCTCAGTGGCCTATGTAGTCTTAGATCTTGATGTATCTAATGAGATGACCTTTGTGACTAAGGAAGGCTGGCAGGGCCTCTTGAGCACCCAGGTATCCTTAGAAACGCAAATTAAGAAGCTTGAATTAGCCCTGCAAGAAAAGATAAAGGATAAACGCCATGAATTGCAGTATGTGGACTTAAGAATAAAAGATAGGGTTTATTTTAAATAGCTGATAAATATAGCGCCGAGTTTGACGCGTTAGAGTAAGTTTGTTTTTATTCGCTTTATGTATATTGTGCGAATAAAGCTTTTGTGATAAAATAGAACAATAAGCATATCACCTATTCTGTATACACATATGAAAATCCTAAGCGCGCAAAAGCCTGTTAAAAATTACGTCATCCTGTTTTTAGACTATTGCGAGATTGAAAAAGGTTTATCCAATAATACCCAAAAAAATTACAGCCAATATCTAAACCTGTTCGTGCGCTGGCTGCATAAAGTCAATAAAAAGAATATACTCCCCCAAGAATTAACCGCGAAGGATATTTGGGATTACAGGCTTTACTTGGCCAGAACATATAAAACTCCCAGAAATTCATATTTATCGAAAAAATCGCAAAATTATTATTTAATCGCTTTAAGGGCCCTTTTTGAATTTTTTACAGAAAGAGATATTACTTGCGTCCCCTCTTCAAAAATAAAGCTTGCGAAATCGCGAAACGAAAACCATGTTGCGTTTCTAGAACTGCATGAGATGGAAAAAATTCTTATGATTCCAGATGTATCAACATTCACTGGATTGCGCGATAGAACGATTTTAGAAGTTCTTTTTTCCACTGGCCTGCGTATTTCAGAGCTCGTGTCTTTGAATATAGAGCAAGTATCTTTTCTTTTAAAAAAGGAAGCGAATAAGACCATTGAACTTTCAATAATTGGAAAAGGAAATCGCGCGCGCACTGTATACATTTCTTCCCGCGCTTGCGAGTGGATAAAAAAATATCTTGGAGTAAGATCAAATATATTTATAAAACCGCTTTTTGTCAACGCGCGCTCTAAAAATCCAGATGAAAAACGGCTTTCTCCCAGATCTATTCAAATAATGATATCAAAGTGCGCTAAATTGGCAGGACTTTCAAAAAAAGTAACCCCTCATACTCTGCGCCATACTTACGCGACTGACCTTCTTTCCAAAGGCGCTGATTTAAGAAGCGTGCAGGAATTTTTGGGCCATAAAAGCGTTGCAACAACCCAAGTATACACTCATCTGACAAATAAGCGGCTCAAAGATATCCATGAAAAGTTTCATGGAGGGAATGATATTTCCAATTAAGATTCAACTATGGCAGGTAATTCAACGGATTAACTGGAATACCATTCAACCTAATTTCCAAATGCAAGTGCGGACCAGTGGTTAAACGCCCTGCTCCAGGGGTTCCTGGAGTGCCGCCAGAACATCCCACAACTTGCCCTTGAACAACATATTCATCTTCCTGCACTAAAATACAGCTTACATGCCCATACACGCTTGACAATCCATCAGCGTGGATAATTGATATATAGCTATACCCTAGCCCAGCATCGCTTGCGCGGGCAACATACCCAGATCCAATCGCATTAATCGGTGTCCCCTGTTTCGCGCGTATATCAATTGCCGGATGCTCAAAATATCTTCGGAAAGGATAATCAGGATCATGAAATCCAGAAGTAACATGCCTAGAAGGCACTGGCCATATAAATCCCTGTCCAGAAAGTTCTGATAAAGTTTTATCTCCTTTAGCTTCAAGCCGCGCGCGAAGCTGTTTTTCCAAAGCAATGATATCATTGTTAATCTGCGCCTGTTCTGCGCGCACTTCCAGCAAAAGCGCCTGGAATTTTGCTTCGTCAGCTTGAGTCGCTTCTAAAATTACATTCTTGACTGTTACTTTTTCTTCCAAATCAACTTGCGTGTCAGTTAATTGGTCTTTGAGATTATTTAATTCTTTCTTTTGGTTTTCTAATTCTTTGTGTTCGCTTTCCAGCTTTTTTTGCACTGCTTTCAGCTTTTTCAAAATAACAGATAAATCCTGCTCAATTGTTTCCATATACTGGGCCTGGTCAAAAAATTCTGAAAATGCGTCATTCGCGAGTAAAATTTCTATGGGGCTTTTTTGCCTTGTTTGGTATAAGAGACGAATAAATTCAGCAATTTTTTCCTTTTGCGCGCTAATTTCATCTTGTTTTAATTTTATTCTTTTGTCTGTTTCAGCGATTTTTAAATTAATTTCTTTTATTTCTTCTTTTTTTAATTCAATCTGCCATTTTGTTTGGTCAATATTATCGCCTAAAGAATCAAGTTGATCGCGGATAGTTAATGATTCGTTTCTTTTTGATTGGATCTTTTTTTCATAAGCATCTACCTTTTTCTGGATTTCATCAATTGCGTCTCTTTGTTGTTTAAGTTCTTGCGCAATATCCTGAATTTCCGGGTCTTTTCCAGTGGCTCCCTCATCTTGCGCCACTGCAAAAGCAGGGTTTGAGGTAATCATCAATCCCAAAAACAGCAAAAAAGCCATTATTTTTTTTACCCTCCATAGCTTCAGCGAAGGAGGGCGCTTAGTCCTATTTTCCATAATTCGTATGTGCGCATTTCAGCCAGAGGCTGACCAGCCTTTGGCTGGCATATTTGTACCTGCATTATACCACAAAAAAACAAGCCCATCCAGCTAATTATAATTTTTCAATTGCATGCTCTATTCGCGCGATTGCTTCTTTTTTCCCAATAATATCTATCACAGCAAAAACTTCCGGAGAATGCTCCATGCCTGTGACAGCAACGCGCAAACACCAGAGCAAGTCCCCTCTTTTTATACCTTTTTTATCGCAATAATCTAAAAAGGTTTCACGCAAATCATCCTTATCCATCAATTCAAGAGCTTTTTTTAAATTAGCTTTTGTCTGAATTTTATCAAGTCCTTTTGGCACAAGAATATCTGCTTCATAGTTCGGCATATCCCATAAAAAGCTTACAATTTTTTCAAAATCAGCTAATTTCTCCATTCTGTCTTTGGCAATATCCAAGGCCTTGTCAAATACATCCCTTTTTCTGAAAAAGACCATTGCATTATCCGAAATCTCATCAAGCTCATAAATCAATCTGTGGGCTTTTTCAGGGTCAATTGTTTTAATATATTGCTTATTCATCCAATTCAATTTTTTAACTTCAAAAATAGGATTATTTTTATTTATTTTTTCAACATCAAACTGCTTGATCAATTCTTCGCGAGATAAAATTTCCTGGTTTGTTTTTGGATTCCATCCAAGCAATGCCAAAAAATTTATCATTGCGTCTGCTAAATATCCTTGTTTGCGGTATTCTAAAATTGATACAGCCCCATGCCGCTTTGAAAGTTTTGATTTATCTTCACCCAGAATAATCGGCAAATGAACCCACTTTGGCTCATCCCATCCAAAATACTTATAAAGCAGAACATGCTTTGGGGTTGACGCAATCCATTCATCAGCGCGCAGAACATGCGTGATTTCCATCAAATGGTCATCTACAACGCTTGCCAGATGATAAGTAGGAAATCCATCTGATTTAAGAAGAACTTGGTCATCAATTGTTTCGTTTTTAATCGTGATTTTGCCTTTCACAAGATCTCTAAACTCTGTCTCTCCTTCAGGAATTTTCATGCGGATGACAAATGGGGTTTTCGCTACTAGCTTTGCTTTTATTTCCCGCGGATTCAAATTCAAACAATGTCCGTCATATCTTGGCGGCTTTTTGTCTTGTTTCTGCATTTCCCGCAAAACTGATAATCGCTCTTGGGAGCAGAAGCAATAATAAGCATGCTTGGAATCAATTAATTTTTGAGCGTATTCCTGATAAATCTTCAATCGCTTTGACTGCGTATATGGGCCCTTGTCCCCTTTTTCCTGAAAGTCCGCCGTAGCTTTAGCGGAGGTGGATTCTGTTTCAGAGACAACACCTTCATCAATATCAAGTCCCAGCCAATCCAAGGCATCCAAAATTGTCCGCACGCTTCCTTGCTCTGCTCGAGATTGGTCAGTATCTTCTATGCGCACAATAAATGATCCTTTATAATGCTTCGCGAAAAGATAAGCAAAAAGCGCTGTACGGATATTGCCAACATGAGGCGTGCCTGTTGGCGAAGGCGCGAACCTTGTTCTAATTTGTTTATTTTGTTTTGTCATATTTTTTCAGACTGCATAATTTCGCGATATCCTTCAACAGCCATTTCAAGCATGTCTTTGCGCACATTATGCCCTGTTTCAACAACATCATCTATATAAATCCATGTGAAATCATCTATTTCCCTTTGATCAACTTTTATATCAGACCCATTGCCATTGTATTTTAGATAAAAAATTGTTTGTTTCTGTCCTTTATATCCTCCATTGAGCTGATGCCACTCAGGCCAGTCATATACATGATAATCAGGATGCATACCTATAATTTCAACATCGCTTGTTCCTGTTTCTTCTTTTACTTCCCGCAACAGCGCTTTTTCAATATCCTCTCCTTGGTCAATTCCGCCTTGTGGAATCTGCCAATGATCTTTTTTTGTTTCTTTTCTCTTAACTAAAAGCACTTCATTGTTAATATTTATAATAAATGCCGCGACATTTTCACGGTATTTAAATGTCATCCGCGCGCGCCATTTAATAGCTGTCCATAAAAATATTGCAGTAGCGTTCCAAATCCGCTTAAAGCGCTTTGGCTCTTGAATTAGGCGCCATAGCCATTCTAATCCTATTTTACGCAGAACATAAATCGCGCGCTTTCGCTCTCCTGCGAAAAAATCCAAAGTTCCGCCGATTGTCATTGCTAATTTTACATTCGGCAGCTTATCTAAATTCTGGAAAATCCATTTTTCCTGTTTTGGGCATCCGAACCCTACAAATATAATTTTAGCGCGTGATTCATTTATTTTTTGCAGAAGTTTTTCATCCGATGTCCACCATCTTCCTTGCTTAAATTCTATCACACCTCCGCTTGCTGTACCAACAATTTTCGCGTTTTTGTATTTATAGCGCAAATGCCATGCTGCCTGTTCTGCTATCTTCTCGTCTTTGCCCCCAAGTAAAAAAATAGGCCACCTCTCTTGCTCGGATAAAGATATTATGGATTCCGTAAAATCCGCGCCAGTAATTCGATTATGCGGATTCTGTCCTAAAATTTTTCCCGCGATTTTCAAGCCAAATCCATCTGGCAAAGCCAAATCAGCGTGATTCAGAATAAGCTTAAGATTTTTATCTTTTTGCGCTTTGAGCACTATTTCAGGATTTGGCGTGACTATATAATGCTGATGCGCGTCTTCTATATAGTTTTTCACTCGAGCCAAGGCCTCTGCATTGCTCAAATCACTAACCTCGCAACCCAGTATATTTATTGATTTCATATTAATGTAGTATAGCATTTCTTACTTAAATTTCCAGTTCAGTACTCGTATGCGCCTTTTTTTTATGCTACAATAAATTCATGAAACAAATATTAATATCAATATTATTACTATTAGTCACAGCCCAGCCATTACGTGCGGCTGAATTTAATGCAAACAATATTATCTCTGATTATGAATTAGAGAACTATACTTCCTTGTCAGAAAATTCTATTCAGCGTTTCCTTGAATCAAAAGGATCTTTTTTGGCTGAATTTACAGAAGTTGTCAATAAAATCAGAAAACCAGCTTCACAAATTATTTTTGAAGAATCCCAAATTTATCGCGTAAATCCTAAAGTAATTTTAGCAATGCTCCAAAAAGAGCAATCCTTGATCACAGACAATTCCCCTTCCCAGAACCAGCTTGATTGGGCAACAGGATTCGCGGTCTGCGACTCATGCTCAAAATCAGACCCAGCTATACAGCAATATAAAGGATTTTATAATCAGGTTTCATTATTTACTGAAAAAGTCCGCGTCAATTATCTGCGTGATTTGCAGTCGCTTGGCAGAACTTTGACTGGATGGGGACCAAAAAGAACTAAAACCACGCTTGATGGATATGATATAACTCCTGTTAATAACGCGACAGCAGTGCTTTACACATACAATCCTTGGCGCGGAAGCAGTATTGGAGTTGGGGCGAACTATAATTTCTGGCGCATCTGGAACAGGTATTTTGTCCGCAACTATCCTGATGGCACGCTTTTGCAGGAACAAGGAGAAATGGGAGTATGGCTTCTGCAGAATGGAAAACGCAGGCCATTCAAAACAAGAGCAGCGCTTTACTCCAGATATGACGCGAGTCGTATAATACAAGTATCAAAAAATGAGTTAGAAACATATGAAATCGGGCCTTCAATAAAATTCGCCAACTATTCCCTGCTTCGCTCGCCTCAAGGCGCGATTTATCTGCTGGTTGACGATTCAATCCGCGGCATAACGTCAATGGAAGTATTCAGGACAATTGGATTTAATCCAGAAGAAGTAATTGAAGTTGATGAAGAAGATTTAGAGTTATATAATATAGGCGAGAACATTACTATTGCCAGCGCGTACCCAACAGGCGCTTTGCTTCAAGACAATTCCACAGGCGCTGTGTTCTATGTTCAAGATGGAAAAAGACAAGGCATAATTGACCGGACGATTATGAATCTTAATTTCAGAAATCATAAGCCATTGCCTATTCATCCAGAAGAGCTTAATCAATACGCGTACGCGGGGCGCTTAAAACTGCAAGACGGCGCAATTATCACATCACCAGAATCTTCAGCAGTATACATCATCTCAGACGGAACACGCAGACCAGTAATATCTGGCGAAGCATTTGAAAAATTAGGATATGATTGGGACAATATTCATGAAGTTCCGCAAAAAGTAGTTGACTTGCATCCAATTGGAGATCCTTTGGATTTGATTATATCATATGGAGAGGATGAAATATTAGGTGATAATATTAATTAAATTTATGCTTTCATACGTCGCGCACATCCCATCCTCCCCTGTTCTGCTTGAAAACATCTCTAGGCATAAATTTTCTGATTTTAAAAAACTGAACCAAGCAACACAAAAAATCGCGAAAGATATCAGCTCAAAGGAGTGCGAAACAATTATTACGATAACTCCAAACGGATATGGGAACAAACAAGCGTATATTTTAAATGTTTGCCCTGATTTTAATATAGGTTTTGAGGACTTTGGGGATTTTTTAACAAAAAAAACTATCAAAGGCGATGTTGTGACAGCATATTATATACGGCAAAAATTAGGCACAAAATATCCAATTTCAAGCATAACGAATTTAATGCTTGACAACGCGTCTTGCGCGGCTATGATGCAAATGCAAATGCCTAACAAAAAATACCGCTTGCTTCCAATTACCCATGCTTTAGATCCTTTTGATAAATTATTTGAATTTGGAAAATCATTGCGCGATGCTATAGAAGACACTAAAGAACGAATCGCGGTAATTTCTTTGGGAGACCTTGCGCAAGCATCTAAAAAAACAATTGACCAGGCAAAACAAATAGATCAAGAAATTATAAAAAATCTGCATGACAAAGATTCAAATTCTTTCATTAAGCATCGTCCTGATAAAGTGGCTGCGTTTTCTGTGCGTGGTTTTAGGCCTTTGGCTGTTATTCTAGGATTAGTTGATGGGATGAATTATAGTTTTGATCTTAAAGGATATGAACAAAAATATGGATTAGGCATGATGGCCGCAACATTCGCAATATGATCGCAAAAATTACACCTCTGACTCGTCTGCCCTCAAAAGTAGATTCATTTGATTATTTTGTGCCAGACGAGTTAAGAGAAAAAATACAAATTGGACAACTAGTAATAATCCCTTGGAGAAACAAAAAAACCACAGGGGTTGTTTTGTCTTTGCAAAACAAAAAATCTCCTCCCCTGCCTGAGGGGAGGATTAAGGTGGGGAAAGAGAAATTTCGCGCGCGGCCTGTGACAGAAATTTTACATGACAGGCCAGTTCTCACGGACCAGCAATTTAAACTGATTAAAAAGTTTTCTGATTACTACTTCTGCAGCCAAGGTTATGTCGCGCGCAAAATAGCGCCAGAGCCATTGCGCAAATCTTCAAAGTCCGGCGCGATTCTTAAGTTTCACGAGCAAATTAATTTCTCAATACGCAAAAATCAGATTTCTGAACTAAAAAAAGCCGGAACAAAGATTACAAAAAAAGTTGAACACATTAAAATTCAGGATGTCTCATCCTTTGTATGGCTGATTCTGCACTTGATGAAACACGCGCAAGGCCAAGTTCTTGTTCTGTTTCCAACGATTGATATGATAAACGCGGTTGCTTCTGTTGTACAAAAAAAGTGTTCAACTAATTTCGCGATAATTCACAGCGAATTAAGCAAAGGAAACTACTGGAAAGAGTATCAAAAGATACTTTCCAACAACGCGAAAATAATTTTATCCACCAGGCAAGGCGTATTCTTGCCTATTCAAAAGCGTGGCAAAATTATTTTTTTTGAATCAACATCCCAGGACTTCAAGCAATATGACCAGCACCCTAGATATGACGCGCGCGTTGTTGCTTCATGGGTGTCTGATATTACGGATTCAGATTTGATTTTCGCGTCCGCGTCTATTTGGCTAAATCACAAGCACACTGATCTACCGCCTGCTTCTGACGCAAGAGCGAGTATTAAACTTGTTGACATGAAAACAGAAATGCAGAAAAAAAATTTCTCCATTATCGCGGATTCCACGCTTGACGCGATCAATGGCGCGATACAAAATAATAGAAAAGTTTTAATTATTTCTTTGCGCGAACAATCTGATCAAGGCGTATCAGTCAACAAATTAGCTGAAACCTTGACGAATCAAATAAAAAATTGTAAAATTGCTACGAAATATGGCTCAAATCAGGACTTTAATATACTTGTCACAACTGCCTATCCTCTGGAAGCTCTAAAATTAACTCAAGAGCGTCGCAAATTCTCATTAGCAGTATTTAGCTCAATTGAACCATTGCTTGCAATACCGGACTTTAGAAGCGGGCAAAGAACTTTTAACCGTTTGAATTTTTGGAAAATAATGTGTTCAGAGCTTCAAATTAAGCGCATTATCCTGCAATCATATTCTCCAGAGAATCTGGCAGTCCGCGCGTTCGCGTATGGAGAAACAGATGTATTTATTAAATCAGAGATGCAGAATAGAAAGCAGTTTAATTATCCTCCATTTTCGCAATTGATTAAACTCTCATATCAAGGGAATATAGGATATGAGTTTGATCGCGCGCTTAAGTCATTGCAACCCGCGCTAAAAAACAAAGCTCAAATACTCGGACCTTTCAAAGATAAAAAAAATCAACAATCACTGCTATTAAAAGTCGCGCGCCACACAGACCTCTCTATCATCTGCTCATTGCCGCATGGCTGGCTGGTTGATAGAGACCCTGAAAATGTATTATAGACGACGTAGAGCGAGGAAATGAAAAGTAAATTTTTCATTTCCTCGCCGAGGAGTCTATATTTACCAATATGAAACTGCATATAATCTTACATCCAAATGATATACTTAAAAAGAAGTCAACAAAAGTTGATAATGTTAAGGGTGTACAAAAATTGTGTACAGATATGATTGATACAATGGCGAGAGAAAAAGCCGTTGGATTATCCGCTGTTCAGGTTGGAAAACACAAACGTATTGTCGCGATCCACAAAGATGCTGACAAATCTCTTGAAGACCATCTTCTAATGATAAACCCAAAAATTTTTTCCGCGTCCAAAGAAACAGAACAAGGAGAAGAAGGATGCCTTTCAATCCCAGATGTGTTCGGAATCGTTGAACGGAGCAAAAAAATAAAAGTGCGCTACATTGATCACAGCGGACAAGAGCGCAAGATTAAGGCCACTGGATTCTTTGCCCGCGTGATTCAGCATGAAGTAGATCATTTGGATGGGATGCTATTTATTGATAAGATAATAAATGACTAATTTTTTTAAATGGCTGATAAAGTAAAAATAATATTCTTTGGCACGCCTGAATTCGCGGCGCCGGCGCTTAATGCCTTGCTCAAAGCTGATTTTTGCGATGTGGTAAAAATAATAACACAGCCAGACAAGCCAATTGGACGGCATCACTCAAAACTGATTCCATCACCTATAAAAAAAGTCGCGCAAGAAGCAGGCATATCTGTTGCGCATGAATTTACAAAAACAGGCGCAAAGCTCGGCGTTCTTGTTGCTTATGGAGATATTATTCCAAAAAAGATTATTGATTCGTTTCCAATGGGGATTCTGAATCTGCATCCATCATTGCTTCCGAAATACCGCGGCTCATCCCCTATTCAAGCCGCGATTTTGAATCAAGACAAAGAAACAGGCGTTACTATCATGAAACTAGATGACAAAATGGATCACGGCCCAATTGTTGCGCAAAAAAAAATCAAGCTTAATCAGACAGAAACTTCAGGTGAACTTCACGACAAACTCGCGCAAGTCGGCGCAGATCTACTTATTAAAATCCTGCCTGATTATATTGCAAAAAAAATTGAAGCAAAAAAACAAGACCACAACAAAGCGTCCTACACTGAAAAATTGACTAAAAAGGATGGCAAAATTGACTGGTCGCAAGCTCCAGAAAAAATTGACGCTCAAATACGAGCAATGAACCCTTGGCCAGGGGCTTGGACAGAGTGGAATAACAAAAAATTGATTATTTGGAAAGCATCTTTGAATGACAACGTAGGTGCAAGGCATGCCTTGCACCTACCTCTGCAATTGGATGAAGTCCAATTACAAGGCAAAAAAAAGATGGCCTTTGAAGAATTTTTCAAAGGCCACCCGCGATTCTCTATAGACCAATTCATGAATCAGGGTTAAGGATTGAGCCGTGACAGACCTTTTTCGGCCTTTTTATGACCCAAACCCTTATCTTTTTGCCGCCAGAAGTACACTCCCACCCTACTTCTACGATTTCGGCTCTGAAAGAATACTCTTCGCCTGAATCATTCTTCCCAAAAACTGTCGCGCTAGAGGGAATTAACGGATCTTTGCTGTCCCAAAAACCGCTAACGCGTGATTCTGATTTACCATGATGCGCCCCTTTCTTTGGTATGGTTTACGCGTGGTTAATCTATATTTTTAAATGATCGAGTAAATAGTATACACACTATACTAAAAAATGTCAAGTACAAAAATATTTGATGATTTTACCGATTTTTCTTAGTCACATTAAAACCAAGATATTTGCCAGTAGCTAAACGAGTTTGCGCGTCTATTGCTGGGATTGAGCCGAATATTATCATATTTATAGGAAACAACGCCCACTGCAAAAGCATATAAATATACTTATGCTTTGATTCGCTTTTTGGGCAAGGCGGCAGAAAAACAAGAGACATAATAGCAGTCACAAACAAGCCAATCATTGCTGTTGTTAAAAGCCAATGCAGAACAGTTGGAGCATTCTGCGCGATTACGGTTGATTCCGTGGTTCTGTCGGCAAAAACCAAAGGAAGCCGGCCAAGAATAAGAATCAAAATAGGCGCAGTTGCCCAAGAATACATTCCTTCTGTAATATTGAAAAAATACTTGAATTTTTTAAAAAAAGGAATCTTTTTGCTTTTCCAGAAATGCCAAACCATGTATGGAAAATGCTCAATGCCCCATGCCCATCTTCTCTGCTGTTTGTAAACCGCGGCCAAAGAGCCCCAAAACGTACCTGTCTCAACAGTGTCCATTGACACTGGCACATACATCGGGGTCACGGTATATTCGCCGTTAAAATGAATAAAACATTGCAAGAAGATGCGTGAATCCTCTGTCACAAGGTCTGGTTCCCAAAATCCGATTTCAGTTAAAGTTTTCCAGCTCATAGAATGCGAGGAAAACGTGAATAACCTGTCAGGGCGCGACAAGTCAGTCAAAAGCCAGAACATTGTTCCATTTGACACAGTTCGAGTAAAAGCGTTTGACTGCCACACATTATTATTAAATAAAGCAACTGGCTGATAGCTGGTGTTGTGCGGATGAGAGTGCGTCAAAAATTTATATGTCAAATGGCCAAAATATTCTTTATGCGCGATTGTGTCAATATCAAATGTTGACACAATAATTTTTTCATACGCAATATTGAGCTTGTCAATCTCCTTTTGCGCGTTTTTCGCGGCAAATACATTATTAGAGCCCTTGCCTGGCTGTTCATTGGGTAAATTTTTTGGATGCACTGTTATCCAGAATTGAAAAAAATTGTTCGCGTATTTTTCCTTGATTCTGTTCGCTATTCGCAATCCATTTTCCTTGTCCCGCTCCTCTACTCCTAAGGCGACCATCATTTTTTCCGTGGGATAATTGCTTTGAACCAATCCTTTCAAAGTAGTATCCAGCACTTCAAACGACTCTTTGAATGTCGGTAAGAAGACAAGATGATATAAATCATTCCAATGTGAATTCGCGCTATCATGCGACACTGGATCTTCTTGTTTTAATTTTTGAAGCCAATCAATCCGCGTGTCCCTGCGATAATTGCGATATGACCCGAATAAATATATAAGCCAATACACCACTTTTATCAGCCAATACAAGTCAAATAAGATAATAATATAAATCGCAATCAAAGGCGCGTAAAAAGACAAAACAATTGACCCAATCAAAGTAGTCCAGACCAAAATAGCTGGAATAGTTTCTAAAAACCGATATATTTTATTATGCGATAATCGCGGCATATTTTAACAAAGCTCGCTAGAGCGAATAATTCGGCCGCGGTTCTTCAAACCCGGCAGTCAGCAATGAAACCATGGAAGGATGCGCCCGAAATAGGCGAGTGGAAATTGT
>JAHJSI010000015.1 GCA_018830465.1 Patescibacteria group bacterium | reverse complement strand
GGTAGAGGAGCATTCCAGTCGCGCTGAAGCGTACACCGCGAGGTGGCGTGGAGCGTCTGGAAGCGAGAATGTTGGCATGAGTAGCATGAAGGCAGGCGAAAACCCTGCCCGCCGAAAATTCAAGGTTTCCTGGGCAACGATTATCGACCCAGGGTTAGGCGATCCTAAGCCGAGGCCGAAAGGCGTAGGCGATGGAAGAGACGGTTAATATTCCGTCCCTAGTAATTGTTTGCTCTATAGCGACGCAGTGTTAACTGCTTGAACGTCCTTTTGGATTGGGGCGTTTGCTTTCCGGCCGCGTACCTTTATGGTACATGGTCAGTTAGCGAGAAGAAAAAGCCTTCGGGCGGATTCAATTCAGGTGAGCGCGCTGCCTAGAAAAACTATAGAGCGTTAAGCTTTTACTACCCGTACCGCAAACCAACACAGGTGAATAGGTCGAGAAGACCAAGGCGTACAAGAGAACCCTTGTTAAGGAACTCGGCAAAAAAGCGGCCGTAAGTTCGCAATAAGGCCTGCCCGGCATCCGCCGGGCCGCAGTTAAAAATTTCAGGCGACTGTTTACCAAAAACACAGGTCCCTGCTAAACCGTAAGGTGACGTATAGGGGCTGATGCCTGGCCAGTGTCCGAACGTTAAGGTGAGGGGTGCAAGCCTCAATCCGAAGCGCGGATGAACGCCAGCGGTAACTATAACCGTTCTAAGGTGGAATTGCTGCCTTAGTGAGGTGAAAACCCTCCTTTGAACTTCGTTTTTGCCAGCGAAGATGTAGAAGAAAATTTGGCTATATGCTGGAACACCTGGAGTATCGAGCACTACTTTGCTATAATGACAAGGTATAATTATTCCTTGTCTGAAATGAAAAAACAAAGTAAAAAAGTGTCTCGTGCAGAAAACCAGCAGGAAAGACTAACTAAAATCGGATGGATAGTAGGTTTTGTAGATGGAGAAGGTTGTTTCTCAATTGGTTTTGTTAAACAACCAGATCGTAAAGAATCTACACGAATGCGTCGAGGATACGTGACAGGCTATCAAGTTGCTCACGAGTTTGCAGTGGTGCAAGGAGCGCGCAGCTTGGTAACTCTTAAAGAATTAAAATCTTTCTTTGGTGCGGGCGATATTTATATAAATCGTCGTCACGATAATCACAAAGAAGATTTGTTTCGCTATTCAGTAACCCGCAGAAGCGATTTACTAGAAGTGATTATTCCTTTCTTTGAGAGACACTATTTACGTACCTCAAAAAAACATGATTTTCTATTGTTTGCCAAAATTGTAAAATTGATGGCACAAAGAAAACATCTTAGTAAGGAAGGAGTTGTACGGATAGCTTTACTTTCCGAGAAGATGAATCATAAAAAATCGAGAGCCGATTTAATTAGAATCCTCAGAGACCATACGCCAGACTCAATTCAGGAGAATTGATGAAGAGATGGTCCGATCTGCATGGCGATATGCAGAGCACAGCAGAAATGACTGTGTCACTATAGATATAGTGTAACAACAATCAGCGAAATTCCTTGTCGGGTAAGTTCCGACCTGCACGAATGGCATAACGACCTGAAAACTGTCTCAACAAGGGACTTGGCGAAATTGCGAGATGAGTGAAGATGCTCATTACCCATGGTTAGACGAAAAGACCCCGTGAAGCTTTACTACAACTTGGTATTGATATATAGATTTTTATGTTTAGCATAGGTGGGAAACTTTGAAGCGTCCGCGCTAGCGGATGTGGAGTTACCAGTGAAATACCACCCTTAAGCATTTGTATATCTAACTTTGAGCCGTTAGCCGGCCAAAGAACAGTATCTGGCGGGTAGTTTGACTGGGGCGGTGGCCTCCTAAAAGGTAACGGAGGCGTTTACAAAGGTTGACTAGCGCTGGATGGAAATCAGCGCGATAGGGCAAACCCATAAGTCAGCTTTACTGCAAGGGCGACAACCCGAGCAGTTGCGAAAGCAGAAGTTAGTGATCCGACCGTACGATATAGGACGGCGGAAGCTCAACGGATAAAAGTTACTCCGGGGATAACAGGCTGATCTCCCCCAAGAGATCACATCGACGGGGAGGTTTGGCACCTCGATGTCGGCTCATCGCATCCTGGGGCTGAAGAAGGTCCCAAGGGTCCGGCTGTTCGCCGGTTAAAGCGGTACGCGAGCTGGGTTCAGAACGTAAATTACATTGCGTTCTATCATAGAAATATGATATAATAAATCTGACTCATAACGGTGAAACCCTAACTAGTTTTGAACAACTAGAAGGGTAATACCGTGGGAAGGTCAGTTTATGGCAATACTTTCGTCTTCAGTAAAATCTTATATTGCTGGATTTTTAGATGGTGATGGCTGTATTATGTACCAACTGATACATCGCAAAGATTATCGGAATGGCTATCAGATACGCGCCAGCATTGTCTTTTATCAGCATACCGACAAGCGTGAATTTCTTGAATGGCTTCATCAGTTATTTGGTGTTGGCTATGTTAGAAATCGCGGCGATAATGTCAGTGAATACACTATTGTTGGTTTAGAGCCAGTAATAAAGATTTTGAAAGTATTGAAGCCGTATGTACGACTCAAGCGCGAGCATATAAAACTAGCGCTTGAAATCAACAAGATTCTAAGTAAATCATATGCTATTCAGCGTTTTATTAAAGCAGCTGAATTAGTTGATAAATTCGCTATTCTGAATTATTCAAAAAAGCGAACTAATACTTCTGAAAAGTTTAAATCGTATTTAAGGCAACATAAACTGTACCCCCGTAACGACTGATCCCGAAAGGGTGAGATATTAGTTGGTAGATCCATTCAGTCATTGAAACTAGTATCACACGTCAGCCCCTCCCCTGTTACTGCAGGAAGGGTGAAGGTATAGTCTGTGCCATTAGAAATAATGGAATTACACGCGTGAGACAGTAGAGATACGTGCTGTCTATAAATTTGGCTATATGCTGGAAACTCTGGAGAGTCCATGGAGACATAGAGGACTCGAGTATCCTACACTACTATTTGTTTAGTAATAATGTGTTAGGTGCAGATAATCAGCAGGAAAGGCCTTTGTATTACAAAGGAATCCTCAGAGACTATACGCCAAACGCGCCGCAATGCGGCGTAAAGATATAGTCCGAACTGCATGGCGACATGCAGAGTGTGCCTCGCGGCACACCGCCATAGAGCAATTCAGTTTTTAGATATGGTTTTGCAAAGTAACAGAATGTCGGTCTCCTATCTACCATGGGCGTTGAATTCTGCGGGAGCTCCCCTCTAGTACGAGAGGACCGAGGGGAACGCACCTCCTGTGTACCAACTGTGACACCAGTTGCATTGTTGGGTAGCGGCGTGCGGCAGTGATAAGCGCTGAAAGCATCTAAGCGCGAAGCACTTCCCAAGATAAGAATTCGTTATTAGGGCGGTCGGAGACTACGACCTTGATAGGCTCTAGGTGTAAGCATAGCAATATGTTCAGCCAAGGAGTACTAATAGCCCGAGTGCGCAACCACTTAAGTGGTTTAAGTTGAGATTCTCGTTTCCAAAATTTTTTAAAAGACAGCATTGTCTTGGTGGTCTGTGCGATGGGGGTACACCTGTATCCATTCCGAACACAGCAGTTAAGCCCATTAGCGCCGATGGTACTACACCCTTGGGGTGTTGGGAGAGTAGGTAGCCGCCAAGACAATGCTGTCTTTTGTTATTGGTCAATTTTTGATAAACTAATCTAATATGCAGTATATTGCGGATCTACATCTACACTCCAGATACTCGCGCGCGACAGCGCGGGACCTTAATATTGAGGGATTATATAAACACGCGAAAATAAAAGGCATTGATTTGATTGGTACAGGGGACTTTACATATCCGCAATATGTAAAAGAAATGGAAAAAGAACTAGAGCCCGTGGGTGGAGGACTCTATTCATTTAAGCGCAAACATCAGATAAAAGTTAACGTATCAGATGAAGGTGGTATATTAGATCCAAAGTTCATTATTACCACAGAAATAGCTAATATTTATAAGCGCCATGATAAAGTTCGTCGCATGCATACTTGCGTGTGGGCGCCGGGCTTGGAAGAAGTTAAAGAATTAAATAAGCAGTTAGACAAAATCGGCAACATAAAATCAGATGGCAGGCCTATTTTGGGAATGGATGTTGCTGACATGGTAAAATTAATTTGGGATGTTTCAAAAGATTTTATCATCATTCCCGCGCACGCATGGACTCCGTGGTTCGCGATCTTCGGTTCAAAATCCGGTTTTGATACTATTGAAGAATGTTTTGGCGATTTAGCTGATAAAATTTACGCGATTGAAACTGGACTATCTTCTGATCCTCCAATGAACTGGCGTTTGTCTATGCTTGATAATATAAGCTTGGTTTCAAATTCAGACGCGCACTCCTTGCCAAATCTTGGAAGAGAAGCAACAGTATTTGATTTAGAGGATGCGTCCGTGAAAAATATTAAGACAGCATTACAAAAAGGAAAATCTAATAAAAATAAAATTTCGCATACAATTGAGTTTCATCCTGAAGAAGGCAAGTATCATTATGACGGGCATCGCGCGTGCAAATTTGTGTGCGACCCAAAGCAGACAAAAAAGCTAAAAGGAATTTGCCCTAAATGCAAAAAATTGCTTACAATCGGCGTTTATAATCGAGTTGAAGAATTAGCTGATAGAGATAAGCCCCAAAAGAATGGAGACTATAAATATATTGTTCCTCTTCAAGAAATTATTGCTGACGCGTTCGCCCAGCGAAAAAACACAAAGCGAGTTCAAGAGACTTATGACGCAATGATAGAGAAGATTGATAATGAGTTTAATATTCTGCTTAAGACGCCTTTGGATAAGATCAAGGACTTCGGAATCCCAGAATTAATAGAAGGAATACGTCGTGTTCGCGAGGGTGAAATCCATGTTGAGCCAGGATATGACGGCGAATATGGCGTTGTATCTGTATTCAAAAAAGAAGAGCAAGTGTCCGCGAAAAATAGACAGAAAACTTTATTTTAAATTAATGTTATAAAAAAACTGCCTGCTGATTCGGCAGACAGTTTTCTTTTGTTTTTATTTCTTTTTGCGGCGTCGCGTTGTCTTTCTTTTTGTTACTTTCTTTTTTGTAGTTTTTCTTCTTGCAGGCGCTCTGCGCTTTGTTGCGCGCTTTCTCGTTGCCTTGCGCTTTGCTGGCTTTCTTTTTTTAGCGGGCATATTTTTTTTGAGTTAATTTATTTTTCTTTTTATGTGATCGACATTGTCACACATTTATTTTTTGTTTACTTTTTTAGTATAACACTTTATTTTTAAAATCAATACAAAATTTTTTCAAAACTGTGGACAACTTTTTTTATAAAATATTTTTTTATGCATGTTTAAGAATAAAAAAAATCCATACGCGATGAATTTTTTTTGGTGGACCGTGGGAGACTCGAACTCCCGACCCCCTGCTTGCAAAGCAGGTGCTCTACCAGCTGAGCTAACGGCCCTTGTGGTTAATTTATATGCTTGGGCTGAATAGTTTGCCAATAGTTCCTTGCAGGAAATTTTGATGCATGTTTGTGATTGCAAGCAAACCCCCGAAGATTATTGCTAATCCAATCAGCTTATACATCATGCGCGTTCCGCCAAATGTACCAAGCTTGTCTTCGGCCCATGTATTCATTCCTGTGAATCCTATAATTGCTTCGTTTTTCCAAACTAGCAGGAATCCTGCACAAACCATTATTATGCCAATTATTATCCTTCCCATATTTTTGTTTTAGTTTAGTACAGATGGTCGCAGACCAGCCATAGCTATGTACTCATAGCGAAGGCTGGTGCCGCGGGAGGGACTCGAACCCTCACGCCCCGAAAGGCATAGGCCCTCAACCTATCGCGTATACCAATTCCGCCACCGCGGCCTATTTATTTATTATTACATTATACATACTTTCCATCCACCCTTTTATCTTTAAAAATAATTTTGTATTGCAGACATATATTGAAAATGTTCCATAAGGAAGTGAATCTTTTTTATTTTTACTTGCTTTATTGTGTTGTTGTGATGTTTTGAAAAACTGCTTAGTCGAAATCCTTGATATTTTGCTCCAGTATTTTTCTGCTTTTATAGGATCTAGATGTGTATGTAGATAAACATGGCCTCTGAATTTTTTAGGAGGAACTTCGCAGTTCTCTTTGAAAAATTTCATCATAATTTCAATAAGCAAAGGATCGCTATTTGAAAATTCTACTATACCCCGTCTAGTTTTACTGCCTTCTCCCCAATATAGGCTTATACCGATAAGAAATAGCTCTTTTTTTGAAATTTGTTTAATATCTATTTTTGCGCTGTCTATAATTTTTTGCCTTCGAGCGTTTTCTCTTGTAAGACGGGTTTTTCGCCTTTTTTCTATAGCTTCTTTTGTGTGGCCTTTTGTGGACAATGTAGCTTTTTGCTTTTTTGTAAGTTCAATATCTCTAACCCAAATACTTACACTACTCTTTGATACCCCAAGTTTTGTATAAATCTCATTGATTGACCATCCAAGTTCACGCAACTTTCTGGCAGTTGATTTTTCTTTTGATTTCATAATCGAACCCTTATGTTATTATTATATATAATATAACACAAAGGTTCAATATATGCTATGGTGGGCGCTGAGGGAGTCGAACCCCCGGCCTCTTGTGTGTAAAACAAGCGCTCTAACCAGCTGAGCTAAGCGCCCTTTTTATTCTTTAATCTCTTTTAGCCGCTTCTTGGTAGTCCGCAGATAATATGGCTTTGCTTGCGTCACGCGATAGGTTCTGACAAGTTCAATTTTTTCAATTGAAGGCATGTTCAAAGGGAAGATTTTTTCTACGCCAACTCCTTCTGAAACTTTTCTAACAGTAATAGTGCTTCCTGCCTCGCTTCCGTGCTTGCGCGCCAAGACCATTCCTTCAAATATCTGTATACGTTCTTTTTCTTCTCCTTTTGAATTTGTATCAACGATTTTTTGATGTACGCGAACAATCATGCCAGGCCTTATTTCTTCTGGCTTAAGTTTTTTATAATCTGATTTGCCTTTTTTGCCTTTTTTCTTTTTTCCTTCTTCTGATGAGATTTCTTCAATTGCGGTTTTTCCGACAGGTTCTTGTTTAACATCTTTTTTTTCTTCCTCTTTAGTTATTTTTTTGTCATCTGGCATAAATTTATTATCTAATATAACCATTATATATTAGTTGATTTTGGGTATTATGTCAATGTTTTTGGTGTTTCAGAGCCAGATAAATTTATTTTGGATGATTTATATTTTGTTGGTTTATATGGCTTTAATCGCGCTACTTTTACATCTATTCCTCGTTTTTTCATCTGTTTTTCCAAATTTTCAGTATATGCTTTTTGGTCATAACCTAAAGCAATAATGTCTGGTTTCAGAGATGCTGTAAAGTCATATATTTGGTCGTCT
>JAHJSI010000014.1 GCA_018830465.1 Patescibacteria group bacterium | reverse complement strand
GGCGCGCTTGGATTCGTGCTGGTCAATTATTCAATATCGCTTGCGTCTGTGTCGCTTGTGAACGCGATGCAAGGCGCGCAATACGCATTTTTACTGCTTATGATAATCCTGCTCGCAAAGAAGTTTCCAAAAATAATGTCTGAGAAGCTGACAGGCGCAGTGCTCGCGCAAAAGATTTTTGCTATAATTTTAATATCAATTGGAATAGGTTTAATCGCGTTTTGACATTTCGTAAAGTAAGTATTATACTTTAAGTAATACTTATTATTAAAGTAAGAATTTAATATTATGATTTACCAATCACCTACAACAATAAAAGGGCAGGTCGTAATACCAAAACCTGTGCGTGACATGCTCGGAATCAAGCCGCGTCAGAATGTTGTTTTTTCTGTTGATAAAAAGAAGCAGAAAGCGTCAATTGAGCCAGCGGAGGATATTTTAGATTTGGCCGGATATTTTAAGCCCAAGAAAGTTATATCCGCCCTTAAAGCGCGCAAGTTGTTTGAAAAACATTATGAACGGTTCTAAAAAATATTTTCTTGACGCAAATATATTTTTGCGTGTTTTTATTAGAGAACATGTACCGAGTTTTTTGGATTGCAGCAAGATTTTACAGCTTATACAGGATGGTAAAATAAGCGCGGTAATAAACACATTGGTGTTTGCTGAAGTTGGCTGGGTTCTTGGGCGGCTGTACAAATTTTCCAAACATGAGGTTATAATGGCTCTTAATAGCATGGCCCAGCTTAAAAATCTTTCCATTTATGATCGGCATGATGTGTTGCTCGGGCTATCTCTTTATGGGCAGTATAATGTTAAATTTATTGATGCAATGATTGCTGCTAATGATGTAATTTCAATTTGGAAGGCTCCAATTATTTCTTATGACAAAGATTTTGATAAGCTTGGAGTTAAGCGAGTAGTACCCAGTGATTTGTTATAAATGAAAATAAAACCATATGTTATATCAATCAATATATCTTTTCATAGTTGCCTTAGTGCTTGCATTTTTAGAAGTGCAAATTAAAGGCAAGTATTGCGCGATTGGGGAGTAATGATTGGAGTATTTATTGCAGGAACAATTATTACGCTTTTATTGGTTGAGATATTCAGAGGAGACATTGAAAGAGAATAATTATGAAGAAAATCGTAAGACGTACAATCAAAATCACAGTCACATCAATCCTCGTATTAGGCGTAGCATTCGCTATCTGGTTTATGTCAGGCGAAGGAGTTAAAGAGCCGGGTGAAATTACGTGGGGTGTTACTTTTTTTCCAAAACAAGCAACTGATTTAGGATTAGAATGGCAAAATGTGTATATTGAGCTTTTGGATGATATGCAAGTTAAGAATCTGCGGCTTGCAGTGCCTTGGAATGTGGTTGAGATGGATCAGGGCAAATATGATTTTTCTGAAATTGACTGGATGATTCAAGAAGCAGATAAACGCGATGCTAAAATTTTATTGGCAGTTGGTAGAAAGCTATTCCGATGGCCAGAATGCCATGATCCGCAATGGATTTATGAATACAAACAAGAAGCAGTTAATGAAATGACTTTGAATTTTGTGCGCGATAGTGTGGAGCATTTTAAGAAGTATGACAATATAATCGCCTGGCAAGTAGAAAATGAGCCAGGATTTCCTTTTGGCGAATGCCATGAAGATCCTCCTAATAAGGATTTATTCAAACAAGAAGTTGAAATAGTGCGCGAGTTAGACAGTAGGCCGATTATATCAACTGATTCAGGAGAATTAGCGTCTTGGCTGTCTTTTAGCTCTCATGTGGATAAGCTTGGCGTGAGTTTGTATAGAATCACTGAGAATCCTATCTGGGGCAGGTTCTATTATCCCATGCGTCCGGGATTTTATCAGAAAAAATCTAGTATTGTGCAAGCAATAAACAAAAATGTTGAAAAAGTTTTTTTATCAGAATTGCAGTTAGAGCCATGGTCAATTGTTCCAATGAGCGAGATGACATTGTCTCAGCAGTTTGATAGCATGAATTTTAAGCGCACGCAGGCAACAATTGATTACGCAAAACGAACAGGATTTGACGAAATATATTTGTGGGGTGTAGAATGGTGGTATTGGCTGAGGCAGGAGCATAAGGATGACAGGTTTTGGAATCTTGGAAAAACATTAATGCCAGATTAAGAAAATTTATGACAATTACCACAAAAACAGGGGACCAAGGGGAGACCGGTCGATTTGGCGGTGCGCGGATTTCAAAAGATGACATCATAATTTGCGCTCTTGGAACAATAGATGAGCTAAACAGCGCTATTGGTTTGCTTGTCGCGCGTCAAGATCTTCCAATAGACGCGGAATCAGACCTTAAAACCATTCAAGCAACATGTTTTACTATTGGAGCGCAGCTTTCAACGCCTAAAAACGTTTCAAAGGAGGCGCAGGACTATATTCCGCGCTTATCAGATGATGATGTGCGTTTTTTAGAGCGCAAAATTGACGAGATAGAGCATTGCTTGGGGCCTCAGCGCAAATTTATCCTGCCAGGAGGGTCTTCTGCAGGCGCAATGTGCTTTTGGATAAGGACAATCGCGCGCAGAGCAGAGAGAATTGCGGTTAAAGCCAGCTATAATGAACCAGTTGATGAGCAGATCCTGGTTTATTTGAACAGATTGTCTGATTATTTTTATGTTTTAGCAAGATTTTTAAATCAGGAGTCAGGGATAGAGGAAGTGGAATGGAGCGGAGGACATTAGTTATCCACCCCGCCATGCGGCGGCACAGGCAGCCTGATATTACTTATCCACAGTTATTTTAATTTTTGGCTAACCTATCACTAGTTGTAATATTTCACAAACACAATATGTAGTGCTATAATTCCAAAGGCAGGCACAATATGTTGTGTTCTGTGCGAATTGTAACGATAAACATAAGTATGGAAGAACAAACACAAAAATCCGCCCAAGGCGGACCCGCCTTGGGCGGGCAAAAACAAAAAATAAATGAACTAGTTCCAAAAGAAGTGGAAAAAATCAATGGATACTACAAAAAAGTAGTGCTTGAGCCCTCCTACGCCTCACAGGGTTCGGCTACGGAGGGTAAACCCTCAAGCGCAACAAAAGAGCCGACAAAACTTGAAGGGCTTGCTTTGAAGGTCTTCAATAATCGATATTCCCTTAAAGATGAAGAAGGGAAGCAGCTAGAGCATACTGCTGAGCAGATGTGGAGAAGAGTTGCGCGCACAATTGCGCAGGAAGAGATGAACGATGAGCAAAAAGAATCGTGGGAGCAAGAGTTTTATTGGGCATTGGAAGATTTTAAGTTTGTTCCAGGAGGCAGAATCTTAACAGGAGCAGGAGCAAGAGGGGATGTTACATTTTATAATTGTTTTGTGCTGCCTTGCCCAGACGACTCTCGCGGCGGAATTATGGATAGCGTGAAGAATATGGTTGAAATCATGGCTAGAGGCGGTGGAGTTGGAGTAAATTTATCCTCTTTGCGCCCAAGAGGCAGTTATGTAAAAGGCGTAAATGGCACAGCTTCAGGAGCTGTGTCTTTTGGCGCGCTTTATTCTTTTTCAACAGGACTTGTGACGCAAGGAGGCGCTCGCAGAGGAGCTTTAATGCTTATGATCAATGATGACCACCCTGATATAGAAGAATTTATTACTGTAAAAAGAACAATGGGGCAGATGACAAACGCGAATCTTTCTGTTGCTGTTTCAGACGCGTTTATGGAAGCGTTAAAAACAGACAAAGACTGGGATTTGCAATGGGGTGGAAAGGTTTATAAAACAGTTAAAGCCGTGTATCTTTGGGATTTAATAACTGAATCAGCGCATGAGTCCGGGGAGCCAGGGGTTGTGTTTCTGGAGAGGTGCGGAAAAGAAGTGAATACATGGTATTTTGAGGATATTGTATGCGTAAATCCTTGCGGAGAGCAGCCATTGCCTGCATGGGGAGTATGTAATCTTGGATCAGTTAATTTGGTTCCATTTGCCAAAGAAGGAACAATTGACTGGGAAAATTTGAGAAAAACAGTACATGTTGCAATTAGGTTCATGGATAATGTAATTGATTCTACCCCTTATTCATTTAAAGAAAACAGAGAAGTGCAGATGGCTGTGCGGCGCGTTGGGCTTGGCACAATGGGCCTTGCTGATTTTTTCATTAAGCTCAAAGTGCGTTATGGAAGCAATGAATCAGTTAAAATCGCGCGGCAAGTGTATGAGTTTATCAGGAATGAGGCGTATCGCGCGTCAATTGATATTGCAAAAGAAAAAGGATCATTTCCTAAGTTTGATAAAGAAAAGTTTTTGCAAGCAACATTTGTGGCTGCCTTGCCAGAAGACATAAAAGAAGACATAGCTGAAAACGGAATCCGCAATGGCGTATTACTGACTCAAGCTCCAACTGGCACAACAAGCATGCTTGCTAATGTTTCAAGCGGAATTGAGCCGGTTTTTGATTTTGCGTTTAAAAGAATTGATCGTTTAGGAGAGCATATTGTGTATCATCCTTTATTCAAGCAATGGCAGGATGAGAATCCTGACCAAGAAACTCCAGAGTATTTTGTAAACGCGAAACAATTAACTCCTTTAGAGCATGTTCAGATGCAGGCAGTTATTCAGAAATATACTGACGCGTCAATTTCAAAGACAGTGAACGCGCCAGAGGGGCATACTCATAATGATGTTAAAGAGCTTTATGTTAAAGCATATGAGCTTGGATGCAAAGGCGTAACCTATTACAGGGAAAATTCACGCGATGTATCTGTTCTTGAATCGCTTGACAGCGCAAAAAAAACAGACAAAAAGAGCGAAGGCAAGTTAATGCAAGAGCAGAGCGATATATATATTCCGCCGCCGATTGTGACTGGAGAAAGCCAGAAGCAAAAAACAGATGTTGTCAAAGAAGTTGTGCCAAGGGATCGGCCTGAAGTGATGGCAGGCAAAACATATAGATTAAATATTTCTTATGGAAAATTATACGTCACAATAAATGACGGACATGATGGAAAGCCATTTGAAGTATTCGCGACAATAGGAAAAGCAGGTGGATTTTTTGCGGCTACATCAGAAGCAATTTGCCGCCTAGCTTCTCTTGCTTTGCGAGCGGGCGTTTGTGCTGAAGAAGTTATAAAGCAATTAAAAGGAATTCGCGGGCCAATGCCTTCGTTTAATGGCGGCGGACAAAAGATATTGTCTTTAGCTGACGCTATCGCGCATATATTAGAAAGGCATATTTCAGGTGATCAGATCCAGCTTGACCTTGGAGTTCCAGAGGAAAAGAAAGCAAGTCATGCTTGGGTTTCGCAATCTACGCAGTCAATAGCTGATAATGGCCATGCTCCAGAGTG
>JAHJSI010000013.1 GCA_018830465.1 Patescibacteria group bacterium | reverse complement strand
TGGTGCCGCGGGCGGGACTCGAACCCACATGCCATAAGGCACTTGAGCTTAAATCAAGCGTGTATACCAATTCCACCACCGCGGCTTGAAATTTATAACTGGAGCGAGTAACGGGAATTGAACCCGTGTCTCGTCCTTGGCAAGGACGCATAATAGCCACTATACGATACCCGCCTGCGCTCTGAATACAGAGCTACGGCGGGCAGGCCCGCACATAGCCCTAACTACTAACATATAATATCAAATTAACCTGTTTTGTAAAGTCAAAATAAAAAAAACGAGTATTTGTCTCGCCTTTTTTTATTAACTGTTTATTGTGTTAACTTCTGTGCTAATCTCTCAAAAATAGCTCTTGAAGTCAAAGCATTTCGCACATAATTCTTGTAATCATCTGACTCAAACTGGGCAAGCATTTCTGGATTAGAGGCATTTGCTTTTTTAGAAATCTCAATCTCTTTTTCCACGTCTTTTTCATCTATTTTTACATTTTCTTGTTTGCCAAACTCGCGAGCAACAAGCATCATTCTAATTCTACCTTCTGCTTTTGGCTTAAAATCCTTTTTCAAATCCTCTTGCGTCTTTTTTATGCTTTTTAAATAATCATCCAGCTTAATGCCTTGGCGAGAAACATCATGTTCAAGTTCATGAAGCATTTTATCTGCTTCTTCATTAATCAATGAATTAGGCAAATCACTTATCTTGGATAATTTTACCAACTCCTGTATTGCTTCAATTTCAAATCTTTCCTTTTCCTCTTGCTCACGCTCGTACTGCAGGCGCTCAATAATTTCTTTGGCTTCTTTTTCGTTAATTTTAACTTCTTTTTTCTTAATCTTAATTTTTGATATATCGCCTAATTCAATTTTAGGGCTTAAAGCTATCTTTGCTTTAAATGAAATACCGAATGGAGGCACCATTTTTTGGATAGAAATTTCCGGCTTTCCAATTGTTTCCAGTTTTCTATCTTGCACTGCCTTAACAAGCGCTTTTCCAACAATTACTTGAAGCGCTTCCTCGTAAACTTTAGCTTCGCCTCCAATATGGCGGCACACAGCATCATAGTTAGCCGCGCCTTTGCGGAATCCGGGAATTTCAATATTTTCAGAAATGCGCTTTGCAGTATTCTGCAAATTCTGTTCAATATCTTTTCTTTCAAGCTCAAAAATAAACTCCAACTCCGATTCATTTAACTTATTCTCTTGTATATTCATATATTATGCAGACGAGGGCGCTTGCCGCACAAAGCCCCGATCTGAACCATTATTTTATCAGTTGCTTCATAAAGAAGTTCGCGATCTATTGTTTTACCATAATACTCAGAAAAATCAAGCGGCTTTCCGAATACAATGCGCGCCAAGTTCCGCTTGAACACAAAATTTTTTATTGCTTCAAAAGTTGTCGCGATTTTCGGACCAAAATATCCAACACACACAACAGGAACTTTAGCGCTTAAAGCAAGGCGGGCCGCGCCTGTTTTACCCAAACATAAAGCGCGTGGATCTGAATTTCGCGTTCCCTCTGGAAAAATTCCTACAATTCCTTTTTTTAGCAAGATTTCATGCGCGCGCTCAAGCGCTTTATGGGGCTCTCTCCAATCAATAATAATACCGCCTAAGCGAGGGCCTATAAAATTTGACCATATTTTCCCAAGCCAAAAATCATCACGGCCAATAATCCATGCAGGTATTTTAAAACGAGAAATCATTAAATTTGTAACCAGCCAGGCATCAGGAATACTCACATGATTAAGAGCAAGAATAAATGGAGGTTTTGGAAGATTTTCTATTCCTTCAACTTTTCCAAGAAATACAGCATAAACAATATGCCTGATATTGCTTGCTAAAAAAAAGAAAATGCTTTTTGGCTTTATATTCATTCTATACAAGGAAACTGACAATCAGCAAAGCAACAATATTTATCACCTTGATCATTGGATTGATAGCAGGTCCTGCCGCGTCTTTATATGGATCACCAACAGTGTCTCCTGTTATCGCTGCCGCGTGAGCTAGAGAACCTTTTCCGCCATACTCCCCGCACTCAATCAATTTTTTCGCGTTATCCCAAGCGCCGCCGCCAGTAGTCATTGAAATCGCGACAAAAATTCCAGTCACAATTGATCCCATCAGCAATCCTCCAAGCGCGACAGGCCCTAAAAGACAACCAACTAATATTGGCGCGAGAACCGGAATCAAGGCAGGAACAAACATCTGCCGCAGCGCGTCTTTGGTGATAATGTCAACGCAAGTTTCATAGTCCGGCTTTCCAGTTCCATCCATAATGCCTTTTATCTCGTTGAACTGCCGGCGAACTTCTTCAACAACTTTTCCGGCTGTCTTGCTCACTGCCTCCATGATCAAAGCGCCGAAATAATACGGCAAGAGTCCGCCAATGAACAGACCAATGATCACTAATGGATCCGACAACCTGAACAGCAGTTCCCTGCCGTGCGCCAGGAATCCCTGAGAATACGAAGCAAAAAGCACGAGCGCGGCAAGCGCAGCAGAGCCGATCGCATAGCCCTTTGTTATTGCCTTTGTCGTGTTTCCGACTGCGTCCAGCTTATCTGTAACCTCGCGCACTTCTTCCGGCAATCCAGCCATTTCAGCGATTCCGCCGGCATTATCCGCGATAGGGCCGAACGCGTCAATGGCAACGATTACGCCGGCGAGCGAGAGCATGCTTACCGCGGCAACCGCTATCCCGTAGGTATCAGCAAGGATATACGAGCCCCAAATGGCAAGCACGATGACAATTGCCGGCAACGCGGTTGAACGCATGGAAAGCGCAAGGCCCGCAATGATGTTCGGACCGTGCCCTTTGGTGGAAGCTTCAGCAATGTTTTTAACGGGCTGGTATTTATTAGATGTGTAATATTCGGTAATTATGACCAACATCGCGGTTACCCCGAACCCCACGAGAGAAGCGTAGAATAAGTTCAGTGGAAGGTAGTGGCCGTTTCCGTCCATAAGCCAAGTGGTTGCGCGGTAAAAACCAGCGGCCGCGAGTACAGCTGAAGCGGCTAATCCTTTGTAGAACGCGGCCATGATATTTTCCTTGCGCCCCAAGCGCACAAACGCGAGCCCCAGGATAGACGCCACGATGGCAATGCCGCCCAAAACCAGCGGGTACATAACCGCGTTCTCAAAATCCGGAAATAGGAACTTGCCCAAAAGCATTGCCGCTATCATGGTTACGGCGTATGTTTCAAAAAGGTCCGCAGCCATTCCAGCCGTGTCGCCGACATTGTCGCCGACATTGTCCGCGATCACAGCCGGGTTGCGGGGATCGTCCTCTGGAATATCTTTTTCAATCTTGCCAACCAAATCAGCGCCTATATCAGCGGCTTTGGTGTAAATGCCGCCGCCAAGGTGCGCGAAAACCGAAATCAAGCTCCCCCCGAAAGCCAAACCAACAAGCGCATTCACGTCGCCTGTTGCCGCATAGAACCCAGCGACCCCAAGCAATCCCAAACCCACAACTAAAAGTCCGGTTACCGCGCCTCCGCGGACCGCGACTGAAAACGCGCGCTTTAGCCCTTTGCTTGCCGCGTGCGCGGTGCGCACATTAGCCCTAACCGCAACGCTCATTCCAATGTACCCGGCAATGCCTGAGAACAGGGCTCCAACTAAAAATCCCAAAGCAGTGGACCATGATAGAATAAATCCAATTACTAAAAATATTACAGCGCAAACAACCGCAATTGTTCTATATTGCCTGCTCATATAGGCGCGCGATCCTTGTTGTATTGCTTTTGCGATTTCCTGCATCTTTTCATCGCCCGGCAATCTGCCTAATACCCAAGCAGCAAGAATTCCTCCTGATATAATTGCCGCTACAGCAGCAGCAAGAGAAAATATGATATATGTTGACATAGATAAAATTTTTAATTTCTAATTTGTTCATCGGAATCAACGTCTTTTTTTGTTTTAACATCTTCATCTTCAGATTCTGAATCCTCGGATACGCCATCATTTGCTTCTTTAATATCAATTTTCCACCCAACAAGAGAAGAAGCTAAGCGAACATTTTGCCCGCCTTTTCCAATTGCCAAAGAAAACTGATCTTCTAAAACCTCTGCTTGGGCTGTTTTATTTTTTTCATCAAGCACAACATTCTGCACCTTAGCTGGCGATAAAGCGTTTTTAATAAACGCGATTTCATCTTTATCCCATTCAATAATATCAATCTTCTCGCCTCCTAGCTCATTGATTATAAACTGAACGCGAGTTCCCCTCTGACCAACGCATGAGCCAACTGGATCAACATTTTCTTCTTCAGTGTATACTGCTATTTTTGACCTAGATCCAGGCTCGCGAGAAATTGATTTTAATTCAACGGCGCCATCAGCTACTTCAGGAACCTCCATCATAAATAATTTGCGCACTAATTCCTTGTCAGCTCGAGAAACAATTACTTCAGGCCCCCGGCTTGAGGTCGCGACTGACTTAATATAAAATCTTAATTGCGCTCCTGGCGCATAATGCTCGCCTCGAATTTGTTCTTGTTGCGGCATAATGGCTGTTGCTTGTCCGATATCAACCAAAACATTCCCCCTCTCTATTCTCTGCACTGTGCCATTAATTAGTTCGCCCTCTCTGTCTTTGTATTCATTAAACACAACCTCGCGCTCTGCTTCTCGCAAACGTTGAATTATAACTTGCTTTGCTGTTTGAGCCGCCATTCTTCCGAATTCACCAGGAACTTCTAATTTTTGCACTAATTCATCGCCGATTTTTGCGGATTTTTTAATTTCTTTTGCTTCAGAAATCATCATCTGAGTTTTTGGATTAAATCTTTCTTCCTCTTCTTCGCCTTCTTCCGAAGGCGCATCAGTAGATTCATCCTTTTCTTGCTTTTCATTATTTTTATCATCTGCATCATCATCACACACAACATTGCCCTGTTCATCGAGTTCTTGATCTTCAACAACTTCTTTCACATCAAAAACCTTTATATCCATGTTTTCTGGATTAAATTCAACTTTAAGATTTTGGAGTTTATTTCCAAAATCCTTTCTATAAGCGGCTGCCAAAGCTTGATTAATTGTTGAAAGCACTGATTCCACTGGAATATGCTTTTCTTCGCAAATCGCCTTAATAGCTTGTATTACTTCTTTTGACATAAGTTTTCTCCTAATTTTCTATAAAAAATAGCTAGTCTATTAAACTAGCTATTTTTAAGATAACACAATCAAATTTATTAATCAAGCAACCCTAGAACATCGGCGGTGGAGGCGGGGGAAGATCTTCTGGTCCTTCTCTTCTTGGAGGCGGCTCATATGAAGGCGGTTCTGGGCGAGGAGGCTCTGGCGGCTCTACGTCTTTGTCTTCTGGGCTAGTATATTCAAAGTCATTATCCCGGCTCATCCCAAAATCATTTCCTTCTTCGTCTTCTCTGAAAATATTTACAACCCTATCTCCGATTTCCGCTCTCTTTTCCTGTATATACCAAACCAAGATGGAAAGCAGTAAAAATACTAAGATAACAATCCCGATTATCAAAGAAGTATTAAATGTAAATTCTTCATCATCCACACCAGCAACATCGCGCACAACCGCGCCTGGAGCGATTTCTACTATTTTATCATCAGCCGCATCTGTAACTCCAAGTTGGTCTTGGGCATCATATAAACTATCCTGCGCCCCTAATATTAAGTCATCATCAGCCGCGATTCGTCCTTGAATATCATCTTCAAGCAGATCTGGCTCAACTTCATCAGGAACAACCGGCTCTTCTTGCGTCTGAGCGTCTAAATCATCCTGAACAGCAAGAGGAGAGGAGTCTTTTGGATCCTGAACAATAAGAATGTCTTGCTCTCTTGGCTCTGAAACGCTTAATGGGTCTTGGTCTGTTTCTGGTTCATATGGATCCTTGCCTGCTTCAGCTGCTTCGCCAACTTGCCAATAAACTGGTTTAGAATTATTAGACAGCTTGCCATCGTCTGACGCAAATGCTTCTATTTTATGATTCCCAAGAGAAAACGCCTTACTTGGCTGCCAAGAAAATGAAATTGTGCCAGAAGGGTCAGCGCCTAAAGGCATTTTTTTTACAATCTTGTCGTTAACAACAATTGAAATCTCTAAATTATTCTTAGCAAAACCAGTTATAAAAGGCCTCTCAATTCCAGAATACGCATTAACAATCGGCTTGTTCAATATGGGAGCTGGAGTTGGCGGCATTATATTAATTATTAGCACATCAGAGGTAAAACTTTCTTTTCCGCGAGAATCTCTAGCAATTGATGTAATAATATGAACACCCAAAGGCAAATCTTTAAGCTCTGCGCTAAAGCTTCCTGCGCCAGACGCGTGATTTTTAACATTTGTTCTGGCCATTTCTTGCCCATTAACCAAGACGCGGACTAAAGAATCATTTTTAGCAACGCCTCCAACCCATATGCGATCCTGTCCTGCTCGAGCGCCTTGCTCTGGAGCAAGAAATGTTGGAGCAGGGTTGGGTATTATTTCTATTGAAACCGGAAAATCCACGCCTTGCGCTTGAACAACAATTTTATGATTTCCAGACGAGAGCGGCAAAAATGGATAATAGCTGAATTTGCCGTCAACAACCTTTGCTTTTCCATTTAAAATATTATCAATATAAATAAGAACCTCATCTGCTCCTTGAGCTGTTCCAGAAATCTCTGGCATTGGAGTATCAAATACCTCTCCATGGCTAGGAGATATTAAAACTGGCGCTGATGAAGCATTGGCTTTATCAAATCCGGAAATAACAAAAATACTAGCCAACAGAAAGGCAGTTATTACGCTAAATATTATAAATTTTATAGATTCCTTGAAAGAACGATAATAAAAATTTTGATTGGTCATAGCAACCTATTAACAGAAGAGGCAAGTATCCAAATTCTTATGCCTCTTCTATTATTATTTTTTAATAGAAAAGAAATAAGGTCTAGAATACTTGCCCCCCTTGAAATTCAACACTATAACCCAAAAGAACGATTAATTAAATTGTACTCCATATTTTAAAAAAATAAAAATGCGCAATGTTAA
This sequence comes from Patescibacteria group bacterium, assembly GCA_018830465.1. Classification (GTDB taxonomy): domain Bacteria; phylum Patescibacteriota; class Patescibacteriia; order UBA2169; family UBA2169; genus CG1-02-41-12. The sequence goes on along the minus strand of JAHJSI010000013.1, from coordinate 10,795 downwards.
TAAAACTGTGTATATACTATGGATAACAAATACTAATCACATAACAAACATATCCGATACTGCCACATGATGCCGCAACTTCAGCTTATTATCCTTATGTCCTTTAGAAATAGATATTACATCAACACGAAAATCTTCTATTGAATTTGCGCTAATATAAGCTAAAATTGTCTTTTTCATGCGTTTTTGTTTTTCAAAATTTACTGATTCTTCTGGCAATCCACTGCTTATCCCCAGCCGCAGCTTCACCTCAATAAAAACAACCTGATTACCATCCTGCGCAATCAGGTCTATTTCTCCAAAACGCGTTGTATAATGCTGTTTTATGATTTTATAACCCCTTTTTTGAAGCCACCATGCAGCCACTCTCTCTCCCCAGTCTCCAAGATTTTGTGTTTTTGATCCTCTCATGTTTATGTATAAATTTTCTATGGAATATATTCGCGTTTGCCTTTGTCTTGCATTAAATCCTTTCTGCGAATTGGAACAACAAAAAATCTATACTTAAGCACTAGTATTAGCCAAATTATTAAAATAACTAACCAAATCAAAACAATTATTGGCGCTGACAAATAAAGCACATTAATCTGGCGAAAAATATACAAAATTATACCAATAGAACCCATTGTCCATGCAAATGCTCCATACTTTTGAACTGCTTTTTTTGCAAATAAGTCTTTATTTTTTGCTAATCTTCGCGAAATTATCGCAATTAAAATTAACAAAACATTAAATACAGCAAAAATATAAGCCAGATTTGATTGGAATGGACCTAATGATTTATGAAATAAATATGCCGGAGATAAAAGATGTAAAATTTGATCTGTCATGTTTTAAATAACACTCCAAAATGATATTTACCCGCGTTTATTTCTTTTTCTTCAGATAATGCTGATGCTTGTGCAATTTGCCTAATATTAGCCAAATCAACTCTTTTATCCGCATTTGGCCCAATACTCATATTGCCTGGCTTCCAGTCAACAACCAATATTTTGCCTGCTTGCTTTAATAACCGCTTTGCTTCAGTGAACACAACTTGCTTATTCTGCACTTGAAATAATATATTAACCAAAAATACCATATCAAGAGAGTGTTCTGTAATATCAGTTGCTCCTAACATCTCTAAATCAGACCAAATTGTTTGAATATTAGCCAAATTTTCCATTTGCGCTTCTTTTTTTACTTGCTCAAGCACATACTTTTGAACATCAACAGCAAATATTCTGCCTTTTTCTCCGACAACGCGCGAACCAGCAAATGACATATATCCTGTTCCGCATCCTAAATCTCCAACCTGATCACCTGGCTTCAAATTAATCTGCTTGATTATCTCATCTGGATTTAAGAACTGTGTTTCTTTATCCTCCATAGTGATTGTATTATACAACAATTAGAAAATTATTTCATCGCGCTCACAATCCGCTTCACAGCAAGCATGAACGCGGCAGTGCGCAGATCAATATTATGCTCCTCATGCGCTTTCCAGACAGCATTGAAAGACTTACGCATAATCGGCTCTAATTTAGCCAACACATCAGATTCGCTCCAATGTTCGGACGCGAGATTTTGCTGCCACTCAAAATAGCTTACTGTCACGCCCCCAGCGTTCGCAAGCACATCTGGCACTACATACACGCCTTTGTCGCGCAAAATTTTATCTGCTTCAGGAGTTGTCGGGCCATTAGCCATCTCCAGCACAACCTTTGCTTTAATTTTATCTGCATTATCTTTTGTAATCACATTCTCTAGAGCAGCTGGAACAAGTATGTCGCACTGCTTTTCTAAAATCGCGCTACCACCAATTTTTTCTGCCTCATAATTTATAACAGATCCTTTGTCTTTTTTGACGCGCATTACATCATCAACATCCAAACCATCTGCATTATATATTCCGCCTTTTGAATCTGAAAGTCCAACAATCTTATATCCTGCGTCATGGACTAGGCGCGCAAAATGAAATCCAACATTTCCAAACCCGTGAATTATAATGCAAGTCTGTGATGGATTCATGCTCAGACGCTTTGTAATCTCATCTAAGCAATAAAAACCGCCTTGGCCGGTCGCGGACTCACGGCCTTCGCTTCCGCCTTTATCCAGCGGCTTGCCAGTAAATGTTGCCCCAGACGAATCGTTAGTTAATTTCGCATACTCATCAGACATCCAAGCCATAATCTGCGGAGTTGTATTTACATCAGGAGCTGGAACATCTTTTCGCGGGCCAATATGCTCTGCCATCTTCTGCACCCAGCCGCGAGAGAGCTTCTCTAATTCGCTCTTTGAGAGCTTTTTTGGGTCAACTGATACTCCGCCCTTGCCTCCGCCCATTGGAATGTTTACAACAGCGGTCTTAATAGCCATCCAAAACGCGAGCGCTTTCATTTCATCAAGATCCACTTGCGGGTGATATCGTATTCCGCCTTTGTATGGTCCGCGCGCATTATTGAATTGCACCCTATACCCATTAAATATCTTTTCATAACCATCATCAATTTGAACAGGAATATCAAACTCATAAACCTTGTTTGGCTCGCGAAGTTTTAAAATATCAGACTCTTTAAGCCCGAGTTTTTCTGCCGCTAAACCTAATTGTGTCATTGCATTATCAAACGCTGACATATATTTAAATATATTATTGCGGGTAAGGGGTGTAAATTTTTGAGTGAGAATGATGGAGCGAAGCGACCCTTCGGAGTCGAAAAAATTTCATACCCCTTGGCCGCTTAATTTTCCTCAAGCCAGCGCTCGCAATCCATTGCTGCCATACATCCAAATCCAGCTGCTGTGACAGCTTGCCTGTAATTAAAATCATGCACATCACCAGCCGCAAACACGCCCTCTACAGAGGTTTTTGATCCATCATGCACAATAATATATCCTTTCTTTTTATCAACTTCAATCTGACCTTTAAATATTTCTGTATTAGGATGATGGCCTATCGCAACAAACACTCCTTCGCACTTAATCTCTGATTCTTCGTTTGTCTGATTATTTTTCACGCGCACTGCCTCAACCTTGTCCTTGCCAAGCACATCTATTACATCCGTATTCCACATAAACTCAATTTTCTTATTTTTCTTTGCGCGCGCTTGCATAAATTCCGACGCGCGCAACTCATCCCTGCGATGAATTACTTTTACTGATTTTGCAACCTTTGTTAAAAATATCGCGTCTTCTAAAGCAACGTCACCGCCTCCAACAACAACCACATCTTTATTTTTAAAGAAAAATCCATCGCATGTCGCGCACGAAGACACGCCCCTGCCTTTTAGCCGTGCTTCATTCTCAAGCCCAAGCCACACAGCGGACGCGCCTGTTGCAATAATCACTATGTTTGCGTTGTATTCCTTGTCCGCGGACCAAATTTTGAATGGCCTCTCCTTGAAATCTACCTTATCAACCTTAGCATCCATAATTTCAGCGCCAAATTTTTCTGCTTGCTTGCGGAATTTTTGCATCAGCTCTGGACCTTGCACCCCATCCTCAAATCCTGGATAATTTTCCACTTCTGTTGTTCCTATTAATTGCCCGCCTGGCTCTTCTCCTGTAAAAAGCAATGGCTTTATCTGCGCGCGTGAAGCATAAATTCCCGCAGTATAGCCCGCAGGCCCTGATCCGATTATAATTAATTGTTTTTCATCTGGCATATTATAATTATGCGCCTATTTTGCGGCTATCTCAATCTTCTTTTTTAAATCCTTTTTCTGGTATACTCCCACCAATGTCTCAATTGGCTTTCCATCTTTAAAAATAATTAAAGTAGGAACACTCATTATTTCAAACTCTGATGTTATTGCTTGGTTATTATTAATATTCAGTTTTCCAACCTTTGCGTTTGTCACTTCTTTGGCAAGTTCTTCAATAATTGGCCCTTGCTGTTGGCATGGTCCGCACCAAGGCGCCCAAAAATCCACCAGCACAACGCCTTGCTTTATTTTTTCTTTAAAATTTTGGTCTGTTAAGGTTAATTCTTTTGGCATGTTTTGTTTGAGTTAATTTTTATTGCAAGCGCAAGAGTTATTATATGATACTTAAAGCTTGGTGTCTAATATTAATAAATAATTTATATATAAAACTAATAATTATAATTATAAAGATGTGGATGAAGTGCATAAAATCATTTTATGCATATTTGACGCGCGATTTTGAGATGGCGCGCATGGATAATATCTGTGTAAGTATGGGCATGGGTGATAATATAACCTGTGCAAAATATAGGCAGCTTTAAAATCAAAAATTTTAATGCACAGCTGAAGTGTGATTATTAACCGAGCATCAACTGTTTTATACTGGTTTATATATCAGTGTTCCACTGTAAGTTATATATACAATTAACATGAAATCCACAGGTGCTGTGGATAACTTTGGCTAATATTAGCAAAAAATTTCAAACAGTTCCAAACATACTTGTTGACGATTCAAAAGAGGGTTTGAACACTTTTAGACGTATTGAACACTTTGTGTTTAAAATTAAATAATTAAGACAAACACAATATATATCTAGCTTTGCCAGCCACAGCTCTGCCTGCCCGCAATGCAAAACATAACTTTGGCAGGCGGCTACCGCTTCAAATTCAATATGGTGGACCCAAGCGGATTCGAACCGCTGGCCTCTACAATGCGAATGTAGCGCTCTACCAGCTGAGCTATGGGCCCTTGGTTTAGAATTAAACTAAGATAGCGCCTTCATTAAAACTTGAACCTGAATCAATGGCTTAGGATGCCACTGCTTCCTGCCTGCCATTGCTGGTGCCCCCGAGCGGAATCGAACCACTATTTAGGGCTTAGGAGTCCCTTGTTCTATCCATTGAACTACAGGGGCACGGGTAATGGCGGGCAAGTATCCAATTGAGCTATGAACGTTATAATTGCTGGATTTGCGTTTTTGTGTTATAATATGAACTAAACAGAGAATTATTCAAACCCTCTTTTAATTGTTCAATACGTATTTATCCACAGTTTCTATCTTTCGCTAATATTAGCCAAAATTGGCTTGCCATCCACAGCTTTAACGAAGGATGGTGGACCGTAGGAGATTTGAACTCCTGACCTTCGGCGTGCCACGCCGATACTCTACCAGCTGAGCTAACGGCCCACAGGATTAAAATTATATCTTAAATTTACTATATGAGCTAGTTTTAGTATACTATATAAATCCGCATAAGTGGATCATCTAGATAATTAATATAAATAATATGGCGATATTTGATTCAAAAGACGAAAAAGGAGGCAAAGCAGGATTTGAAATAAAAGAAGGCGAGGCTGAAACAGTAATTGGAGCGTCAGTAAAAGTAGAAGGGGACTTTACCAGCGATGGAGATGTTTTGGTGCAGGGAATTGTGAATGGGAGCATGAAAACAAAAGGAAATCTTCGTGTTGATGAAGGCGCTAAAATCAAAGCAGATGTCCAAGCATCTAACGCGTCTGTGAGCGGAGAGATTGAGGGCAATGTTACAATAAAAGATAATCTTGATTTAGGCTCATCCGCAAAAATTGCCGGAGATATTATTACAAAAATACTATCAATTGAACCAGGAGCTGTTTTGAACGGACACTGTTCGGTTTCCGCGTCAGAAGACCAATCAGAGCCATCTGAAGTTCAGAAACCAGCATCAAATGATAAAAAAGAATAGTTATGTATGCCTATTTTATAGATGATTGGGTATATAATAAGCACCACCGCAAATTAGACAGGCTGGATTTATTGCTGACACAAAAAGGAATTTCAGGAAGAAAGATAAAGCTTGCTCGGCTCAATGATTTGGCAGGCAGTATTCGCGACTGCGCGGCAAGCGGAATAAAAACATTTGTCGCGGTAGGAAATGATACAACCGCAAGCCGTTTGCTTAATAGTATTTTATCTATAAGAGACAAAGAGAAAGAGGATTTTTCTTTTATATTTTCTGTAATACCAATATATGAGTCGAATATGATTGCCAAAGTCTTTGGGTATCAGACAATTCAGGAAGCGTCTGAAGCGCTAGCCAGGCATCGCACAGAAAAAATTGATCTTGGATTGTTGAATAGCCGGCATTATTTCATTACATCAGCAATCTTTCCAAAAAAATGCTCTTTTGGGTTTAAGTCATATACAGTAAGCTCTCTTTACAGGGATCATCATATTAGCGTGTGCAATAATAATATATATAATGGCGCGGAAAATCTTAATACGCGGAAATTTAGCATAACTGACGGAGTTTTAGAGGCAGTGATTGCGCACCGCCCGCCTGTGTCTTTTTTTGATAAAGTGCGCGGCAAAGCAAATCAGAATAAATATACTCCAGAGAGCATATTTCCAATTAAAGCAATTGTAATTAAGTCAAAAGAAAAAACTGTTTCAGTGAATGCTGATGCTGAAAAGCAGTTGACAACTCCAATCAAAGTAGAGACAAAGCCAAAGTTTTTAGAAGTTGTTATTGGTAATAATTTTTATGGCCATTTACAAGATTAAATCTTTAGATGATCTACAGAAGTTTGCTAAAAATCTTTGTTCAAAATTAAAGGCAGGGCAGATTATTGCTTTAACTGGAGAGCTTGGGGCAGGGAAGACAACTTTGGTGCAGATGATAGCAAAAGAGCTTGGCATTAAAGCGCGCGTTGCTAGCCCAACTTTTAATCTTGTAAAAGAATATGATGTTAAGCCAGAAGTCCGTGGAATTAAAAAGCTTTGCCATATAGATTTATACCGCATTGATGGCAAGTTTGATGATTTAGGGCTTGATGAATATTTTGATGATAAGGATTCTGTTTTGTTTATAGAATGGGCAGAGAAGATAAAAAAACACCTACCAAAAGATGTTATATGGATAAAGATTGATATTAAGAAAGATGGAACTCGCGCAATAGAAAATAAAATTATTCTCTGGTTATTGGCTCTGGCTGAAGCTGGGGCCTTGCCTTTTTTGTTTCTTTTTTTGCGCCAGCAGTAGATGCGTATGTGCTATCATCAACAATGATTTTGTCTTTGTTGATGCTGATAATTTGTTCTCTTGAGATTAGGAGCTCTTTTTCAAAGATATTTTTAATTCCAGACGGCTTAACAACATATTGATAAATACTCTGGCTGTCTATATCAATTATAATACTTTCAAGCCTGCCGATTTGTTGGCCTGACTGCGTTTCAACAGGAAGATCCTTGAGATTTTCAAAATTTATTAGCATATGTTTTATTGGTTTGACATTGCAGGAGATGAAGGCGCGACATCAATAATATCATTGTCCGGCTTGTTAGAATCTTTTTTGCGCAATACGAATATTTGCTGCAAAAGAGTGGTTAAGGTATTCATTGTCCAGTATAATGTTAATCCTCCCGGAAGAGTGGCGCCAAACACCACGGTTATAACAGGCGCCATGTACATCATTTGCTTGTTCATCATGCTTGTCATGCCTTCGTCAGCTGATCCTGGAACCTTGGGCTGCTTTTTATGCGTCAGCATTCTTGTTTGTCCGAACTGAAGAGCTCCAGCAGTTAAAGCCAAAGCAATGCTTGGAGTTTCAAGATTAATTATCCCCAGAAAGACTGTGTTCACTGTTTCAGGAGCAGAGACAAAAGGATAAAGCCGCTCAAACGATCCATTGCTTATTCCATCTCTAAGGACCTGAAAAATTGCCAAAAGAAATGGAAGCTGGACAAGCAAAGGCAAGCAGGATGAAAATGGGCTTACTTTTTCTTTTTTGTAAAGCATCATTAATTCTTTTCCCATTGCCTCTTTATTGTCTTTGAATTTTTTGCGCAGTTCATCAACTTTTGGCTGAATATCTTGAAGCGCTTTTTGGGATCGCAGAGATTTTGCTGATAAAGGAAGCAGGATCAGCTTGATGATAATCGTGAGTCCAATAATTGCCCATCCAAAATCATCACCAGGTATAGTGTTATGTAGAAATACAAGAAGATTAATAATTGGCTGGTAAAATAAAATTACAAATGGATTCATAAAAAGCTGTAAGCTATAAGCTGTAAGCTATAAGCAGAATTTGATATTCACTTATGGCTTATAGCTTAGGGCTTATCGCTAACTCACTGGATCACATCCTCCTTTGCTCCACGGATTGCATCTTATAATTCGTTTTACGCCAAATCTAACCCCTTTTATTATACCAAATTTTTTAATCGCGTCATAAGCATATTGCGAACAGGTTGGATAATACTTGCACGCGCCATGAGGGAAAAAGCTCTTCAATAATCCATGGTCCGGAGACAAAGTTTTTTGGTATAGTTTTATTATTGATAGTGATGCTTTTTTGATCATATTTTGTTGGAACGCGCCATCACGCGTTCGTACATTATATCAATTTTGCTTTTTTGAATAATTTGATAGTGGTTTCGCGCAATTCATCAAAAGACAAATCAAGCAGCGTTTTTTTTGTATTTATAATTCCATCAAATCCATTTTTTACTTGGGGCAAAATTTCTTTTCGCACTATTTCGCGCAATCTGCGTTTTAATTTATTGCGATCAACTGCTTTTTTAGATACTTTTATTGATGTAACAACAGTAAATCTAGATTGCTCTTGTGTGTTGCGCGCGATGCGCAATCCCATGTCGCGAACAAAAAAAGCGCGCCCAGTTTTGTGCACGCACTCTATGTCTTTGCGTTTTGCAAGTCGATTTTGCGCGTATAACATAAATAACTTTTGATTTAAGGGGTTAGTTTTTTGCGTCCTTTTGCTCTGCGTCGTTTTAAAACATTGCGTCCGCCGGGTGTCGCAATACGGGCTTTAAATCCGTGTGTTCGCGCGCGTTTTCTTGTTTTTGGTTGATAGGTTCTTTTAGGCATAATAAGTATAAATTACATAAATTATAGTGTTATGTCAAGGTTATACAAGCGTAACACTTACAACTTTGTCGTCTATTTCTTTAAATCTCATAATCCTAACACCCTGTGTTGCCCGGCCTAATTTGGAGATTGACTTCAAAGGCAGGCGGATTGTCTGTCCTTTAGAAGAAATTACCATTAAATCGCTTTTTGCTTCCAAGATTTCTTTGTCTAAAATCATTGACCCAACAATTTCACCTGTTTTTTTTGTCACATTGGCTGTCTTAATTCCAGATCCACCTCGTGATTGTTGTTTATATTCTTTAATAGGGGACTGTTTTCCATATCCATTACTCATGACAACAAGCAAAGTTGTATCTTTTTCGTGTTCTGGGTCAATAATTCCCATACCAATAACTTTATCACCTTCTTTTAGACGTATTCCTCGCACCCCAGCGGCTGCGCGACCCATTGCGCGCACTCCTTCTTCTTTAAATCTTATTGCCTGTCCTTGTTTTGATATTAAGGCAATATCATTTTTTCCTGTAGACGGCCTTACCCAGCGCAAAGAGTCGCCTTCATTTAGTTTTATCGCAATAAGGCCGCTTTTGCGCACATTTGCAAAATCATTTATGTCAACTTTTTTAATTGTGCCCTTTCTGGTTATCATTACCAGGAATTTACTTGATTTAATATCATCAAGAGATAAAACCGCGTTGACTCTTTCTTCTCCTGAAATCTGCAAGAAGTTCACAAGAGAAGATCCTTTAGCTATGCGCGAAGCTACTGGAATATCATATCCTTTGAGTTGGAACAAGCGCCCTCTTGTTGTAAAGAATAATATATCAGAGTGAGTATTGCCGGTAAATAACATTGAAATCTGGTCTTCTTCTTTTGTTGTTAGCCCAACAACGCCTTTTCCACCTCTGGATTGTGTTTTGAAAGTGTCAGGCGCTAGTCGCTTGATGTATCCATCCCGGGTGATCATAACAACCATTGCTTCATTTGGAATAAGGTCTTCTTGAGAGAATTTATCAACTCCTGACGCAATAATTTTTGTTCTTCGTTCTTCACCGAATCGCTCTTTTAAGTCTTTTAGTTCATTTTTGATAATAGTTAAAACTTTTTTAGGGCTAAAGAGAATACCTTCCAGTTCTTTTATCCATGCTTTTTTCTCTTTTAATTCATTCTCAAGCTTTTGGCGTTCAAGATTAGCCAGTTGCGAGAGGCGCATGTCTAGAATCGCATTTGATTGTATTTCAGTAAATTTGAATTTTTTTATAAGACCAACGCGGGCTTGGTCTCGATCTTTGGATTTTTTAATTAAAGCGATTATTTTATCGATTATACTGATTGCCTTGACTAGCCCTTCTAAGATGTGTGCCCGTTCCTTGGCTCTTCTTAAATCAAATTCTGTTCTGCGTTTGATAACTTCTTTTCGATGTTTTATAAACTCTTCAAAAATACTTTTTAGAGTCAGAACTCTTGGTTGGATTCCATCAACCAAAGCCAACATATTAACATGGAATGTTGTCTGAAGCGATGTGAGCTTGAATAATCGATTTAAAATCTTTTGAGGATATGTGTCTTTCTTTAATTCAATAACAATACGAACTCCATCTTTATCTGATTCATCTCTAAGATCTTTTATGCCTTCAATTTTTTTGTCTTTAACTAATTCCGCTATTTTGGCAACCAAATCAGATTTATTAACTTGGTAAGGAATTTCTGAAACAATAATTCTATGCATTCCTATTTTTGTTTCTTCAATATCTGTCACAGCGCGTATTACAATGCCGCCTTTTCCTGTTGCATGCGCTTGTTTAATGTCTGCTTTATTATAAATTATTCCGCCAGTCGGGAAATCAGGACCTTTTACGATTTTAATAAGATCATTTATATCAATATCATTATCATCAATTAAGGCAGTAATGCCGTCGCATAGCTCTGTTAAGTTATGAGGCGGAATATTTGTCGCCATTCCAACGGCAATGCCGAGCGTTCCATTCAAAAGCAGATTTGGCAGATTAGCGGGAAGCACG
>JAHJSI010000012.1 GCA_018830465.1 Patescibacteria group bacterium | reverse complement strand
CGAAGCAATGGCTGATGCCAAGCCCCGCCAAGAAAAGGTCTCTGAACTTCTCGAAGGACTATTTGCTTTTGCTGAAGCTCATCGCGACGAACTGACTGAAGGCGGAAAGCGCAAGACAGTGGAAGTACCAACCGGTATTTTCGGCTGGCGCACTACCCCGCCAGCAGTGTCACTTCGTGACATCAAATCAATCCTGGCAAGCCTTGTGTCGCTCGGGTTGGAACGCTTCATCAGAACCAAGGAGGAAGTGGACAAAGAAGCAATGTTGAAAGAACCTGAAGTAGCCAAAAAGGTTAAGGGTGTATCCATTGATCAACGCGAGGAGTTCATAGCAAAGCCGACAGAACTGGAAGTAGAGATCACCTCCGATGTCAACAAACTCAAGAAGGCTGTAGCCTGATCCAATTTCCTTACACAATCAAAGAGCTGAGCAACTCTCTAAAATGCTCATTTTTTCGTACAAAAAACACCCACAATTCGTGAGTGTTTTTTAACTTTGTCATCTGTCCCCCTTCGCTCTGAGTACAGAGCTATGGGCGACACCCTTCTCTACTTTTCTAAATCCTAATTTGTTTTATAATAGATGGCCACAGGCCATCCGTAGCTCTGTACTCAGAGCGAAGGATGGTAGCGGGGGAAGGATTCGAACCTCCAACCTCCAGGTTATGGGCCTGGCGAGCTGCCATTGCTCTACCCCGCGTTAATTTAATTTGATTGTTACTGATATCGTCCCCCTTCGCTAAAGCTTCGGAGGACATCCTTCTTTGCTTTTCTAAATCCTCATTTGTTTTATAGAAGATGGCCTACAGGCCATCCGTAGCTCTGTACTCAGAGCGAAGGATGGTAGCGGGAGTGGGATTCGAACCCACGACCTCGGGCTTATGAGTCCCGCGCTCTAACCAACTGAGCTACCCCGCCTAGTAACATTATGAACCAACTGCCTGACCAGCGAATGCTGGTAGCTACCCTCCGGCATGCGCCGGACAAACGCCCAAATAACTCTTAATATATAACATAAATCATTAACAAACGCAAGTATTTCTGATATAATAAGCCATATGTACATAACCGCGCATGCCGCAGCTGGAGCTGCTATTGGACAATTTATGCCATCTGTTTTATTCGCGTTTATCGCGGGTTTTGTATCGCATCTTATACTTGATATGATTCCTCATGGAGATGAATGGATCAAAGATTGGAAATTATTCAGAACAAAAATGCAAAGAACCACAGTAGCAGCTTTGATTGATCTTTGCGGAGTCATCGCAATGACTATATACTGGATTAATCATTCTGATGTGTCTCAACTTCCATATATGCTTGCTGGTATTGCCGGGGCAATAGCTCCTGACGCTCTTTGGGGGCTTTATGAATTAACAAAATCCCCTATTTTAAAATGGTACAAAATAATGCACAGAACAGGCCATTACCTTGTCTTTAAAACAAGATTAACAGTAATTCAAGGATTTATTCTGCAAATACCTCTTGTTATCGCGCTTACTTGGATAATCATGAATTATTAAAAAACACCCAACATCAAATGAGGGGTGTTTTTTGTATTCTGGGAAATTCTACACAACTAGCCAAACAATAACAGCAATAACTACAATCACTGCTATAATAGGTATGATCACCTTTAAAGATGACTTTTTTTCTACTTGTGGTTCTGCTTGTTCTGGTGATGGCACACCCTGTGGCACTTGCTCTCCTCCTTCTGGGGCTTGATTTTGATTTTCCATATGCAAATCTTACTTGTAATAATTATAATGGATTTTGCGTATTACCGCTTGATGATGTATCAAAATTTACTTCAACTGACTGCAGAGAAACTTCTTTATTCGCGCTTGGATCTATGCCATATACTTCTACTGTTCCAGAATCAGTTGCTTGGAAAAGGAATGTTAATAGAACTCCAAACGCGCCTTCGTTAACGCGCGTCTGCTCTTCTATTATAATATCTCCACTTGGATTCTTAACTCTAACATAAATAATATCACTAGGAATATTTGCTTCTCCTCCAACTAAAAATGGGGACTTTAAAACTTGGCCTTCTTGCGGACTTGTTAAGCGAATAGAATATTGACTTGATAAAGTTCCGTCATCAATTGTCAATGACGTATTGTTTTGTGGTGCTACGTTGTTGATAACATTATCAGAACCAGTGCATCCAGACAAAACCACAACCGCGAGTAATAGTATAATAGATTTTTTTGTTGTTTTTGACATAAGATTATTTTATTTCTCCGATCATGATCGGTGTTCCGGGACGCGGGTCAAAATTTCCATTATTGCCGTCGCTTTCTAAAGTAATCATAACAGCGTCAAATGGAGTTAAAATATCATTTACTTCATAGAATATATGCAAGCTTTCTCTTAACATGTCCCACTCAAGCCTTCCAAGATAAAGAGCAAAAGGCGCGTCATCTACTTTTTTTGAAAAATCAACATTTGCAAAAGGAGTTCCATACTGCTGATCTAAATCTGACACTGACTTTTCTCCTAATCCTCCAAGATTGCCAGCGTCAACCAACCACGCGCAAAGAACAGTTCCTTCTGGAAGACCTGTTTCTTCTTCTAGCACAACATCCACTTCTACTTTGCCTTCAATAATTCCAATTTTTGCAAGACCTACTGATCTTTGCAGTTTAGCGTTTTGCGATAAGGATATTGTTGTTAAGGGCACTTCTATCGCGTCTATAATTATTGGCGCTTTTTCCAGAGAAGAATCGCCTTCTTGCGCGTTCCTGCCTATATTATACCCAAGCCAAGCAATTAATGCCAATAAAGCAATTAAAACTATTACAATCAAAATAATATTTATATATCCTCTGCGTATTGAATAGTACATTTTTATCAATCTTTATTAGTTTTATTATATAAAAATTAACCAAATAATTCAAGACGCGCGCTCCACATACTCCTTTGTTTCAGTATTTACGCGAATAATATCTCCTTGTTTGACAAACATTGGAGCTTGAACTTTTAATCCTGTTTCCAAAACAATCGTTTTTGAAGGATTATTTGCTGTATCTCCTTTTACCGCTGGTGGCGCCTCTTTTACCTCTAAATCAACTTTCGGCGGCAGATGTATATTTATTGGAGTCGCATCAAGATATTGGACATCAACTTGCTG
>JAHJSI010000004.1 GCA_018830465.1 Patescibacteria group bacterium | reverse complement strand
TTCCAAAACAATCGTTTTTGAAGGATTATTTGCTGTATCTCCTTTTACCGCTGGTGGCGCCTCTTTTACCTCTAAATCAACTTTCGGCGGCAGATGTATATTTATTGGAGTCGCATCAAGATATTGGACATCAACTTGCTGACCATCTTTTAAGTATTGTAAAGCATCTTGAGCGATTTTCTTATCTATAAAAAATTGCTCATAATTTTCATCCATAAAATGCGCTCCTGTATCATCTGCGTACAAAAACTGCGCGCGTTTGCGCGAAAGATTTGCCAGCTCTATTTTATCGTTTCCTTGGAACGTGTTTTCAATTACATTCCCGTTTTTTATATTTTTGAGCTTGGTTTTCAGCACTGCGCCTCCCCTTCCCATTTTATGATGCGCACACTCCACTACCAAATACGGATCATTGCCGCGCATTATTACATTGCCTTGCTTTAATTGTCCTAAAGAAATCATAATAATATAATAGTATAATAATTAACTACATGCAATATAACAAGACAAAAAGCCTAATATTATTCTTTTAGACCTTCTTTTGCCAGACAAATCAAAATGGATTCCAACTGATCTGGATGTGAATCTTGGTTTGCGAATTCTCAAGGACTTAAAATCTGATTCCGCGACTAAAAGCATTGAGCTTCCTTGTGATCCGATTAAGGAGAAGTGCGATTAATGAATTGATAAAGCAACAAGGAAATAAAAGATAATACATCCTTATTTTACAATAATTTTCAACACCAAAAAAAAAGAAGCCCATACTTATAAAAAGCACGGGCTTTATTGTCTACACGAAGATATCTATCCTAGACCAGCCATTCTCTAAGAAATTACGACTCATAGCGTATCTGCTTATGTTGAAATAGATTCGGGCTTCCTCTGGACAATTCCTGATTTTCCCACAGGGTCATGCCTGCTGCCTACAAAAAAACCGACCCCAATCACCGAATACGAAGCATGCGGCACTTCAATGCTGATTATTTTGGAATTTCCACATAAAACCATTTCATTAATTGTATAATTCACTAATCTCATATATAAGCAAGGGATATTATCCTTGCCAGCTAATTTAAATTTAGCACCATTTAATATATTGTCAATATTGTATTATATATCCTCAACTATCAAAAAAGTGCAATATGTATGTGCACATTACCTACTATGCTTGACTTTTTGCATGATTTTTAGTAGTATTTCAAGTAGTTTTGAAATAGGACATTAACAACCAAGTATCTTTAGAACTCATTTTACACCACAAAAGCACCACCACACCGCCCGAATAATCGGGCATAACCAGAGGAGGATAGATCCATGAGACGAGCAACGCTATTACTGCTCGCAGGAATCTGTTTGGTCGCCTGTAGCATAACCGTGCCAGGCGGACTAAGCAAGGCAAGCTCACCGGTAGAACATCAGCACTATGAGGTGCTGGGCAAAGCCACCGGCAAGAGCAAAGGAGTGTTCATTCTGGGCATTCAAACAAGCAAAGCCAGTGTGAACGAGGCTATCGCGCGGGCCGTCGCAACCTTTCCAGATGGAGATGCGCTCATCAAGATATCAACCATGCAGAAGCAGACATCATGGATGGTTCTACCGGTTTCCACACTGGAAGTGACGGTCACTGGCGAAGTGATCCAGTTTACGGACAGCGATATATAACTCATAACAAGCGAGAGGAGGGTTCGCAAAATGAAAACGAGTTTGATTGCCGCCCACTGCGCCGCGCTATTCATCAGCGGCTGTGCCATCACACTGCCTGGCGGTGGAGGATTCACTGACGCGACCGCGCCCGTCGGACAGCGTCAGTACACGACGGTCGGTCCCGCCGAGGCAACAGTCATGAGTACCATCTTCCTCAAGCAGTTTGGCTCGCCGGACATCGAAAAAGCCAAACAGATGGCTGTTGCCAGCGTCGACGGCGACGAGCTGATAGGTGTGATCTGGGAGGTAGAACACAGGAACTACTTCCTATTCAGGAAGCTCGGTGTAACTGTTCGGGGAACAGCTATTAAGTTCACGGACGGGCAGACGGTGCGCAACGTACGGGGTGTGGCACCCGTGAGCGACCTGCCGGTAAAGCGGGACCACAGAGTTACGCTTGCCTTAGGCGCTCTGTCCGGCGGGCGTACCTACCAATCGTATGACTTCCACACCGGAAGGTGGGTCAAGCGAGAGTTTGATTACGGCACCGGCTGGAGCATCGCCTATAAGCCAAGGCAGCAGAATAAGCAGTGGTACTTCGCTCCATCTGTTGCGGTAACCAGCCTGGATGATCTGACCTCAATCGCGATCATGCAAAACCTCGTGCTTGCGCTGGACGAATACATTCCTATCCCCCTGGGTAGTCTGACTCCGTACGCGGAGGTCGGGCTCGGCTATACGCCCATCGTGTGGCCCCATGGCGCGGATATGGAATGGGCAGTGTTCGGATGGAACGCCGGAATCGGCGCAACACTGTCGATAAGCCCTGGGTTCGCTCTTGATTTTAGCGCAAACCGGCAGGCATCAATCGGAGGATTCGGCTTGCACTGGTGGCCAGGCAACGGCTTCAACCAATATGAGGCTGATCTTACCTCTGACCCGCATTTCTGGAGGTTTGGAGTAGGATTGGTTCTGCGCAGGTAACATAAGCGCAGAATAACCCTGCTCGCCGGCTAGAAATCGGTAAAGTAAAAATAAGGTGATATAGGAATATACCCCCTCAAACAACAAACCCCCTCACGCACAGCGCGCGAGGGGGTATTTTTATTTTAAAAATTTTTCTACAAATGATCTTATTTTATCAGCGTGTTTATACGCTTGTTCTGCATCTTGTTTTGAAAAAATAGGAAGATCGCCAGGATAGCGCGTCTCTGTATAAAATTTAGTGAGGTAAAAAGCATCATCCCGCAATTCAATAAAAGAAGATTCTAACTTAGCGCATTCAGAAACAAGCGCGTCAAGCTCATGAATTTTTCTAACATGCTTGCCTTTATAAGAAAGAAATGCTTTTAGCAGTTTTTCAGCGGCTTGCTGCAAATGAAAGCATATGGTGTTCGGCGGACCATCTTCGCGCAATAATATATCCGCAACTAAAAAATCCTCCTCAGAACGCTTAATCCAATTATGAGTGTATTCTGTCATTCGCATACAAAGTAATTCCATTTTTAATTATGTCTTCACAAAAAAGATTTTTTTCTTGCTTTATCTTTTTTTCAAGCTCAGCTGGAGTATAAACTAAAAAATCAATAGCAATGCTTGAAGGA
>JAHJSI010000061.1 GCA_018830465.1 Patescibacteria group bacterium | reverse complement strand
GCTGTTTTTCTTGTTCAATAACAGAACCTTCATATTCGCCAGAATGAGCCTTCTGGCCTTCATATGATGCTTTTTTTTCGTCAATATGTATTGATATCTCTATAAGTTTTCCAACTTTTTCTTTGTCTACATAAAGATGAAATCTTGGATAATCAGCGCCATGTATTCTGCGAACAAAATTAATTTCTCCTTTTTTGTTCTGCTGCATTGCATAACCTGCTCTGCGCAATAAATTGCGAGAGTGTGTTGATGGATTTTCTATAGTTATGTTCATGTTGTATTGGTGCGCCCAGAGGGATTTGAACCCCCGACCTTCTCCTTAAAAGGGAGCTGCTCTACCAACTGAGCTATAGGCGCGCATGGATAACGAAATAAAGATAACAAATAATTGCAATTTTGGCAAGTACCTGGTTTGGCATAAACTCCTGATTTATGGTATATTTCAGCCAAAGGCTGACCAGCCTCTGGCTGGCATGTTTACGGTCTTATGTCAGAAAAACAAATCAAAAAAATAAAAAAACACATACAAGACATAAAAGTTTCAAAACAGCCATCGCAAAAAAATGAATGGTATAATTTAAGATTAACAGAGGTTGCGGAAAAGCTTGGTGTTGGAAAGAATGGATTGCGTCAAGCTCAGGTTGAAAAACGTATTGAGAAGTTCGGTAAAAATGAATTGCCTAAACAGCCGCGCATTTCAATGCTGGTCTTATTTTTGCGCCAGTTTCAGAATTCTCTTACGTATATTCTGCTTGTCGCTGTTTTTATAAGCTTCATGATTGGTGAAATGATAGATGCTTATGTTATTTTAGCTGCAGTTATAGTGAATGTTGTTGTTGGATTTATTCAGGAATTTAAAGCCCAAAAAGCTTTGTCTGCCCTTAAAAAAATTGTTACGCATAAAGTTTGGGTTGTGCGAGATGGGCTTGAGAGGCAGATTGAATCTAAAGAGCTTGTTATTGGGGATATTGTGGTATTATCAGCAGGAAACCGTGTTTCTGCCGATGGAAGGCTTTTTCAGGCAGAGCATTTGAAAATTAATGAAGCTTCTTTAACTGGAGAAAGCCAAGCTGTTGATAAAATAAATCATGCTTTAGAAGGAAAACTAATTATAACTGACCAGCATAATATGGTATTTTCCGGAACCGTTGTTGTTGAAGGGCATGGGAGATTTTTTGTCACTTCAATTGGAGAGAATACTGAAATAGGAAAGATCGCGAAAATGGTTAAAGAAACGAAAGAGGTGCGCACTCCTTTGCAAAAAAAATTAGATTCATTCAGTCGCAAGCTTGGGCTTTTAGTTCTTGGTTTGTCAATGGTATTATTTACGATAGGCATGCTGCGCGGCCGCGGTTTTTCAGAAATGTTTATGACAGCTGTCGCGGTCGCGGTTGCAGCGATTCCTGAAGGATTAATTGTTGGAGTTACTGTTATTTTGGCAATTGGAATGCAGCGAATATTAAAGGAGAAATCTCTTGTGCGAAAGTTAATCGCGGCTGAAACCCTTGGATCAATAAATGTTATTTGCGCTGATAAAACAGGAACAGTCACATTAGGGAAGATGCGCGTGGTTCGCATTGTCACGGAAAATCATGATTTAGATATTTTTAAGAAAGATACAAAAGCAAAAGAAGACGCGAGCATGGCGGCGGAAATTAAAAAGCTTAACCAAATAGCCGTATTCTGCAGTGATGCTGTTGTTGGGTCAGCAGAAGAAAGAGAAGTAACAAAATCAGAAGAATTAAGAGATCAGATTATTATTGGATCTTCAACAGAGCAAGCGCTTCTTTTTTCAGCTATTGACGGGCAATTTAGCGAGGCAGATCTGCATCAGCCCAGGCCTAGATTAGATGAGGTTCCCTTTAGTTCTAAAAAGAAATTCATGGCAACTTTGAATTCTTGGACTAAAAACCAACATATAGTGCACTTAAAAGGAGCGCCGGAGAAAGTGCTTGCAATGTGCTCAAGATATCAGGATGGGAGAGTAACAAAAATGATGAGTGAAAAAAAGAGAAGAGAATTGCAAAAACTTTATGAAAAATTATCTTCCCAAGGATTGCGGCTTTTAGCGGGCAGTTACAAGGGAGTTGAGGCAGGATCTACAAGCTTTGATGATCTGGCGGATTATAATGAAGATATGGTATTTGTTGGATTTTGGGGAATAAAAGATCCAATTCGTGAAGAAGCAGAGCAAACAATCAAAGAAACCCAAAAAGCAGGGATTCAAACAATTATTATTACAGGAGACAATAAGCACACTGCAATGGCTATTGCAAAAGAATTAGGATTAAACCCAAAGCTGGATGAAGTTGTTGATGGAGCTGATTTTGCCTCAATCGTTGATGATGAATTATCTAGGATTGTTAGAAAAGTAAAAGTATTTTCTCGCGCGACACCAGAAGACAAGCTTCGGATTGTGGCTGCTCTGCAAAAGAATGGAGATGTTGTCGCAATGACAGGGGATGGTGTAAATGACGCGCCAGCGTTGGCAAAAGCCGATATTGGAGTAGCTCTTGGAAGCGGGACTGATGTCGCGAAAGAAACCGCGGATTTAGTCCTTTTGGACAATAATTTTTCAACGATTGTGGCGGCAGTGCGCCAAGGGCGCGTGATATATGATAATATCCGCAAGATAGTTTTGTATTTACTGGCGAATAGTTTTACTGAAATGGCAATTATTGTTGTAGGTATTTTACTGGGTTGGCCGCTTCCTTTATTAGCCGCGCAAGTTCTTTGGATTAATTTGGTTACTGATGGTCTGCCGGATATCGCGCTTACACAGGAACCAGAAGAATCAGAAATTATGACTGAACTGCCGCAAAAACGAGATGCGCCGATTTTAGATTTTGAGCGGAGGTTTTTAATAATGTTTATCAGTTCTATTACCACTATTTTTACGCTTGGCATATTCTATATAATATGGAAGACAACAAATGACATAGATAGGGCTCGTACAGCGGCTTTTACTGCTGTTGGAGTTGAGTCGCTTTTGTATGTGTTTTCAGTCAGAAGCATTAGGCACTCAATTTTTGAGACTGATCATCTAACAAATAAATGGTTATTGGCTGCTGTTGCCGGCGGGTTCGCGATTCAGATTATTGGCGTATATATGCCGTTTTTCCAAAATGTATTGCACACAGTTGCCCTATCAGCGGGTGAGTGGGTTATAATTATTTCTACGTGCTTGTGGATTATCGCGTTAATAGAAATTGTAAAGCATTTCTTCATAGCGCAAAGGCGCGTCGCTGATTGATATGCTTGAAGAAGTTGCGCTTGTGTTCGGCGCGTTGATGGTTTTGACCGTGTTTTTTTGTGATAGTTATTTATAATTTTAACAAGGTTTATGCCTTGCTTTTTTACTTAAAAATTGGTAAATTATATTCATATGTATAGAACTCACAATTGCGGAGAACTCCGCGCCAAGGACAAAGGAAAGCAAGTGGAGCTCGCTGGCTGGGTGCAGTCCAGACGAGACCATGGACATGTAATATTCATTGATTTGCGTGATAGATGGGGATTGACGCAGATAGCGTTTGATCCAGAACGCTCAAAAAAAGCATGGAAAGAAGCAGACAAACTGCGTGCAGAATTCGTCATCCAAGTCAAAGGAATAGTCAGGAAGCGCCCAAAAGACATGATTAACAAGAAACTTGATACAGGAGAGATTGAAGTTGACGGAAATGAGCTTATCATCCTAAACGAATCAAAAACTCCTCCTTTTGAATTAGATAAGCCGGAATTTGAGGCAAATGAAAATGTGCGATTGCAATATCGCTTCATAGACCTGCGCAGGCCGAAATTACAGGACATGCTCAAGATGCGCGATGAAATGATCCGCAGAATCCGCGCGTATTTCCATAAGCATGACTTCCGTGAAGTGCAAACACCTATTTTAGCTAATTCGTCTCCAGAAGGAGCGCGTGACTGGCTTGTGCCATCTAGATTATATCCGGGCAAGTTTTACGCATTGCCTCAAGCGCCTCAGCAGTTCAAACAACTTTTGATGGTC
The DNA here is from genome assembly GCA_018830465.1 of Patescibacteria group bacterium. GTDB lineage: Bacteria > Patescibacteriota > Patescibacteriia > UBA2169 > UBA2169 > CG1-02-41-12. Next base: position 1,154 of record JAHJSI010000061.1, on the reverse strand, counting down.
GGAGGAGTAGACAGGTATTTCCAGATTGCGCCGTGTTTCCGCGATGAGGACCCTCGCATGGACAGGGCGTTCGGTGAGTTCTATCAGTTGGACATGGAAATGGCATTTGTTGAGCAGGAAGATATTTTCAATATCATGGATCCTTTGATGATAGAATTAACTGAAGATTTTTCCGGCAAGAAAATTATAAAAAAGCCATTTCCGCGCATTCCTTGGCGCGAGGCAATGGAAAAATATGGATCAGACAAGCCTGATTTGCGTTTTGATTTTGAAATAAAATCTGTGACTGATATTGCGCGCAACTGCGGATTTAGCGTGTTTAATGATGCTGTCAAAAAAGATGGAGTTGTTCATGCTTTGAAAATAGATAAAGGCGCAAAATTCTCTAGAAAAGAACTTGACGAATTAGAAGAAATTGCAAAAGAAAAAGGAGCAAAAGGGCTTGCGTACATTATCATGGATGACAAGCCAAAATCGCCAATTTTAAAATTTTTGGATGAAAAAGTCGTCAAGCAGATTATAAAAGAAGTTGACGCAAAAAAAGGCGATGTAATCTTCTTTGGCGCTGATAAATGGCGCGTTGTGTGCGAATCCTTAGGCGCTGTGCGCAATGAATGCGGAGCGCGTCTTGGCTTGAAAGATAATACTAAGGCCGCATGGGCGTGGATTGTTGATATGCCAATGTATGATTATTCAGAAATAGAACAAGGAAAGATTGATTTCGCGCACAATCCTTTTTCAATGCCTCAAGGCGGAATGAAAGCGCTTGAAACAAAAGATCCTTTGGATATTGTCGCGTATCAGTATGATTATGTTTTGAATGGAATTGAATTAACTTCAGGCGCTATCCGCAATCATAATCCCAAAATAATGTATAAAGCATTTGAGATTGCTGGATATTCTAAAAAGGAAGTTGACGCGAAATTCGGGCACATGATCCGCGCGTTTGAATATGGCGCTCCGCCTCATGGAGGAAATGCTCCTGGAATTGATCGGCTTCTTATGGTATTGCGCGACTGCGATTCTATCCGCGATATCTATGCGTTCCCTAAGGATGGAGCAGGCAGGGATGTGATGCTGGACGCGCCAAGCGAAGTTGAAGACGCGCAGCTTAAAGAATTGCATATTAAGATTGATAAAAAGGATTAAATTAT
>JAHJSI010000060.1 GCA_018830465.1 Patescibacteria group bacterium | reverse complement strand
ATGACAAAGTCACAGTTATATGCAGCTCTTTCAGAAAAGAGCGGCATGAGCAAAAAACAGGTAACTGAATTTATGGATCAGTTAACTGAGCTCGCGTATCATGAAGTAGTAAATAGCGGCGAGTTTGTTATTCCAGGAATCGGCAAGCTTGTAAAAGTTGATAGAGCAGCTCGAATGGGCCGCAATCCAGCAACTGGGGAAGAGATCCATATTCCTGCTAAGATTGTTGTTAAGTTTAGAGTCGCTAAAGCAGCTAAAGACGCAGTGCTTTAATAGGTCTTGAATATTTGATTATTATAAAAGGGTTTCCATAGAATTGGGAGCCCTTTTGTGGTATAATGGGCGTAAATGCGTTTGACCAGCCGAATGTTGAGGAATACAAAATAATTACAAGAGAAATATTATCATCATAAATATATGCAAAAAATAGAAACAAAACCATTTCCAAAAGCTCCGAAATTGCGTTATCTAATCGGCCCAAGCTTTATTTTAATTGGGCTTGGTCTTGGCAGTGGAGAAGTCATACTTTGGCCATATCTTGCTTCAAATTATGGCATGGGAATTATTTGGGCTGCTGTTTTGGGAATCACTTTCCAGTTTTTTATGAACATGGAAATTGAGAGATATGCTTTGGTAAAAGGCGAGAGCGTGTTCGTGGGTTTTAACAGGCTATGGAAAGGGTTGCCGTATTGGTTTATTATTACGTCTTTCTTAGGATTTGGCTGGCCAGGAATGTCTGCGGCAAGCGCTGTTTTAATCGGAAAAGTATTTGGCATAGAAGCAAACACGCACTATATCGCGATAGCGCTTCTTGTGGCAACCGGGCTTTTGTTCACTCTTGGGCCATCTTTATACAAAGTTGTTGAATCATTCCAGAAGTGGATTATTTTAATTAGTGTTCCATTTATCACTGTGATTACGATTATCCTCGCAAAAGCAGCTGATTGGAGCGCGCTTGGGCAAGGTTTAGTTGGAATAGGAGATGGATATGCATTTGTTCCAGAAGGGATTGCTCTTGCTGTGTTTTTGTCCGCATTCGCGTATGCTGGAGCTGGAGGAAATCTAAACCTTGCGCAGTCATTATATATTAAAGACAAGGGATATGGGATGGGAAAATATGCTGGAAAAATTAAAAGCATTATTACAGGCAAGTCCCATGCTCAGGTAAGCGCTGAATCGCAAGTTCAATTTGAGATGAATGAATCAAATGTAGCGAATTTTAAAATATGGTGGCGCAGGATTAACGCAGAGCATGCTTTAGTGTTTTGGCTTACTGGAGCATTCACAATGACAATGCTTGCTTTTCTGGCATTTATAACATCGCACAAAGGCGCGGGTGTTGCTGAGGGAATTAATTTTATTTTGCTTGAAGGGGATGTGATAAGTTCGTCTTTAGCGCCAATCATTGGAATTATGTTTTTGCTTATTGGGGGTGTAATGCTTTTATCAACACAGATCGGAGTATTTGAAGCATGCTCCAGAATTATTGTTGAAAATATAGCTATCAGGCGCGAGTCATGCAATAAGAACTACAACATGTCAAAGATGTTCTATATCACGTTATGGGCGTTTATCGCGTTTGGCGCAATTGTCATGTTATTGGGTTTTAATGAGCCGCGCGCGCTTATCGTGCTTGGCGCTGTCATAAACGCGTTTGCAATGCTTGCGCACCTTGTTTTGACGTATATTTTGAACCGCAGAGAGCTTAAAAAGGTGTTTCAGCCAGTATGGTATAGAAAAGCCATAATATGGGTTGAAATCGCGTTTTTCGCGGTTTTTTCAGCAATTGTGTTCTGGGACAAGGTGATTAGGTAATTATAGTATTATAGTATAATGAATTCATGACAAAACAAAAACAAAATAACCCTCTTTCGCTAAAGCTACGGCGGGCTAATAGAGCTTGGATAGTATCAGTTGATATGGGATACGGGCATCAGAGGGCTGCATATCCTTTGCGTGGCTTGGATCATCAAGAAGTTATTAACGCGAATAATTATAAAGGCATTCCTGACAAAGATAGGAAGATTTGGAAATCTTCGAGAAAAGTATATGAGGCATTTTCGCGTTTTAAGAATTTTCCAATAATAGGGCAAAAGGTTTGGGATATATTTGATTCATTCCAGAGGATTGACCCATTTTATCCGCGCAGGAATTTAACTCGCCCAAGCATGCAGCTCAAACAGACATATCGCATGATAAAGAAAAAGCAATGGGGAAAGCATTTGATTGAAATGCTTGGAAAAGATCCGTACCCATTTATCACAACATTTTTTATTCCAGCGTTCATGGCAGAGGTTTGGGAATACCCAGGAAGTATTTACTGCGTGGTTACTGATGCTGATATTTCGCGCGCATGGGCGCCAATGGATACAAGGGGAAGCCGCATCCACTATCTCGCGCCAACACAAAGAGTGGAAGAGAGGTTGCGTCTGTATGGCGTTCCAAAAGAGAATATTACAATGACAGGATTTCCTTTGCCAAATGAGAATATTGGCGAACAAGAAAAAATATTAAAACAAGATTTGTGGCGCAGAATTATAGTGCTTGATCCAACACAAGTGTTCCATAAAAATTATGGAGACACTTTGGAGCAATTTTTAGGAAAAAAGCCAAAGCAAATCATAGAGCATGAAGACAGCAGAGTGTGGGTGATGTTCGCGATTGGAGGCGCTGGAGCGCAAAGAAAACTGGCAGCCCAAGTGCTGAAGAGCTTGTCTGTTCATATTAAAACAGGGAAAATAGGGATGTATTTAGTTGCTGGAATTCATAATGATGTTGAAAAGTTTTTTAAAGATAAGATTGCCAAATTCAGATTAAATGATTTTGTTGGGAAAGGGATAAGAATTATATCAGCAGATGAAAAACAAGAATATTTTCATAAATTCAATCTTGCAATTCGCGAAACAGATGTGCTTTGGACAAAGCCAAGCGAGCTTTCGTTTTACAGCGCTTTGGGTTTGCCGATTATTATAGCGCCTCCAATTGGATCTCAAGAGCATTTTAATAAATATTGGCTTGAGGTTATTGGCGCTGGAATCCCGCAAGAAAATCCAAAATACACGCATGAGTGGATTATGGATTATTTGAAGAATGGATGGCTTGCGGAGTGCGCTTTGCAGGGATACTTGGAAGCGCCAAGAGATGGAGTAGAAAGGATTAAGGAAGTTGTTTTTAAATAATATGAGCTGGATAACAATAGTTTTGGCAGGACATTTCTTGAATGCTTTGGCTTTTTTGATGGATAAATTTCTTTTAGCTAAGAAGATTCCTTCTCCTTTTATTTATGCTTTTTTTATTGGAGCGCTTGGCATCCTTGGTTTGGTTTTGATTCCATTCGGCTTCTCTGTGCCGTCTGGCGTTGAAATTGCGCGCGCGCTCATAGCTGGAGCGACATTTGTGATTGCCTTGGTCTTCTTTTTCGCAGGATTAAAAGAGAATGAAGCATCGCGCGTTGTGCCGCTCACTGGCGGGTTTGTTCCTGCGTTTACTTTTGTGTTAGCATATTTCTTTTTAGCAGAACGGCTTGGGATGATGGAAATAGCTGCATTTGTTGCGCTTGTAGCTGGCGGTGTGCTGATAACAATAGAGCGTGGCGGCCATGGTTCTAAAAGAGGATATGTATATGCTGTAATTGCTGCTTTAATATTTGCGATATCATTTGTCATCACTAAACAAGTATATATTGAGCAAGAGTTTATTTCTGGATTTGTGTGGTCTAGGATTGGTGGATTTTTAATGGCAATGT
>JAHJSI010000059.1 GCA_018830465.1 Patescibacteria group bacterium | reverse complement strand
GCCATCTTTCCGTGTTTTGTCTGGGAGCGCCCGATTGGCGTGTCAATCATTCCATCTTCATCTTCAATAATTCCATGCACAAGCGCGATATACTCTTTATCAGTTGCGCGTTCTTGAAATTGTTTTTTTAAATGATTAAACATTTTTTGCGTTCTAGCAATTACCATAAGTCCTGAAACATTTCTGTCTAAGCGGTGCACTATTCCTGGGCGCACCCGTGTAGTAGAGCTTCGCTTCACTACAGGGCAGGATTCATCTTCGCCAATATTTGCAATATCCGGATACTTTGCCAGAAGACCGTTAACAAGAGTTTGTTCATGAATTCCTTCAGCAGGATGCACAACTAATCCAGATGGCTTATTAATCACAAGAAAATCTTTTGCTTCTTCTATAATATCAAATTTAATATCTTTATTCGGCGAAATATCCGGCAGATCTTTTTCGGTTTTTTTAATTTCAATAATATCACCAATACTTGGCTTGAAATGCGCAGTCGTCTTATCTGAATTAACAGTGATAGAGCCGTCTTTAATCTGTTTTTGGATAAAAGCGCGCGATAAATTGGGCAGTTTACTTGCTATTAATTTATCTAGACGGTCAATTTTATCTTTTGGTCGTATAGTAATTTTCATAATTTTTTTAGATAATCTAAAGCAGACTCGCGCGACTTGAGTTCGCCGTCTAATTGTTTTTGTCTTACGTCTTCTAATATTTCGCCAATTCGTTCTCCGGGCTTTAAGCCAAGAGTCTCTATAACATCTTTGCCGTTTATTAATGGCTTAACAAGCTTATTGCCATGGCTTCCTGTGATTTTTTTGATTTCAGAAATTCTTTCGCATAGTTTATGGAATAAATCAGTCATTGATTTTTTATTTTTATCAATTGTGGCAAGTCCGTCAATAAGGATTAGTTTTAATAAATTTTTTGATGGCTTGTCAGGATTAAAGAAATATTTTTCAATTGTTTTTGGATTAAGTTCATCTGGCTTTCCATGAACAAGGAGCATATGATGTCCGACAAGCCATGAGACACAATCAGGATTAAGTCCGATTTCAGGAGGAGCTGAAATTTTAACGCGTTCAAGAATTTGTTTTGTGATTTCTTCTCCGATAATATCATGCTCATCAAAACGTATTCTATCTGTATTGTCTTTTTTGGGCGTCTGGATTGTGTATGGCTTTCCTATATCATGAAAAAGAACTGCAATAATTAATTTAAGATCAGGCAGTTCTTGAAATTCTTTTTTAAATTCTTGAGAATAAAGCTTTTCAAGACCAAGCAGAGTGTGATTCCATACATCTCCTTCTGTATGCCAGTTCTCGGGCTGTTCGCATTTTTTCATTTTCAAGAGTTCTGGAATATATTCTGTTAAAGCATTGCATTCATCCCAAAGTTTAAGTGTTTTAACAGGATTAGATTTAAGAGATTTTAGGAATTCTTCTGAAATTACTTCATATGGCACAACGCGCTTTCCTTCAACTTCATTATTTATATTAGGCATCATCTGTTTTATTGTTTTGAGCGTCTGCTCTTCAATTTCAAAATCAAGCTGTAGAGAGAAACGCAAAGCGCGCAGCATCCTAGAATAATCCTCCTGAAATCTCTCTTCTGGATTGCCAACACTTCTGATGAGGCGCGCTTCTAAATCTTCTTGGCCTTTGTGCGGGTCAATCAGTTCTTGCGCGTCTAAATTATACGCCATTGCGTTAACAGTAAAATCGCGGCGTTCTAAATCTTTTTCAACAGGAAGACGAGGATCTGTTTTTATCTTAAAGTCCTGATAAATTCCTTGCTTGTGCATTGAGAATTCTGTTCTAGGCAGAGCAATATCATATATTTCATTGCGCGGTCTGCCGATTTCATTGAATTTCCACACGCCAAAATTTTTTCCAGCAAAAACAACTCTTCCGTGTTCAGCTAGAAATTCTTCTAAATCATCTCCGCTTATATTTCGGACTAAAATATCTATGTCAGTTAGCTTTCTTCCAAGCAAAATATCGCGCACAGCTCCGCCAACTAAAAAAATCTCTGCATTAGGGAATTCTTCAGATAATGACAATAAAGACGGAAACGCGCTTAATTTAGGGAAGTTATTCTGCATATAGTGTATTTCTTATATCATTATATCACAAAAGCGCAAGATTGATTTTTTGCTGGTTTTTTGGTATTGTGTTGCTAGGCGTATAGCTCAGCTGGTTAGAGCGCCACTCTTATAAGGTGGAGGTCCTGGGTTCGAGCCCCAGTGCGCCTACCATAAAAGCTCATCTAAGAAAGACGAGCTTTTTTTATAGTAATAGATTATGAGCTAGCAAGAATGTCTTTGATGTTTTGAATAACATCATCTGTTCTTCTTTCGTATGACTCGCATTCAATAAGATTTCTGCTGCCATGCGCTCCTAATCGTGAGAATACGCGCCTTAAATCAATTTGCGGTTCATGCGTATGAATAATCACGTTGAATTTATCTTCTTGCTTGTATATAAGCGCGATAATTTTTGATTCAGGAGCATGCATAATAAGGTCATCAACAACAGACAATAAATCCTGCTCTTGAGTTTTAGTTTCTTTGAAATCTTTTTCTGAAACAGAGGACCACGCGATTTCCGCGTTTTCGTCTATTTTGAGATTCGCCAGAATCCTGCCCCAAAGCTGAAGAGTGTTGACTTGCTTGTTATAGAAGAGATTTTGGATAATCAATTCTCGATCAGCGCCCAAAGTCATGAGCTCACTCGCGATCGCGAGAGTGCGCGGAGTAATTGAATTAGTTTGAAAGCTTTTTGATTCATGGATAATTCCAGCCAAAAGGCAAGTGCTTATTTTTTCATCAAGAAAATTTTTATCCAAAGTTTCTGTCAAAGCAAAAAGAATT
>JAHJSI010000058.1 GCA_018830465.1 Patescibacteria group bacterium | reverse complement strand
TGGAGGAATCTCATGAATCTAGAAAGATTTGAAGAACAGCTTCTGAAAGCAGAGGGCGTTGCAGCGTTCAAGACACTAGCTGCTAAGTTTGACAATGCTGATTACCCGAGATTCTTCGAATACGAGCATGCGCTCATTCAGAGGATAGTGTTTCTCTGTTTGTCATGGGAGGATGTGGTTGAAGTTCTACCCTGGTTTCCGCTTCCGATAAGTAGGAATTTGTTGATACAGCGCTATGCCCAATCTGGTCAGATATGCATTTTGAACGTTGTATCTGAGTTTGCTTTGCTCATTGATGAGAAATCTGGTAGTTGGCTCGAAGCATTACGCGCTTTGCGTGAAGCTGCCATGCCCTTGTTGGTAGATGCTATAGATAGTGCTAAACGTGATGAGTTGGTGGAAATTGTGAATATCATACACGATGTGGACGTTCCAGAGCCTGAACATACTACGCTTTGCGACGCCATAGCCATGCGCGGCAGTATGCTTTGCGAGAAAGCGTCACACACGGTTCAGCTCGCAAATCAGTTTTGCTGTGTTCTAGCGAGTAGTAGGCTCTTGGAGTATTTTGAGGCCGATTTGAGAGGCGCCGGCGTACTGGACATGGATGGCGAGCTTCAGATTCTGCGTGATGCTCGTGAAGAACTGAACAAGTTCAAAAGCGCGTAACACGCGCGCGTATTGTTCAATATCAACGCCCTTTGCTTAATTGCGAGTAAAGGGCGTTTTTTTAATCCTTTTTTCTTTTTGATTTCTTATCTGTTTCAGTATATGACTTCATATGCTCTGCTAATTCTTTAATCCCGGTCGCGGCAACTTTGAACACAGCGCTCCCAACCTGCAATTTATCGCGCAATAATTCAACAACTTCCCAGAGTGCCTCAACACGGGAACGAACATCTTTTGTCACTTTGCGCGCATCACGCAAACACATGGCTAAATAATACAAAGACCAAGCAAGCAGAATGCCGACAATCAAAATCACTACTGATGACGTGGCATAAAGAATGTCTTGAGTAGTTTCAATTTGAATCATATAATTTTATTAGGTGTTTATTATTCTGAATTATATCATATTATAATTTTTTGCGGAAATATGGTATAATATCAATATATGGTAATACAACAATACCAAGATCCGTCTGTTAGCCGTTGGCTTAAAATAGGATTTTGGTATCAAGCGCACAAATCAATAGTTATTAAATCAATAATCGGAACATTGATTGGAATTAATGTTATATTTTGGGCATCAACATTTTACGGAGCAGTAAAGTATATTTCTTCATTAAAGCATGAGCAAGCTTTATATAGCGGTCTTGTTTTAAATAGAATTCCAGTATTTCAAATACATGAATTGCAATCTCCAGCAGATATTATAATAAGCGATATAAACATTGTGCCAAGCGCGGGAGAAAAATCCTCAATCGAAAGCAATGCGAAAATAGTTGATTTAATCGCGATTGTGGAAAATCCAAATCCAAATTGGTCAGTGAAAGTAGATTATTTTTTTAGATTTGAATCCAAAGAAACAGCAAAAACACAAGTGCAGATTCTGCCGGAACAAAAAGCTCCTCTTTTAGGATTAGGATTGAACTTAAGCTCTTCATTAAGTGATCCAGAATTAGAAATACAAATTCAATGGCAAAGAATAAAAGATTTTGATAATTTACAAAGGGCAATTAGCGCGCAAGAAAATATTAGCGTATCAAGCACAAAATTTTTGCCAAAAAATGGAATCACTGATGTAAATATTTCCATTGAGAACAAGGGCGCTCATTCATTAAGAGGGGCAGATCTTATAATTGCGCTTTCAAGACCAGGCAGAACTCCATCGGCAGTTGGAATATATACAGCAGAGAAAATTCCTATTGAGGAAAACTTAGAAATTAATATGAGATGGCTGCACTTATTACCAGCAGGATTGCAAGCCAATGTATATCCTTTATTAGATTTTTTGGATAATTCAGCTTATATTTTACCAGAAGGCAGATTGGATTTTAAATTATAAATTATGCAAGTTTCACTGAGAGAAATTGGAGCAAGGATTGATTTTCGAATGATGGTGTCTGTTTTAGCGCTTTGCATTCTTGGGTTGGTTATAATTCATAGCTTAACATGGCCAGAAGACGACAGGTTTGTTCGTCAGATATTTTTTTTGGGCATTGGTTTGGCTGTGTTTATAGGAGTTCAGTTTTGGAATATTAATTTTTGGAGAAATGCTTCTCTTGTTTTATACGTGTCAGTTATCGCGTTTCTTTTAGGGCTTATATTATTTGGTGAAGCAACAAGAGGCGCGCGAGGGTGGATAATGCTTGGAACATTTGGAATACAGCCGGCAGAATTCGCTAAAATAGCGACAATACTTTTTCTGTCGACAACACTGGAGAAAATGCAATTTGATTTGGCAAAAATAAGGCATGTTGTTTTGTCATTGTTGATTATTGGAATTCCTGTCTTTCTTACCATAATTCAACCTGACTTGGGTTCAGCGTTTATTATATTGATTTCCGGACTTGTAATGATTTTATATACAGGATTGGATAAAAAAAAGCTGATTGCTTTATTTTTAGCTGGGATTTTAGTTTTAATTTCAGCTTGGTTTATTGTGATGCAGGATTATCAAAAGGAAAGAGTTTTAACTTTTTTGAATCCTCAGTCAGATTTGCTTGGATCTGGATATAATGTGACTCAATCAATTGTTGCGATTGGATCTGGAGGAATATTTGGAAGAGGATTAGGGCTTGGAACCCAAAGCCAGCTGAACTTCCTGCCAGAGCAGGAAACTGACTTTATTTTTGCCTCTATAGCGGAAGAGCTTGGATTTATGGGCGCCGCGATTCTTATTTTAGTATTTATATTCTTTTTATGGAGGCTGTATTTGATATTGCAAAAAGGAGGAAGCGCGTTTACTAATTTTTTGGTTCTTGGCATTATTATTATGTTTTTATCGCAAATAGTTATAAATATCGGCATGAATATGGGTGTTTTCCCTGTGACTGGGATTACTTTGCCTTTTATCAGTTATGGAGGAAGTTCTTTGGTTGCCAGCTTTTTTGGATTAGGTATTATTATGACTGCTAAGACTTGACCATTGGGTGGTTTTTGGTTATACTGATTTTATTCAATAAATACAAAAATATGCGAAATAGGAGCGACTATCACAACTCATCGTCTTCTTTGGAGAATTTGCGTCTTATATCATATTGCCCTTTGTGCAATACTCATTATAATCCTTCGCAGGCCAGTATTTTAGAAGAAGCAGATGGAGCGCATCTTATACATGTATCGTGCAAAAAGTGCTCAAGCTCTATTCTCGCGGTTATTATTGCTGGAGGAATTGGAATCAGTTCTGTTGGGCTTATTACAGATTTGACATCTGATGATGCAATGCGATTCAAATTAGGATCTAATGTAAATGAAGATGATGTGATAGAGGCGGTAAAAAGTATTTCTAAGGGAGATTTAATTAGATTATTGAATGAATAAATTATGAAAAATGTTTTTGAACTGCGAGCAAGGGAGGAATTTGGCAAGCAAAAAGCGAAAAAAATACGGAAAGGTTCTCTTATTCCTGGAGTTATATATGGCGATAAAATCAAGAATAGGCATTTTACTATTGATCCAAGGCAAATAGACAAAATGAGAAAGCACTCTGAGGGAGAGGCTCTTATTGATGTTAAAATTGGCAGCGAAAAAGAACCAGTAAAAGTTATTATTCAGGCCATTCAGAAAGATTCTGTTAAAGGAGTATATGAACATATTGATTTGTATCAAGTAAGAATGGATAAAAAGCTTCATACAGACATTCATCTTGAATTTATCGGCGAGTCAAAAGCAGTTGAAGATCTTAGCGGAAGCTTGGTAAAGCAGTATGATAAACTGCCTATTGAGTGTCTTCCAAAAGATCTTATTAATGTTTTAGAGGTTTCAATTGATAATTTAGATACTTTTGACGACGTAATTAGAGTTAAAGATTTAAATCTTCCTGAAGGAGTTGAAACTCATCTAGATTCAGAAGAAATTGTCGCTAGCGTCGCAGAGCCAAGAACTGAAGAAGAGCTGGAAGATTTAGAAGCTGAAGTTAAGGCAGATGTTGATGAAATTGAAGTAACTGGCGAGAAAAAGAAAGAAGAAGGCGAGGAAGTATCAGAAGAAGGCGGCAAGTCCGCGGATTCTGATGGTGGAAAAGACGAAGCCCTGGCAAAAGAGAACAAAAAATAAATTTAATCAAATTTATGGAAAACAAAAACACCAATACCTCTAAAAATAAGAGCTCAAGATTTGGTATTGGTGTTTTTTTGCTGTGCATCGCGGTTTTATGGTTTGTAAGTTTTAAACTGTTTAAAGGCGGAATTGGCGGCGAGTTTTTAAATAACAACGAATCAGAGAACACTTATATATCTGAATCTGAAGAAATTTTTTCAAGCAATGAGGATTATCCTGTTGCCATTGTTTTTGATAATCATCCTGATTCTCAGCTGTATTTTATGGGTATTTCAGAAGCAGCTGTTGTATATGAGTGGCTCGCGGAAGGCGGAGCAACTAGATTTATGGGAATATATTCTGGAGCTCCAAGCGCTGAAAAAATAGGCCCTGTTAGAAGCGCGCGGCCTTATCTTGTTGAAATTGCGTCTGGATGGAGCGCGTTTTTTTGGCATGCTGGAGGATCGCCTGAATCTTTGGATTTAATTAAAACAAGAACAACTGATGTTATAGATTTAAATGAAATTTCTGGGTTAGGGCCTATATACTTTTGGCGCGACAATGATGTGCCTCGGCCGCACAATTTGTTTACTTCTGGCGAGCTTATTGCGCTTGGCATAAAAGATTTTGAATTAGATGAATTGCCTTATGAGAAATTGATTTGGCAATGGCAGAATGATAGTAGGGGCGCGCCATTGCGCGTCTATGAGCGCGCGAAATCAGCAACCAGCGTGTATGTTGATTTTTCTGAAGGGTTAGGATTTGACGCTTCTTATGAATATGATCCAGATGCTGAAATATACAAGCGGTTTATGGGCGGTATTGAGCACAAAGATCACGCAACTGGCGCGCAATTAACAGCATCAAACATTATTATTCAGCGCGTGCCTTGGGAAGGATATTATCCAAGCGGTCTTGGAAGAATAAAGCTTGATTTAACAGGTGAAGGCGAGATGATTTTATTCCAAAAAGGCAAGATCATGCAAGGTACTTGGAAAAAGGAAACAAGAGACGACCAGACCCAGTGGCTTGATGAAAACGGCCAGCCAATTATTCTGGCAAAGGGCCAGACCTGGATAGAAATTTTACCAGGCACTCGAGTGGTCAGTTTTGAGTAATTACAGCAATACGGTCAAGACCTGCGGAATCTTTAATGATTTCGCCTGCTTTTGACAGTTTACTTGCTTCACGCGGGTCAAATTCTAAAAAGCATTGTCCTTTTTTTGCGAGATGCTTTGGCAAATCTGCGATTAGCTTGTTTATAAGTTCAAGCCCGTGTTCTGATGTTTCATAGGATATTTTTGGCTGAAAAAATACTTCTTCATCATCTGTCCAATTATCTTTCCATCCATAAGGTAGGTTTGCTACTATGATGTCTGCTTTTTCTGTGAATGGCTCTAAAAGATCGCCGCAGACAAATTTGATGCGATGCGCCGCTTCTAGTGTGTCTGCATTGCGTTGCGCAACATCCAGCGCATCTTGAGATATGTCAGTTGCAATTATCTTCGCATTAGGAAATTCGTGCGCGAGCGTAATTGCAATGCATCCAGACCCAGTGCCAATGTCCGCGATTGTGCCGTCAAAATCAGCAGGCAATTTGTCTTTTATGGCATTAATCATGTCTTCAGTGGCAGGTCTGGGGATATGCGCGCGGTTATCAATATAAAAGTCGCGCGTATAAAATTCTTTATTATTTATGATATACGCGACTGGCTCGTGCTTTGCTCTGCGCGCCATAAAAGCGTTGAATTGTGATTCTTCTTTGTCTGAGATTTCATGATTAGGATGCGTTAAAAGGTACTCACGTGTTTTTTTGAGTATAAATGCTAAAATTATTTCACTATCCAAGCCGCGCGCAAGGTCTTTAATTTTCATAATTCAATTTCTGCTTCACGTCTTCTTCGCGCAACGCGTCAATAATTGGGCTGATTTCTCCATCCATAATCCTGTCAATCGCGCCCCAATTGCGCTTTATCCTATGGTCAGTAATCCTGTCCTGCGGAAAATTATATGTGCGGATTTTTTCACTTCTATCTCCTGTGCCGATTTGGCCGCGCCTGTTGTCTGATAATTCTTTGGCGCGCTTTTCCTCGTAATGCGCGTTAACGCGCGTGCGCATAACCATCATTGCTTTTATGCGATTCTGCTGCTGGGACTTTTCATCCTGGCATGACACAGTGATTCCAGTTGGAAGGTGGGTCATTCTAATCGCGCTATATGTAGTATTAACAGATTGTCCGCCATGTCCTGTTGATGTGGATGTTTCAATTTTCAGATCTTTTGGATCAATTGCAAGATCCATTTCTTCTATTTCCGGCAGAACCGCGACCGTCGCAGTTGAAGTATGCACGCGTCCGCTTTTTTCTGTTTCAGGAACTCTTTGGACGCGGTGCACTCCTGATTCATATTTTAGATGAGAATAAACGTTCAAACCCTTGATTTCAAAAATAACTTCTTTTAATCCGCCGATCCCAATATAATTAGCTGAAAGAAGATTTGTCTGCCATTTGTTTGATTCCGCGAATTGTGAATACATGCGGAAAAGCTCAGCAGCAAAAAGCGCGCTTTCATCTCCTCCCGCGGCAGCCCTAATTTCTATAATAATATTTTTTTTATCATTCGGATTTTGAGGCAAAAGAGCGACCTTGAGCTGATCTTCAAGTTCTGCTTTTTGTTTTGTGAGTTGAGTAATTTCTTCTTCAGCAAGCTGTATCATTTCCGCGTCATCTGATTCGCTTTTGGTTTGTTTTGCTTCTTCTAAAGACGCGCGGACTTTTTCATATTTATCGCCAAGCTCTGCTTTTTCTTTTAAGCTGCTGTATTCTTGCGAAAGAGCTTGCAGTTTTTGTGAGTCAGAAGCTGCTTCAGAAGACTGAAGTTCTTTTTCCAAATCAGAAAGTCTGGATTTTAATTTTTTTATTTGGTCTATCATATTTTGCCTGTGCTTTAGCTTGGCTGGTCTTTTTAGCCATTGCTTTGAATCTTTCAACTCTTCCTGCTGTGTCAATCAAATTCTGCTTGCCAGTATAAAATGGATGGCATTCCGCGCAGATTTCCGTACGAATTTCTTTTTCAGTTGATCCAGTATTAAAAGCATTGCCGCACGCGCATACGACTTTTGCGTTTGTGTGATAGGTTGGATGTGTGTCTTTTTTCATGCTAAAATAGTGTACTATATTTGTTAAAAAAACGCAAGAAGCATTCGTGCCTTCAAGAAGCTTGAGGTTAATACGGCTTTACAAAGCATTCAGTGATTGGTATGCTTTTTACTCAATTAGGAAATTGAGAATTGACCTTTAACAACACATGAAAGAGGGGACATGGTGCGAAAAATAGCAAGTAGCTTCCTGTTGTTAGCGCTGTTTGCCACATTAGCAGGCGCGGAAGAATCAAAGTCCACTATCAGCGGCTTTGGGTTTTGGGTTGACAATAACGTATTCGGAAGCGAGTTCGGGGATTTGCGGTTTGAGCAAGTATGGCTCACTATCGAACAGACGATTATAGATACCATGGCCAAAGATACAACAATT
>JAHJSI010000057.1 GCA_018830465.1 Patescibacteria group bacterium | reverse complement strand
TGTTCTCGTAGAATTATTGATGATAATTACAAAACAAGCAAATCACGATCCAAAGAAGAAAATTTTAGAAAAATTATTACTCAAAGCATTGAGAGATTGATTGATCGCGGTCTTTTGGTTGGATATGGCATGAAGACAAAAGAAAAGCTTTTTATTACAAAAATAAGATTAACTTCTAAAGGACGATCAACAGCGCGTGAAATGCGCCGGGCTCGTCAGAAAAAACTTCCGCTTAAGAAGTATGTACAAAATAAAAATACAAGAATTTGAAGGGCCATTGTCTCTTCTTTTAAAACTAATTGAGCAGGAAAAATTGGATATAACAAAAGTGAGCTTGGCTCAGATTGCGGATCAATACCTTGAGCGAATTGACAAGATGGGGGAGGAGTTAAATACAGCAGAACTTGCTGATTTTTTAGTAGTGGCTACGCGCCTTTTAGTTATTAAGTCCCATATTCTTCTGCCATCATTATCTTATGATGATGAAAGCGCGGATGATTTAGAGCATCAATTGAAAATGTATAAGGCATATCGAGATGCCGCTGATGGAGTAAAGAGTATGATTGCGAAAAACAGGTTCGCGTTTTCAAGACAACAGATAAAACTTGCAACTGAAGTAGAGTTTTCTCCTCCTAAAAAATTAGTTTCTTCAGATTTTGCGCGCGTTTTAAATAAGTTGATTAAGGAATTGGAGCAAACTATTATATCTTTGCCTAAGAAAACAATGAAAAAAGTTATTTCATTAAGTGATAGGATTAATCAGTTGCGCAAAGTTCTTAATAAAGCGCAGAAAATTGGGTTTAAAGATTTTATAAAATCAGCAAAAAATAGGGCTGAAGTGGTTGTAAGTTTTCTTGCTTTGCTTGAACTTGCAAAACAAAGACATCTTATGGCAGAGCAAAGTGATGGGTTAGATATATTAATTTCAAAAATAAAATGAGTTTAATATCAAAAATTGAAAGTTTATTATTTGTATCAAATCAGCCATTGTCTTTGTCGCAGTTAAAGAAGTTGTGTGAAGTAAAAAAGTCAGATATAGAGAATGCGCTTCGTGCATTGCGCGAAAAGTATGAAGTGCAGAAGGATTGCGGCATAGTATTTATTGAAAGCGGCGAGAAATATCAATTAGCGTCTCATTCTGATAACGCGAAATTAGTTAAGGATTTTTTAAAATCAGACGTCACAGGCGAATTAACAGAGCCAGCTTTGGAAACTTTAACAATCATCGCGTATCGCGGTCCGATTACAAAACCAGAATTAGAGCAGATTCGCGGAGTAAATTGTTCTTTAATTTTACGCAACCTTCTAATTCGCGGATTGATTGAGAAACAGGATGATAAAAAGACTGACATGCCGCGCTATCAGGTTACCCATGAATTTATTCGATTTTTAGGGGTGTCGTCTGTATCAGATTTGCCTGATTATCAGAAACTATCATCTCATGAAACATTAGATGAAGTATTGCGTTCAACAGACCCGCCCGCAACGCCTGAGCGTAGCGATGGCGGGCAGGGAGAACAAGAGCGAGAATAAACATGTCATCAATATTTACAATTTTATTAATCATCACAAGCTTGCGAATTCCTATTTTGCCATTAGTAGAGCATGAAGCGTATTTGTCAAATGATTCTGTGCGAGCGGATCGCGTTGTGTTGTCTGAAACTGCGCCTGAGGCGCCCATCAAAGAAGATGTAAAATCTCTTGGCCCGCAGCTTAGCGCGCAAAGCGCGATTATAGTTGACGCAAAATCCGGGGCTGTGCTTTTTGCGAAAGACGAAAGAGAGAAATACCCAATAGCAAGCATAGTAAAACTCATGACCGCGTTGGTATTTTTAGAAATAGAGCCGAATTTAGAAGAGCGATTTGAGATGAAAGAGGAAGATAGCCGGGAAGGCGCTGAGAAGCTAATACAGCCGGGAGAGTCGGCAAAACTGCGCGATTATTTGATTGCGAGCTTGCTTGGCAGCGCGAATAATGCGACAATAGCATTAGTGCGAAGCGCGGGTTTTTCTGAGCAGGAATTTGCGGCAAAAATGAATAAAAAAACGCAAGAGCTTGGAATGAGCGATACTTCTTTTGTGGAGCCAAGCGGGCTTGATCCTGAAAATAAAAGCACTGCGTATGATATAGTGAAATTGCTTGATGCTGTTGCATCAAATGATATAATTCGTGGAATCACTGGAATGCATCGCTCTAGTGTTATAATATATCCTTCAGGAATAAGAAGAAACATATTAACAACTAATCATTTAATGGGTTCTATCGTGTTTGTAGAATTCGGCAAAACTGGATATCTGGAAGAAGCAATGTTTAATTTGGCTGCCGCTGTTTCAACATCTGATGGAAATGAATTATATATCGTCACTTTAGGGTCAGATACAAATGAAGACCGCGTGCAGGATGCTAAGAATTTAGCTGTTTGGGCAGAACGCGTTTATTCTTGGAAATAAAATTATGGAAAATCCGCTTATCATCGCAAACTGGAAAATGAAGCTTAATGCAAGCGATAGTTTGGATTTGGCGAAAAGAGTAAAAAAAGCATCTGCAAAATATAATGGTGTTGAAGTTGTTCTGTGCCCGTCATTTACAGAGATTGCACAAGTTAACGAGATTATAAAGGGTTCAAATATTAAGCTTGGGGCGCAGGATTGTTTTTGGGAAGAGCAAGGATCTTTTACTGGAGAAATATCTCCAAAATCACTTCAAGATTACGATGTAAAGTATGTTTTAGTCGGCCATTCAGAGAGAAGGCAGAATTTAGGAGAAACAGAGGAAATGATTCATAAGAAGGTTCGTCTTTTGCTTACAATTGACATAACTCCTGTTTTGTGCATTGGAGAGACCTTTGAAGAGAGGCAGGATGGGCTAAAAGATGTTGTATTAACTAGACAGCTGCATAATGCTTTTAATGGGCTGTGGCTTAATAAATCTGATAGATTAGTAGTCGCGTATGAGCCAGTATGGGTGATTGGATCCGGGCAAGATATTGATCCAGACGAAATTGAGCATACTCATCAGATTATACGGCAATTATTATATGATTTATTTGAAGATAGGGTGGTTGACGAACAAGTAAAAATCATTTATGGTGGTAGCGTTGATTCCGAAAATATTGCTCAATATATTGCGCGGCCAATAGTGCAGGGGGTATTAGTTGGAGGAGCTTCTTTGGACGCAACTCACTTTAGCACGATTATCGCGCAAGCTAAGAAATTATAAATATGCTATCAATAGTCCCGCTAATCATTATTATTCTGTCTCTTGGCACGATATTAATAATTGCTTCTCGGCATATAAAAAAAGCAACTGCTTTGGATGTATCAGATATTCCAGAAGAGCGGGAGGCGATTTTAAAGAAATCTATTTTAGAAAATCGCTTGCTTAATAAAGTTGATCAAATTTTCAGATTATTAAATAATTTTATTAAGCCAGCACAAAAAATCGCTTCTGGCTGGCTTGGAAAAGGATTGGGTGGAATAAAGAATTTAGAGAAAAAATATCGTTTTTCCGGCGGACTTCCTGATTCTAGCAAAAAATCGGAATCAAAAGCAAAGGATCTGCTTAAAGAGGCGCAAGATGATTTGCAGTCCGGAAGCTTAAGCCGCGCGGAGTCAAAGTATTTATCCGCCATAAAAGTTAATCCAGATTTTATGGACGCATATATTGGGCTGGGAAATACATATATAAAAATGGAAGAATGGGATCAGGCGCGCGAAACATTTGAGCATGTGACAAAAACTTGGCCTCAAGACGACAAAGGATTTGCTTGTCTGGCTGAATTAGAAGGGCGCAAAGGAAACTTGGGAGAAGCAAAAGATTATTTATTGCATGCCCTTTCTATTAATAATGAAATCGTTGATTATCATATTGATTTGGCTGAAGTTTATTTGAATTTAAGCGATAATGAGAAAGCGCTTTCAAGCTTGCAGATAGCGCAGGGATTAGAGCCGAATAATCCTAAAATACTTGATCAGCTATTTTTAGTCAGTGTGTTATTATCAAATAAGCATTTAGCAGAAGAGGTTTTGATGAAGATTAAAAAACAAAATTCTGATCATGGCCGTTTGCAAGAATTTGAGAAGAAAGTAAAAGCACTTAAGTAGACCATTATCCATACTAGGAACTGGTTGACTAATTAGATTATATTTGTTAAGATTATGTATATAAACTATTTATGCATAATCAATTTACAATTCAAAATCTAAAAAAATTATACCTAAGAGAGAAAAAATCTTCTTCCGAAATAGCTAAAATTTTTAATTGTTCAGCCAACAAGATTAATTATTGGCTATCCAAATATGGGATTTCTAAAAGAGATATTAGCGAGGCAATTTATGTTAAAAAAAATCCACAAGGAGATCCTTTTTTAATAAAAAAGCCAAAAAATATAGAGGAAGCAATACTTTGGGGATTGGGATTAGGGATTTATTGGGGAGAGGGGAATAAGGCAAATAAGGGCACAATACGAGTTGGTAATTCTGATCCTGAACTACTTAAAATTTTTATTAAATTTTTAATTGTATTTTTTGGGATTAAAAGAGAAGATTTGCGTTTTCATCTCCATCTATTTAGTGATATTAGTGTAGATAAGGCTATGAGTTTTTGGTCGAAAGTATTAAACATTAAAAAGCAACAATTTTATAAACCTATGGTTTCGATAAGTGGTTCATTGGGTACATACAGAAAAAAAAGCATACATGGAGTTTTAACTGTATATTATGGAAATACAAAATTAAAAAATATTTTGGTTGAAAAACTTGAAGAATATAAAAATATGCCGACGTAGCTCAGTTGGTAGAGCATTTGCATGGTAAGCAAAAGGTCCGCGGTTCGAATCCGCGCGTCGGCTCCAGACTACGCTTTTGGTACAAAGCTTCGTCTGGCAGGCCATCTATTTAATCCGCTTTTTTGCGGTTTTTTGTTTAAATACTTGATTTTTTATACACATTCTGTTATATTATTTTGGTATGGGTCGGTACTCAAGCGGCCAACGAGGTCTGACTGTAAATCAGATGGCTTTATGCCTACGGGGGTTCGAATCCCTCCCGGCCCACCACCCGTCGCTCTGAGTACAGAGCTATGGGTGGTCTGCGACCATTCAACAATATATTATAATATGCCGGGATAGCTCAGTTGGTTAGAGCAACACTTTTGTAAAGTGAAGGTCGGGGGTTCGAATCCTCTTCCCGGCTCCAGACTTCGCTCTGTGTACAGAGCTTCGTCTGGTCTGCGACCATTTATTAATCATGAAATTTTATGTCACAAGATAGATTAACTAAACTTGAATGTACTGGATGCAAAAGAGTAACTCATCATACTTTCAAGAACAAAAAAAAGCTTCAGAATAGGCTTGAGTTGAATAAATTCTGCAAGTTTTGCAAAAAGCATGTGATCCACAAGGAAACTAAATAAATATTTATGATGCGTAGAATTTTATTTCTACTCGTGATATTTATTCCTCTC
>JAHJSI010000011.1 GCA_018830465.1 Patescibacteria group bacterium | reverse complement strand
GCGTCAATCACAGTATCATTCACAGACAAATTCAATCCTTCTATGACCTCATTTAATAAAACTGGAATATGTTGAGATTTTTCCATGGGAGAGAATTTAGCTCCTCAGCTCGGAAATGAAAAAGATTACTTTTCCATTTCACTCGCCCTACGTCGCTAATAATGGGAGAGAATTTAGCTCCTCAGCTCGGAAATGAAAAAGATTACTTTTCCATTTCACTCGCCCTACGTCGCTAATAAAAAATGGGGCCTATTTAGGCCTCCACAAAAATATCAATACTAAAAAAATAATTAAAAACTGGATTTAGTTTTGAAGCCAAGGCTATTTCCAGCTAGAGGTCGCTGACGCTCCATAGCTTTAGCGACGGGGCGCTGGTCAGCCTTTGGCTGATATTTTTGTTTTTGGCCTAGAGTTTTAACTCTTCAGCTATTTTTGTGCTTTGTTTTTCTGTTTTTTGCTTATATATTTGCCACTGTCTGGTATCCCAAATTTCTAAACGATTGTAAAGCCCTGCGACAATTGTTTCTTTTTTCAAATTAGCGAACTTGCGAAGATATTCTGGTATAAGTATTCTTCCTTGAGAATCAAGCGACACATCCATTGCTCCTGCTAACATAAGGCGCGTAAATGCCCGGCTTTTTTCTTGTGATAATGGCAGGTCAGATAATTTTTCAACAAGATTTTTCCATTCTTCTTGCGTGTATATGAATAAGCAATTATCAAGTCCTCGCGTTACAAATGCTCCTTTTTTTAAACTTTGACGAAACTTGGCAGGGATTGCCATTCTTCCTTTATTATCAATTGAATGTTGGTATTCGCCTATAAACATTAGTTTTGCACAATTTAGATGAATTATCCCCACCTTTATCCACTTATCACCACTGTGCTACCATTATACACCACCATGTCCCATTCACGCAACCCTGTCAAACACACTATTTCTACACAACTTTTCCACATATAAAAAAGCCACCCTTATGGATAGCTTTTACCAAACACATCCCCGCTTTTATGCAATGTGTGGTAATTGTCCGTATTCAGGCACCACAACTGTGGCGCGCTTATTGTTCTTAAAGATATTATCTAATGAAGAAACTACCTTATTTAAATCATTTGATTTTTCTATTCCTTGAATTGGAACTGAAAGTCCAAAAGCTAACGCATTTGCTGTTGCAACACCAATGCGCAGAGATGTGAAAGATCCAGGTCCGCGGACAACAAGAATTCCACACACATCTTTTAATCGCGCTTTCGCGGACTTCAACATCATCTCAATTGATTTCAAGAGTTTTTCAGAATGCTTGCGGTGTGATTGAACTGTCTTTTTCTTGATTACACGCTCTTTATCAAGCAAAGCAATATCAAATGAATCTTTCTCAGTTGTGTCTATAAATAAATACATATTATTAAAACTATTTGTCAACTACAATCATTAATTTATCGCCTGACAACATATCATCCTCTGAAACATTGTCTTTATATCCTCCATGATCATTTGGCCAATCATGGATCGCATTTATCAAATCATCATACTTATATAAAAACTCTTCACCACGCTTTGTGCCTGGGTCATTTGTTATAAAATATTCATCCGTATACCCGCGGATTACAAGCATGTGATACAAAGGACCTTCTCCAGTAAAATATGGATTAGGAAGTATCCTACCAGCTGCTGGAATAATAATCAACTTATTTTGGGATATAATCTTTTTGATATTATCCACTGTGACATTATAATCAATCTTTGCGGACAAGCCAAAATATCCTTGCACAATGAGCGCGACTTCTTGCGCGGTTGTGTCCTCATAATATCCAAATTCTTTGATTTCCCAGTCAATTAATTTTTTGATGGCATCATCCATGTCATCCACGGACAATGCTCGTCCCGCAAAATACGCATCAGCCATAATTAAACAAGCTTCTTCGCATGCTTCTTGATATGGCATATCCCAATTCGCATGTGGCGCCTGCGACTGGAATGGAACTGCCAAATTATATTCAGCAGGCAACGATGATCGTGCTGGCTCTTCTTTTTTATCATCACTAATTGGCAATCCGCTAATCTGATCTTGCTCATATATAATTGCCTCGGGCAAATCTGGCTTTGATATTTCGTCTAATACATTAAGCACAGGAACACGCACCATATATAATCCAATCACCATTATAAATATCGCGAAAATGCTAATAATTTTTTTCATAAAACTTATCCACAGATTAATATTTGTGTTTCGGTTTTTATTCGGGTATACTTATATCAAACAATTTAGCTCCTCGGCTCGGAAATGAAAAGCAAGCTTTTCATTTCGCTCGCCTTACGTCGCTAATAACACATAAATACAAACATCATGGCTAATTCCCTATTACAACTTACTCTCGCAATCACTCCTGCTATTATAGCAAGTATTATAATTAAACGCATTAAATTTCCTTGGGACAATGAAAAGCGGCCTTCAGAACGCGCGGAAATTTTAAGATTGCTAGCAAGAGATGTAAAACATGTAAAATTGATTATGGCGCGCAATATTCAGGCTGTAAATTCAGGACATACATGCCCTATTTCAAGCTTGCCTCTTTCTAATTGGAAAAAAATAAAACGCGATGCTTCCTTGCAAAAATATATGGATGAAAAAATTTTTCAGCAAATGGCTAAACAGCTTAAGCAATGGGAGCAAATAAGACTTACATCATAACATCGTTATTAATGTCGGCCAGAGGCCGATCGGCCTCTGGCCGAAAAACTATATAAATCATATGACAATAATTCTACCAAAAAAGAAACAGCAAATTCTTGATTATCTCACAAAATATGTAGGCAAGAATGGATTTGCTCCAACGCTTTCACAAATCGCGAAAAAATTTAAGGTCTCTTCTCTGGCCACTATCCACGAGCATATTAAATTTTTAGAAAATAATGGCTTTATAAAACGCAAAGGAAATGTTCGGTCACATGAACTGGAAATTGTTGATCAAATAAATAACAATGTTCAGGACGGGTATGTTGAGCACGCAAGCACAATGCTTCCTCTTGTTGGCTTGATTACCGCAGGAGCTCCTATTGAAGCAATTGAAAATAGGGAGGCTGAAATCGCTGTTCCAGCAGAAATCGCACAAGGCAGGCAATGCTATATATTAAAAGTTAAGGGCGATTCTATGATTGAATCCTTAATAAGCGATGGAGATCTTGTTATTGTTGAAAAAACAGAATACGCAAGCAACGGAGATATGGTTGTCGCTGTTTTAGATGATGGCACAGCTACATTAAAAAAGTTCTACAAAGAAGAGAACTATATCCGCTTACAGCCTGCTAATAAAAAATACAAGCCAATCATGGCCCAAAACGTCGTAATAAGAGGCCGTGTTGTTGGAATTATCCGTAAATATTAATCAAATAAATCATGCCTAAAAATAAGCGCTGGAATTTTTCCAGCGCTTATTTTATACTCCCAACTTATTAATAACCGTAATCTTTCTTCCATTCATTAAAGTAAAAATAAATCTGTCTCCAAGATCAACCCTATGCTGAAATTCTTTTTTATTCATGACAGTATATTTTAAATCTTTGCCGCTGTCTTTTAAATATGTTTTAAGAAGCTTTTCTATTTTTGTCTTATGCACGCGCCCAACCATAAAAATATCAACTGGGGATTCTGCTTGCCCAACAAAAGAGCCTGTCAAAATAAGCAAGTCCATGCTTCCAACCTTTTCAATCTGCTGAACAAGAAGCTGCTCATTCAATTCACGAGATTTTAATAAGAGCGCCTTAAGCTCCGGAACTAAAATAAAGCTATGATTAACTGAATAATATTTTTTCTTGTCTTTTTCCTGTGATACAACAAGTCCCACCTCTTCTAAATTTTCAAGCTCCCTTCTCACAGAGTTAAGGTGCTCCCCAAGCATTCTTGAAAGCTCGCGAATATAATAATCTTTTTCCTCATTTTGCCCCAAAAACAGCTTTAAAAGCTTAACCCTCACTTTTGATCCAAACATGTTCTCTAGCATACAAAAAATTTGTTCAATAATAGTAGATGTAGTATAATACCTTGATAAGCATGAGTCAAATATGAAAAAATCTCCTACTAATTTAATAAAGCATTTCATAATAAAAAAGCAGGCATCTTCAGGGTCTATTAAAATTTTTGAAACAGAAAATAAAAAACATAAAGACAAAAAAATGCTTTTATTCGCTGAAATAGAAGCATCAGACAGAGATAATGAAAAAATAATTCAAATCTTAAAACAAGAGCTTTCAGACCAATTTTTCAATGCGCCAGCGCAAACAGATGAATATGCGTTTGAAAATGCGCTTGCAAAAGCAAACATAAAAATAAAAGACATACTTCTTTCCAAGCCAAAAAATTGGCTTAATAAAATCCATATTGCCGCGGTAGCCTTATGCAATGATGAAATTCACATTGCTCCAATTGGAAATATTCACGCGTTCCTGATTCACAATCAAAAAGTATCTGATGTCCTTAATTCTCCCCAGCAATCTACTCTAAATCCAGTTAAACTTTTCACGAATATTGTAAGCGGAAAACTTGGAATAGGAAATGCAATGGTGCTCACAAATGAATCAGTTCTTGACTATCTTTCGGAAGAAAGAATAAGAAAAAGCGCTCATGAGTATGACCTAGAAGAAGCTCTAACAAAACTTTCTGAATTGCTGTCGCGCGCTCCAGAAAACAAGCAATTTGGATTAGCAGTAATCAAAAGAATCTATCTGAAGGAAGAAAAACAGAAAATTTCAGAATCAGCCGCGCAAATACAAAAGCCAGACCTAATATATACAGACGAAGAAGAAGCGCAGATGCAAGAAAAAATGCCAAAAAAATTTGACTCATCTTCATCTGCTTTGATTAAAAGTTTTAAAAAATTAAAACCATACCTCCGAGCTGGCTTAACTTTTATATTATCTCTTCTTTTAAATATTCTTGAAAAAATTCAAAAATTAATATCAAGCTTAACTCCAAAACTAGCGCAACTATTGCAAATGGTGAAAATTGTATGGAAAAATAAAAAAGCAAGGAATTATCATATATTAAAAATAAAAGATATAGCGCAACGAGGAGTCTCAAAAATTTCCAACATAAAGCCGAATAAACAAACAATTTCTGGAACAATAATATTTCTGCTTATAATTGTATTTGTAATAAGCGTTGCAACTCGCGCAAAAGACAACCAAAAGGAAGACACGGTTGTTAATATACAAAATCAAATACAGGAAATAAAAAATAAGCTCAACGAAGCTCAAGCAGCTCTTATATATGATAATAAAGCAGGGACATTGGCTCTTATTTCTGAATCTGAAATTTTACTTGATGAATTATCCTCAAAATACCCAGATCAAAATGAACAGTATGACAAATTCAGAAATGAGATAGAAAATATAAAAAATAGATCAGAAAAAAAGAAAATACTGGAAAATGTTAAAACCCTGATAACTATAATTCCAGAATCAATCAGTCCTAAAGAGACAGGAATTGTTTCAATAGAGGATACTCTTATATTCTATGATGGAGTTCAAGAAAAAATCGCAAAAATAGATATAGAAAATTCTTTACTTCTGTCCATTTCTCTTGAAAATCAAGAAATTGAATCTTTTAACACAGCGTTTCCTTTGTCTAATAATATAATAGCTGCTCTTAGAAAAGATACTGTATTAATAGTTGATATAGTAAATAAAACAATAAACAAGCAAAAATTTGAATTTGATCCATCTAAAGCAAATGCTTTTGCAAGTTATGGAAAAAATTTATATACTTTTGATGCTGACAAAAACCAAATTATCAGATATAGAAGAGCTGGAAACGGATTTACTTCCGCGCAAAATTGGCTGAATCAAGAATACGAATTATCCACAATCTCTGATATAGCGGTTGATGGATTTATTTATTTGATTGATACGCAAGGAAATATTCACACATTTCTAAATGGGAAATTCAGAAGCCGAATTCCTTGGCCAGCAGGAGAAACGCCAAAAAATAATATAAAACTATACACGAACGAAAATATTGATACATTTTACGTTCTTGATTCTGGGAATAAAAAAATCGTACGCATAACGAAAAACGGAGAATTAATAGAACAGCTAGTTGCGCAAGAATTTAACAAAGCTTTTGACTTGCTAGTTGATAAAGATGAAAATAATTTGTATGTTCTTGCGTCAGACAAGATATATCAAATTCCGATTATAGAATAAATCGCGCAAACAAGAAGCAGGCGCCCGCCGATTCGGCGGGCGCCTGCTTCTTTTATAACCAAAATTATTTATTTTAATGTCGCTTGCGCGCCTGCTTCTTCAAGTTTCTTCTTTATTTCTTCTGCCTCTTCTTTTGCCACGCCTTCTTTAACAATCTTTGGAGCTCCGTCTGCTAAGTCCTTTGCTTCCTTAAGGCCAAGCTCTGTCACTCCACGGATTGCTTTAATAACATTAATCTTGCTATCTCCTGTTGAAGTCAGCTCAACATCAAATGTTGACTTTTCTTCAACTACCTCTCCTTCGCCCTCTGAAGCCGCAACAGCACCTGCTGCCATCATAGGCGCGGCCGCGCTAACGCCGAATTTGTCTTCAAGAATTTTCACAAGCTCTGATAAATCAAGAACGCTCATTTTTTCAATTTCTTCAACAAGTGATTTGAACTTTTTAGGAACTTCAACTTCTTCGCCTGAGCCGGACTCGCCTTGGGCGGGTTTTTTTTCTTCTTCTGCGCCTTTTGCAGGTGCTTCGGTTTTCTTGTCTTTGTCTGACATAATTAATCTCTCCCTTGCCATGGGTTTATCCCATGGTTAATATAATATTTATAAATCTAATTAATAAATCAAGCTTTTGAGTCTTTGATTCCATTCAGCACCTGCACTAATCCACGCATAGTTCCAGCAAGCACGTTCACAAACCCGCTCACAGGCGCATTGATTGATCCAACGAGCTTTGCATATAACTCTGGCTTTGAAAGCAATTTGGACAAAGCAGCAACACCCGCTTCATCTAAAAACTTTTCTTCTAAAACACCGCCATATATCTGCAATGATTCATTCTCTTTTTGAAATTTTGCTAAAATCTTTGCCGCGCTAACTTCATCGTTCATTGCATACGCAACAGCTAATCCTTGGCCCAAATTTTTAACATCAACATCTATTTTTGCGTCATCAAGGGCTTTTTTAATCAAGGTCTTTTTGATTACTTGAAACTTAACCTGCTCTTCTCGCAATTGGTTGCGGAGATTCTCTAACTGTGGAACACTAAGACCATGATAACCCACAAATACAAGAGATTTTGCGCCCTGTATATCTTGCTTGGCGCTGTTTAGCGCTTCTTCTTTTTGTTGTTTTGACTTAGGCATAAATATGATGTATAGGCGCGCAAAGCATGCGCCAACTAAATATTTAATAAAAAATCTGCGTTATTCCGCAGATAATTGAGGTAAAATAGCCAAATTTTAGCCAATCTTAGCTCTTTTCCTAAGTAGGTAATTAAGTCCTCATGGACACCCACTGTCTGCGGAAAGCTTATTTATATAATATATATTATCAAATAATCTAAATAAGTCAAGTTATTTCAACCATTCCGCTTTCGCTGTATTATGCTTATCCAAAGTATGGCTGAAGATTGTTTCTCCTTCTGGAGTTGATAAAAAATAGAAATAATCAGTTTCTTGCGGGTAAATTGCGGCGCGAATTGAAGAAATACCTGGATTGCCTATTGGAGTTGGAGGCATTTCTCTATACATGTACGTATTATACACAGAATCAATCTTTAGCTGTTCATCTGTTAAAGCAGGGTTAGTTCCTTCTATTCTGTAATTCAGAGTAGCGCAGGACTGCAAAGGCATGCCAATATCCATGCGCGACCAGAAAATATCAGACACAACAGGCCTTTCATCTTCATAAGTCACCTCTGCTTCTATAATTGACGCCATAATAAGAACTTTATAAAAATTCTTCCCTTGTGCGCCTATTTCATCTATCAAGTCCTGAGTAACTTTTTCGTGAAAATTCGCGACCATTTTTCTTACAACATCTTCTACAGTGGAGTCCGCGTAAATTTCATAAGTATCTGGGAATAAAAACCCTTCTAAAGGAGCTCCAGCTGTTCTATATTTCAATAAAGGGTAATCCTGTACTAATTCATTATAAAAATCATTATCAGCAGTATTGAAAATAGCTTCTCTTCCAACAACTTTGAAAAACTCCTCCTGTGAAAAAAGGCCTTCTTGTTCAAAATATTGCGCAATATCATATATTCCCCAACCCTCAAGAATCTTAATTGTCTTTGTTTCTTTTTTTCCTTGAGTAGTTAAAAGACGTATAAGCTGTGATGAAGATATTTCTTCTGGCAAATCAAAATTGCCAGCCATAAATTCTGATTGCTTGCCTGTAAACAAAACTAAAGTGCGAAACAAGAAATCATTTTTTATAATTCCCTTGTCAACTAAATCGCGCGTGATCTGTTTTACTGACTGCCCTCGTTCTATGCTAAATTGACGAACCTCTTGAGGCACATCAACTTTGCCGAACATATTGCGGCTGATATTTGTCACAACAATTATGGCAATTAGAATTACGGCAAAAATTGTAATTGGCTTTATCATAAAAAATTATAAATATTTTTTCATTCCTTTTTTATTAATTTGTTCAACTATTTTTTTTACATCTTGAGCATGGTCTTTGTCAATTAATAATATTACATCATCTGTCTCTATCATTGCAAGATTATTTATTCCAACTGCCGTGATTAATTTTCCTGACGAGCTCATCAAAAAATTATTCCTGCTTTCCAGTAAGACGGATTTGCCGTGTACTGTGTTGCCATCCTTATCTTTGTCTGACATCTCAGCAACGTTTCTGAAGTGCCCAATATCTGTCCACCTAATACAGGCAGGAACAACAAAAATCTTTTTAGTTTTTTCATGTATGCCGTAATCAATTGATTCGGATTTTAATTTTGGAAACTCTTTATTAATAGCGCTTTGCAATTTCTTGCGCGGCGCGCTGCTTATCTTTGTTAATATGGAAAAATTCTTTGGCAAATATTTTTTATAAAGCGACATTAAGTTATCAACTCGCCAAACAAACCAACCAGGATTCCAAAAATATTTTTTGTCAGCCGCAAATTTGCGCGCGCGAGCAAGAGACGGCTTCTCAATAAATTGTTTTACTGAATACACTGGAAAAAATTTTCTCTGAACAATTTTTGTGTTCACCCCGCACCAAGCACTTTGGCTCTTGTCATTTTTTTTATTTGATCGTAATTTTTTTGGTGCGGGGTGAACCTGAATATATCCATATCCTGTTTCAGGATAAATAGGACTAATGCCGAACATAATCGTGTGGTCTGGATATTTCTTTATAATTGATTCAGATGAATACAAAAGATCAATAAATTTTTTATCATCATCTATCCATGAGTCAGAATGAACACTGATAAGAATTTCTTTAGGATTGCGGGCATAAATACAGCTAGCAACAAGTCCAATAGCGCCAGCGCTATCTCTGCGCACTGGTTCTATAAAAATATTTTCTTTCGGCAACTGGGGCAATTGATGCATTACATCTTGCGCATGGCTTTTGCCAGTAACCACTAGTATGTCTTGCGCGTCAAATCCAAGACGCAGACGTTTATAGGTCTGCTGAAGAAGAGTCTTGGTCCCAATAATAGACATCACTTGCTTTGGCTTGCTTGAGCGAGATAAAGGCCAAAGCCTAGTTCCGCTTCCGCCTGCTAATATAACCACTTTCATAGTAATCAAATATTATCATGTCTTGACTTTCATCGCAAGGTGTGCTATACTGCATATATTGTTTCTACCAGACCCGCTGTTAAAAAACACGCGGGTTTTATAATTCCTTATGTTGTTATCAATAATACATCACATCTTACTTACGTATCCAGTATGGGCAAGAAATTTATTGCCTAAGATTAGCGCCATAACATTAATGGCGATAATTTTAGTACTGCCAAATACCGCGTTAGCCTCTGGCATAAATGCATCTGATTTAATCAAAATAACTAATGAAAAACGAATTGAAGCTGGTTTAGATGCATTAGAGCCAAATCATAAACTAACGCAAGCAGCGCATAATAAAGCAATTGACATAATAACAAACCATTATTTCGCGCACACTACTCCGCAAGGAAAACCATTTTATGAATGGATAGAAGAAAATGGGTATTATTATTTATATGCTGGCGAAAATCTGGCAATTGATTTTAAAACCAATGAAGCAACAATTATAGCATGGATGAACAGCGCGACACACAGAGCAAACATATTAAATCAAAACTATAATGATATTGGATTAGTTGCTTTGCGCGGCAATTGGGACAATAGAGAAACAATTATTGTTGTGCAGATGTTCGGCTCTTTATTGACTGACGCGCCGACAGTGCTTGGACAGACATTAGAAAATTTAAGCATAGATCTTGGCATAAGAAAAGAATCATTAAAGACGCTAGCTTCTGATCTAGTTATGCTCCCTAGCTTAGCAGGAGGCGCTTATTTTGATATATTAGTGCGGCCAGACAAGGAGACAAAACTAGCCGCGTCAAATTCTACAAAAAACAGCATTGCCCAAAGCCCGATCACAAAAATTGTTCAGGGCAATATCTATCAAACATTACTAAAATCAAAAGAGGACTGCTGTTTTCGTGAAGCAACATTCGCGTTAACAGAAGAAAAAAGAGGTTCGCTTCTTACGACTCCTATATCATACCCTTCTTTAGAAAGCTTGTTGGCAAATATCAAAGTAATAAAATTCGCATCAAATCCATTGCCAAATAATTTATATAATAATTTATTAATTGCTGGGTTGCTGTCATTGCTTTTGCTGACTGCCTATAATAAAGAGCTCAAACAACAACTTGCCCAATGCAAAAAAATAATTAAATCTTAAGCTTCTTTTCTAAAATATAAATTACCGCTAAAGCAGAACCAATTCCAACAACAGCCCCAGCCAGAACATCGCTTACATAATGCACGCCAGCAAGAACCCTGCCAATAGAAACAAAGAGCGCTAGCGCAATTAAAAAATAAGCGATTTTTTTATACCTTAAAAAAATATACGCGCCAGCTGAGAAAACAACAGCAGCGTGATCAGAAGGAAAAGATTTTTTAGGATAAGCAACGTCAATTAATGGATCAAGCCCAAGCGCTTCGAACGGACGCTGTCTAAAAAACAAATATCCAATTATAAAATTTAGGGCATACGCGAGAGTAGCGGCAACAAATAAAAATAATAAAGTTCGTACTGGATGAACTGATTTTTTCTTTACAACAAAAAAAACTAAAATCCCCATTATCCAAATAAGGTATGTTGCAAAAAAAGCAATAACCCAATGAGGAAATGATCCTCCTAGATCAAAGAAAAACTTGCTTAATTCTATATCTATATATTTCATAAATATCAAACTAAAGATCTTGAAGTCATATCTTTGGGCTTGTCTAGACCCAAAATTTGAATAATGCTAGGCGCAACATCACTAAGAACTCCGGCTACTTTTAGCTTATCAAGAGAAAAATCTTTAGCCTTAGGCTGCGCGAGCTTGAAATTTTCTCCTACAAAAGTGCATGGAACAGGATTTGTGCTGTGTTCTTTTATAATATGCCCGTTTTCCCAATTAACCATTTCTTCGGCATTTCCATGATCAGCAGTAACTATTGAAATTCCTCCTAAGTTCGCGATCTGCGTTACAACTGCTTTAAATAAAGAGTCAACAAATTCAACTGCTTTAATTGCGGCTCTTAAATTTCCAGTATGCCCTACCATATCAGGGTTTGCATAATTTATTATGTAAACATGGTGCTTTCCAAGCCTCAAAAATTCAATAACCTTTTTTGTAATCTCCGGCGCTGACATTTCCGGCTTCTGATCGTAAGACGCAACTCCTGCTGAAGGAATAATAACATTATCTTCGCCCTTAAAGACAATATCCTTGCCGCCATTGAAAAAATAAGTCACATGAGCGTATTTTTCTGTTTCAGCAATATGCAACTGAGACAACCCTGCTTCGCTGATTACCCTTGACAAAGGATACTCAACCGCATCTTTTCTAAAAGCGACATTAGTTTTTAAGCTGGCGTCATATTCAGTTATCGCGGCAAAATATAAATTACTTAATAAAGTTCTTTTAAATCCTTTAAAGTCCTTTGAAACAAATGCTGCTGTTAATTCCCTTGCTCGATCTGGCCTATAGTTTGTAAAAATAATTCCATCCCCTGGCTGAACTCTGGCTGTGCCGTTGTTTTCTCCTTTTCTTATTACAACAGGAATAAATTCCTCGTCATATACTTTGCTTTCATAACTTTTTTTTATGGCATCCTGCGCGCTTTCAAAAGTATTTTCTGCTTCTCCTTTTGCCATTGCTTTATAAACTTTTTCAATCCTGTCCCAGTGATTATCCCTGTCCATTGCGAAAAATCTTCCGCTTATTGTCGAGATTTCGCCTGCTTTTACCCGCTTAATAATCTTCTCAAGCAATTTGACATGCTCTATGCCGCTATTATAAAACACGTCTCGTCCATCAAGAATAATATGCAGATAAACGCGTTTTAACGCATTGCGCGCAGCAAGCTCTAAGGCCGCATAAATATGATCTTGGTGTCCATGAACTCCGCCATCACTCAATATTCCAATTATATGCAAGCTTGAATTATGCTTCTTGCAATGAGAGACTGCGCCAAGTAAAACTTCATTATCAAAAAAACTTTTATCTTCTATGCTTTTATTTACGCGAAGAACACTTTGATAAACGATCTTTCCAGCCCCAAGATTCTGGTGCCCGACTTCAGAGTTCCCTGGCTCACCCCAAGGCAGGCCAACTGCTTCTCCTGAAGCTGCTAATGCGAATGTTTGAAAATTCTGCACTAACGAATTATAAAAAGGCATCCTCGCCTGCGTAATAGCGTTTCCACGATTCGCAGGTCCAATGCCAAATCCATCTAAAATAATTAAAGCCAATGGTAAATTTTTTTCTTGTGTTTTTATTTGCATACTTTGACAATCTCTTCAATTTTTAAACAATGATTTACCTGTCATTGCTTGCGGCTTTTGAATATTAAACAGCTCAAGAATAGTCGGCGCAACATCGCCAAGCACTCCTTCTCCGCGCA
This sequence comes from Patescibacteria group bacterium, assembly GCA_018830465.1. GTDB lineage: Bacteria > Patescibacteriota > Patescibacteriia > UBA2169 > UBA2169 > CG1-02-41-12. Next base: position 4,074 of record JAHJSI010000011.1, on the reverse strand, counting down.
ATTCCCCCAAATTGCCATCAGCGCCCCACACAAAGAAAGGGACTTGGTTTTTTGAATGTTTTGTGTCTATTTTTCCTGTTAACATATCCTTCATTTCTTCTATATTGCCGTGGTCAGCCGTAACAATAAGGATTGCTCCTGAGTTTTTTATCTCTATCATTAATTCGCCAAGCGCCATATCTACTGCTTTTATTGCTTCCTGGCCCGCTTCAAAATTTCCAGTATGCGCTACCATATCAGGACAAGCAAAATTAACAGCAATAAAATCATATTTTTTCTGCCGTAACAATTTAACAGTCATCTTGCTTATTTCAGGCGTTGCCATCGCAGGATCTTCATCATAGCTTACAACATCAGGAGAAGGAAACAATAATCTATCCTCTCCTGCAATAGGATCCGCGTATCCTCCATTAAAAAAATAAGTCATGTGCGCGTATTTTTCCTTTTCTGTCATATACAGCTGTTTCTTGCCTTTCAGAATCATCGGCAAAGAATCAATAATATCAGTGCTAGGATAAGCTGTTAGAACATCCCCTAAATCAGGGCCAAAATCCGACATAGCGACAAACCGCAAATTATTTATTCTTTTTTCCGGCTCAAATGATCCTGGATTCTTTTTTGTAAAATCTTGCTGAACAAAAACTTTTGTTAATTGCCTGGCTCTGTCGCTTCTATGATTAAAAAGCATCACAGAATCATTGTCCTTAATAATCCCGATAGGATTCCCGTGCTCGCACACAACATGCGGCCCTATGAATTCATCGCTTTTTCCTTGAGAATAATATTTTTCAAAAACTTGCAAACAATCTTCTACTTTCTCTCCTCTGCCTAACGTGAACATATCATACGCTGTTTTGGTTCTTTGCCATTCTTTTTTTCTGTCCATTGCGTAGAATCTTCCAATTATTGTCGCTACTTTTTCTCCATTTTTCAAATTTTTGATAACTTCTTGCAACTGGCGTTTTCCGCCTTGAATAGACGAATCTCTTCCATCAGTGAATAAATGCAGAAAAACTTTCTCAACTTTTCCTTTATTAAATAAATCAAGCAAAGCATATAAATGGCTTGGGGTTGAATGCGCGCTTTGCCCGTCAGAGAGCATTCCAATTAAATGCATAGCTGACTTTTTTCTTTTTACATGCTGAATTGCTTCAGAAAACGCCGGATTCTTATAAAAAGTTCCATCTTCAATTGAATTAGAAATAACAACTGATTCCTGCTTTATTATTCTTCCTGCTCCTAAGTTAAGATGCCCTGCTTCTGAATTTCCATCCTGATCTTTAAGAAGCCCAACATATTCTCCATGAGCCCAAAGGCGAGTGCTGGAAGATTCTTTCATTATTCTGTCATAATTAGGATGAGGAGTTTGTGAAATAGGATTTCCTTTGCTTTCAGGAGCAATTCCCCAACCGTCTAATATAAGCAGGACAATTGGTTGTTGTGTTTTTTCTTGATTCATATTTTTCTAATTTTTTAACTTTCTCTCTATTTCCATCAATCTATTGTATTTAGCAACCCTCTCGCCTCGCGAAGGAGCGCCTGCTTTTAGATAATCAGCTGAAACTGCGACTGCCAAGTCTGATATAAACGCGTCATTAGTTTCTCCGCTTCTGTGGGATATAACAATTTTAACATCATTCTCTTGCGCAAGTTTAATTGTTTCAACTGTTTCCGACAAAGTGCCAATCTGATTTAGTTTTATAAGAATCGCGTTCATTGCTTTTTTTTCAATGCCCTCTTTAAGCCGTTCTTTGTTTGTAACCAAAAGATCGTCTCCAATTATGATTATATCTTCTTCAGAGCGCTGGCTTGAGAACCTTGCCCAGTCATTCCATGATTCTTCATCAAAAGGATCTTCTATGCTGTATAAATTGTATTTTTCAATCCACTGCGAGTATAATTGCGATAAATCCGCGGCCTGCAGCTCTTTTTCAGGGGGAGCTATTGTATATGTTTTTGATCTTGCGTCATAAAATGATGTTGCTGCCGCGTCAATTCCGAGCTTAACTTGTTCTTTATTTGTTCCAATGCTTTGTATAAGCATTTCAAATATTTGGTCAATTGATTCGACATCAGGAGCATATCCTCCTTCATTGCCTACATCGCTGTCCATGCTTTTTTCTTCTAAAATTCTTCCAAGCTTATGAAATATTTCCGCGCCAAGCTCTATTTTTTCCGCGGCGCTATTTCCTAATACAGGAATTATCTGAAATTCCTGCAATACAATATTTGTGCTTGCGTGCTTGCCCCCATTAATTAAATTCATTATTGGGGTAGGCATTTTTGATGATTGTTTTAAATTAAATGTTTTTTGCAATGATTCATACAAAGGCACGCCGCGCGCCACTGACACTGCGCGCGCGCAAGCCAAGGAAACTGATAAAATCGCGTTTGCTCCTAATTTTGATTTATTTTCTGTTCCATCTAAATCAATCATTGTTTTGTCAATATTTTCTTGATCTTCCGCGTCTATGCCTTCTAAAGCATCGTTAATATGCACATTTACATTACTGCAGGCCTTTAGAACGCCCAAACCATCATATCTGTCCTTTGCGCCGTCTCTTAGCTCATGCGCCTCAAGTGTGCCAGTTGACGCGCCAGAAGGCACTGCTGCGGCTGCTTTCGCGTTATTTGATAAAATAACAGTTGCCATAACTGTTGGATTTCCTCTGGAATCCAAAATCTCGCCAGCTTCAATATGTTTTATTTTTATTTGATTCATAATTAGAGTTTTACAGAATCCAAGCCAGGCATTTTATCTCCAGCTAAAAACGTAAGCATAGCTCCTCCGCCAGTTGAAACAAAATCAATATCTTCAGCAAGATCTAATATTTCTAAAGCTTCAATTGTCTCGCCTCCTCCAACTAAAGTCTTTGCTTGTTTATTTTGAGCGATTGCTTTCGCAATTTCAAAAGTGCCTTTTTCAAATTTTTTATCTTCAAATTTGCCCATTGGACCATTCCATAAAATTGATCCAGCTTCTTGAACGCGCTGTACAAATTTTTTGATCGCGATATCTCCTATATCCAGAACCACGTCTTGCGCGCCAATGTTATTCACTTTAACAGCGCTTCCATCTTTAATTACAACATCTTCCGGCAAAATAATTTTATCATCTGATAAATCGCGAGAGAACTCTATCATTTCCTGCTCAACCAATGATTTGCCAACTTCTTGCCCGCGCCCTGCTAAAACAGTATTTGCCAATCCTCCTCCAAGCAATATAGAATCCGCTTTTTCGGATAAAGCGCTGATCAAAGGAAGCTTTGTTGATATTTTCGCGCCGCCAAGGATAACAACAAAAGGAGGATTTATTGATTCAATAAATAATTCTAATTGCTCAACTTCTTTTTGCAGCTGTGCCCCTGCAAACGCCTTTCCTAAAATGCGCGGCAATAATGTCATTGACGAATGATCACGATGGCTATTTCCAAAAGCGTTATTTACATACACATCTCCCCATCTGGCAAGATTCTGCGCAAATTTTTCATCTAAATCCTCTTCTTCCGCCCAAAAACGCAAATTCTCAAGCATTATAATAGAATCATCCGCATAAGAGAGTGGTTCCACATTTATATCATCAATTAAACTAATTGGCTCATCTAATCCTTCTGATACGCATAAATCAACTAATCGGTCTTTTATCGGCGCTAATGACAGTTTTGGGTCTATCTTGCCTTTAGGTCTGCCTCTATGACCCAGAATAATGACTTGCTTTGCTCCATAGCCAAAAAGCTCATGAACTACTGGCACTATCCGTTCTAACCGCAGATCATGGTATTCATCAACAACACCCTCTTTATTGACTTTTACATCAAGGTCGCAACGCAATAATACCCGCATTCCTTCAATATCTTCTTTTGTATATTTGTTCAATTCCATGACTTGATTATAACAAAATCTACCAAACAAAAAAAGAGGGTACACAATATAAAGCAACCAACGCCAAAAAATCCGCCCAAGTCAAAGGACGGATCTTTTAGTTAAATTCTGTTATTGTGTATTAGACCAAGCAACGCATTCCTGGAAATTAGCTGGCTTTGAGCATAGTGTTCTGCACTCTTCCCAATTTCT
>JAHJSI010000056.1 GCA_018830465.1 Patescibacteria group bacterium | reverse complement strand
GATCAAGGTCTTGGTATACTTATCCAGTCAATTGATTCTGTTAAAGAAATTTTGCCGAACATAAAACTTATAATTGGAGGAAAAATCGCAGACGCTCAACGCATTAATTGGATAACAAAACATCTCAAACTTAATGAAAGCATTCAAATCGTCCCAACTAACAGTAAAACATGGATGGCTTCAAGCCATATATATGTATTGTGCACTCCAGAAAATATACCGCCTCCATGCTCTATTGCGCAAGCAATGATGCTTTCAAAGGCGATTATCGCGACTGACAAACTAGATCATCACGAATTTATTGAGCAGAACAAAAATGGAATTTTAATCAAACAGAATAATGTTGATATGCTCGCGCAGGCAATTATAAATCTTGCGCGCAAGCCAAATTGGATGCGCGAGCTTGGGCATAATAACCACGAATTCGCAAAGCTAAAATTTTCTGAAGAGGCGTTCAATCAAAAAATTCAACAAATTTTTTAGAAAAAAGCAAGTATACAAAAAGACCCGCCGAATCGGCGGGTCTTTTTAATTAAATTATTGATTTACTTTCACAGCATCAGCGCCTTCTGGCGGAGGAGTGCCTTCCTCATCGTCAGAATCTGAATCAGCTCTTTCCATAATAATCACATCATCATCTAGCATAGGGCGCGGCTGCGGTAATTGCTGTTCAAACAATTCTTTCGCAAGAGGAATAATTATATTCTGCCTCCAAAAATACTTCTCGCCTTCTGGCTGATTAATAACCGGAAATTTGAGCGCAGGAACAAGTAATTCATTGCTCTGTCCATCACTCCAATTATATGTCTGCATTAAAATTTGCTCTGGAGTGCCAAGTTCAACTATCTTTGCCACATTTGATGGCTCAAACACATATCCCATTCCTCCTGCTTCAAGAACTTTCTTTATATCTTCAACGCTTTTTACTGCTTCATAGTCAGAACTTTCAAACTGGTTTGCGCGCAATCCCCATACTCCCGCGGCTCTCTTGTGGCGGATATTGATATTTACTGATAATCCAGCTGGATTGCCGCTTTGGTCATGCACTATTTCGCCTTCTACAATAAGCGGATAGCGGACTTGAATCTGGTCCGGAATCCATGTTTGCGCTTTGTCTTCTGCTTGGTCATAATTATTGCGCCAATCATCTACAGCCTCTGGCTCGCCATATGCATCTGTGTTGATTCCATATTGAGAAAGGAAATTGTTTGCGATTGATATTAATTCGCTGTCAGATGGAACATCTGAAATTTTAAGGCGCGAATCTTCATAGCATTTTGAGTCGTCCGCGCACCTTGATGATGGATTATCCCATTTCTCCCAATTCTCATAAATTGAAATAGAGTTGTCTGTAAAATTTATATCCACTCTATATCCAAATTCCTTGTCTTCAAGAAAACTTACATTCTGCATTTTGGTTTGCTCAAAAGATGAAAGATTCAAGATGCCTAAATTAAGATTTGTCACTTGATTTGCGATTGCCTGTCCTGCTGCTGCTCCTTTAACACGGCGCAATACTGTTACTGTGTCTTGATCCAGAGTAAATTCCTCGCCAGCATACACATATTTATAATCTGAATATGGCGATGGCATAATCATGCTCTTTACTGCAATACCTCCGCCTCCACCGCGGACAGCTGCTTCTGGAATAAGAGTTGGAGCACCTACGCCTACTGCGCTACCTTGTTCTCCTTCAAATGTTTCGCCTTTGTCATCCTGCGCTGACAATGAACCAAACGCGCCTGCGCCTACTTTATTAATCTCTGGCGCGTAAGCTCGTTTTACATCGCCTCCTTGCTGTGTTGTATAGATGCCAGCAACAACAAGAATTACAACAGCAACTGCGCCAGCATATTTATATACATTAGTCATATGTTTAAATATATTAATTAAAATCTTCTTTACTAAGACTTAAAATATGCTTTTCAATAAATAAAAAAGCAAGCTTAACAAAAAAACACCTATGAAACATATAAAATATACTTAATCATCAGCCAAAAATGACAAAAACTGCCTGACAAGACAAATAAATGAAATATCTCATGCATGCCAAACCATCGCGCGCGCATTAGAATATAATCCAGTCCAAGAAAAATTGTTCCTATTGTGTAAAATATTCCACCTCCAATAAGCCACCATATGCCTGCTATAGGTAAAAACTGCGTAAGCGGAATAAAGGCAATAACTATAAGCCATCCCATTATAATATATGGAATAGAGACAAACCATTTATTCATATGAAAGCCGCCTGCTTTAAAAATAACTCCAATTACCGCCAAGCCCCAAATGACTCCGAACAAGCCCCAGCCCCAGCCCCTCTGCGGAAACATGAATGTAATAGGCGTATATGTGCCTGCAATCAATATAAAAATCATAGCATGATCAATTTTTTGCATTATCTGCTTTGCTCTATGCGTAATAGGAAGCCAATGATAAAGAGTGCTGGCAAGATATAAAAGAACCATGCTTGTGCCAAAAATAGAAAATCCTGTTACATGCCACGCATTACCGTACAATACAGCAAGCATAACAAGCAAGCTAAGGCCTGCGACAGCAAACAAAAATCCAATAAAGTGGATTAAACTAGATAATGGCTCATTTTGTTTTATTTCCGCATCCTCCATATGACATAAATTATCCAACTAAAGACGGCTCACACTCCAACTCAATTCCAAATTTTTCCTTCACTTTATACTGAATCTCGCCTGCCAAGCGCATAATATCATATGTTGTTCCTCCGTGATTTACCAAAGCCAAACAATGGTTTTCTGAAATCGCGGCTTTTCCTTTTTGGTATCCTTTTGTAAATCCTGCTTGTTCAATCAACCATGCGGCAGGAACTTTGACATTGTTTCCCTTAATTTCATAAAACGGAACTTCTTCAAATCCTTTTCTAGATTTATTGCGATTTTGCAATGCTTCAAATTGTTTATGCGACAAAATAGGATTTGTGAAGAAAGAACCAGACGAAACAGAATTAGGATCTCGCTTATCAATTACCATTGATTTGCCGCGCCTAAGCTCAAGCACTAATTCCCGCGCATCAGACAGTGTAGCTTTGTTGCCAAATTTCTCTTTAACTTGCTTCTCAAGTTCAGGATATCCTAATTGAGGATTTTTGTTTTTTATCAAGCGATATACAACTTCAATAATAATATATTTCTCCTTATCCTCTTCTTTAAACCTGCTTGTGCGATATCCAAACTTGCACTCTTGAGCAGAAAATTCTTTTTCTTTCAAAGTTTGCTTGTCAAGAACTTTTACTTTTTCAACCACATCGCCAACTTCCTGCCCGTATGCTCCAACATTCTGAATTGGGGTCGCGCCAACACTCCCTGGAATTCCGGACAATGCTTCAATTCCAGCTAAACCCTTTTTCACGCACTCTTCAACTAAATCATCCCAATTTTCTCCTGCGCTAGCCGAAACAAATACGTATCCGCCTTTGTCGTCATATTCTACGCCCTGCAAATCTATTTTAATAACTAACCCATCAAACCCTTCATCAGAAAAAATAGTATTGCTTCCTCCAGCTAAAACCCATGTATCTAAATTTTTCTCCTTCGCGTATAATAGCGCCTCCTTGATTTCATCAATTGATTTACATTCAACAAACTCCTTGGCTTCTCCGCCAAGTTTTATAGTAGTAAAATCTGATAATTTAGTTTGTTTTTTTAATTTCATAAATCTATATAATGGCGG
>JAHJSI010000055.1 GCA_018830465.1 Patescibacteria group bacterium | reverse complement strand
CACCATTTAGATTAAACGGGTTCGCCCCGCATACGCGGGGCAAGAGTCCTTGCCATGGGTTTATCCCATGGCCGCCCGCGGCACCACATAAAAAAGAAGCTGAAACAACTTCTTTTTTTATTTTTTAAAATATGATATAATATATTCATATGTCAGAAGGAAAGGATGAATCCTCCTTCGCTAAAGCTATGGACGACGAGAAGAAAGAATCAATCTGGAAATTCTATTTCCAAGCACGTTGGCAAACCGCGCTATCAGTGCATTTTTTAGTGGCAGCAACCTATCTTGTCCTGTTTTATATTGGAAATATTTGGGTAGCATTAAAATTCGTATTTTTTTCAATAATGACATCAGCCCGGCTTTTAGGGCTTGAATTCGCGCTTTGGGCGGTAATATTTGAATTAACAGTAATGGTGCCTGTTTTTACGTCTTGGTATGCGATATTTCTTTTGCCAAAAATTTGGCGCGGCAAATACAAAAAGCCGCAAAAAATATTCTTAACAGTATTAATGCTTATGCTTATACCTATTATTATTACAATTACAGATGGCATAGCCAGATTTGCTTTGGAAACAGAAGTTCTTCGCGAGTTCGCGGTATTCCATAATATAGAGTTGTAAATTTAATGTTTTTTTGTTTTTTCCTCAAGCGCTTTAATGCGCTTTTTTGTTTCAACACGGAATTTTACTATCAAAGATATAAGCAGGATAATAAGCGCGCTTGATGTAGTCAGCAGATATATGAAGATTTTTTGCGGCTTGTTATTTTCAGCGATTCTAAAGCGCTGAACCCCATCATCTGAAATCTGCGGCTGCGCGCCTGATATGCTTACGCCAAGCGCTCGGCCCGCCTCTTCATCAGGCATCTCATCCAAATTAATAATATTAATATCTTCCTGATATCTTGGGAGCACGCGATAACCACTTCTTGTCTCACTCACAAGGCCGACAACATTTATCCAGTCCCCGTCTTTCGCGGATGGCTTTTTTATGTTAGTTGACGGCTGGAAAGTGATTTTTGCTTCGCCTGACCCATCATCAATAAACCAGCTTGTGCCTTTTTTTTCCACGAGTTCGCCTTGGATTTGTATAAGCGCGCCTTCAAGCTCTTCTCCAATTTCGCCTGTTTGCGTTTCTAGCGCAGTAGGTGGATCTGATTCATAAAGAGGCACAATATCTTCTTTGTTCGCAATCTTGAGCCGTGTTTCATTATTAGATTCAGAAAGTTCTCCAATAACTCCAATCACATCTCCAATCGCAAGATAAGGCCAATCCTTTTTATAAAAATATACCTGAATTCCAGGAGAACCTGTGATGTAAAAGTAAGTTTTTCCAAGAACGCCTGGCTCAACCGCGACAGTGCCTTGCACGCGAACTTCTGTTCCTAATTCAAGCTCGCGGATATTAGTCAGATCAATATCAACTATGTCAGGCGCAAATGCCTGATAATCAGACGCGTTATAATCAAGAATTTCGTAATCTGGCGTTTGCTGGGGCATTTCACCAGACCAAAACCAAAGTCCTTCATCTGTTTTTTGGTATGTCTGATTTTCTTGCACATCATCATACAGCACAGAATCAATTAATTCTTCTTGCTTGTTAAATAACCGAACTTCGTCAGAAGTATTATTAAGCGTGAGCTTAGTTTCTTCTTTTCCTAAAACAAGATAATCTTGTGATTTAATAGCGCGGTCTTGAATAGTGTGCGGCTTGCTCCCGCCGTCCTGGTCATCAATTATCCAATTATCTAAAATCACATCAAAATTATTTGGATTATATAATTTGATATATTCAGCATCATCACTGCCTTCTGGGTTTGGAAAAATTTCTGTGATATATATTTGACCGTCTGTTTCTGCTTCTTGTGTTGCTGTGTTTGTTGTCCGTGGAGTTTGGCTGGACGCGGGAGCTGTGGTATCAGATTTTTGGCTTCGCATATAAACAACATCAACAGCGTCAACAACGTCAATTTCAGCTGTTGTAATAATTTCATGATATTTATCACTCAAGGTTAGTTTAATAAGATGTTTTCCTAGATCACCAAAAGAATATTTAAATGATTTTCCAGATGCTTGAAAGTTTTTTCCAATTTCCCAAAAATAAGAAAGAGAATCATCATCAGGATCAGTTGAATCAGTTCCAAATATTGTGAATGTTTCTTTTGGGGCCACTGGATTGTTTGAAAAAGTAATCACAGCTTCTGGAGGATTATTTGGAGTCGTGAATTCATTTGCTTTGGAAGGAGTTTTTGTTGATGACCAAAAAAATTCATCTTGTCTAATGTCATACGACAAACTATATCCTTCAATTGTGGACGCGTATGAGATTTCATCAATCAGATTGCCGTTGTTATCATAAAGATAAACTGTTTCTGAAGAATTATTAAGCGCGATTTTTGTGGTAGTCCGATATATTGCTTTGTATTCTCCTGGCACAAGTATTATGTCTTTGAGTGTGACAACTTTAGATATATCTGACAGCTTCCATCCATTAAGAGATATTGATTTGTCTTGATTATTCCAGAGTTCAATAAATTCAGCTTCTTCGCTTCCTTCTGGGTTTGGAAAAATTTCCGTGATTTTGACTTTTGTCGGATCGCCCGTAGATACAGTGCTCGTGCTGTCAGATGTGCTGGAAGATTCGGAAGTTGTTGGCGTGGAAGTGCTTGGTGAAGATTCTTGTTCTGGTTCTTCTTGTGGTTTCGCGCTTGTGGCTTGTCCTGGCGTCGGAGTCGCGGCAATCCAATTGTTTCCAGATAGTTGCAAAGAGTTGCCGTCGCCGTTTGCGCCCCATGTATTTTGGTATGTTATTTCACCAAAGAAAGTTTGTCGGTTATCAGCAGAGAGCAAAATCGTATCCTCTGTATTTTTAAGCGACATTATTGTCTTAATAATAGTTCCGGCAAAATCAGGGTAATCAATTAAAAATGTTTCCGCATCGTCTGCGAGAATCGCAAAACCGCCCGCCGGAATTATTAAGTTCCCCTGTGCGAGCGAGATGCCGTGGTTTGAGCCATCATTGAACCACCAAGAGTTATCTCCAGCTCCATCTACGATAGAGACCGCATCTGTTCCGTTATTATAGATTTCAATCCATTCACGATTACTATCAGTCCCTTCTAAACTGTACATTATTTCTGTGAAGATTATGTCTGTTGAAGCTGCGTTTGTTTGTAGGGCAAAAACAAAAAAAGCCACAATTATAAATGTGGCATTGAAAATTTTTGTTTTTGTTTTTGCCTCCATATGAGCTCAATTTTATTATGCAGCAAGTGCGTGTTCGCGCATGTTGTTTGCGTGTGTAAGGAATTTGCTTGCTTCTAAAATTTCTACAAGCACGGGCGTATTATCTTGCGCAAAATGGATAATTATATTGTCAACTTCTTTCGCGTCCACAATCGGCCTATCTGAAAGCTCCCAAGAAATCACATCTGCTTCTGGCTCATAAGAAAAATTTATTTTTTTATTAGCTGATTCCATATTGTTTTATCCTTCCCGGATAAAAAGTTATTACTTTGATATCTTTATCTTTCTGTTTATATACTACTCTTAACACATGATTACTGTCAATTTGCGACTGCGCTATAAGTAGCGGCATGCGCGAATGATCAATATCATCTGGATTTTCTATAGCTTCTTTGACTTGTTTTTCAGAAATATAAATATTGTGCTTTTCTAAAACTAAAAATTTATTTTTTGCGTGTTTTGTAAAATAAATCATTTTGTCTTTATTTGGCCTGCCACCCAAAGCTCTGTGCTCAGAGCGTAGGGTGGTGCCGGAGAGAGGACTCGAACCTCCACGCCTTGCGGCACCAGGTCCTAAACCTGGCGCGTATGCCAATTTCGCCACTCCGGCACGCATTACAAAAATACTACAAAATACAAGTATTGTCCATATTTGACACAAACTTCATGATGATATATAATTGCATATAGAAATTGGCTGACATTAGGAGTTTTGCACACATAATTCACATAATTATCAACAATATGGAAAAAGTAGCTAAATTAAAGGAAAAACTTGGCGGATGACCATATTATTTTAATTACTATAAAATAAGAGTTCCGCTAATATTAGCGGTTTTTTGTTTAAAAAGTACAGAATCATTGATTTTTAGAGAATAGTTTAGTACGACTGTTCTGTGAAAATCAAGGATAGCAATTTAACAATTTGATAATCGTTCATATTTAGCCATATGGATAGATTATTGGAAACGAGCATCAACCCAGCACCATGTGAGGAGCTGGGTAAAATTACATCAAACATAATCTGCTTCAGCGATTCAATAGCGCTGCAGGCAGAGCAAGTGACTGCTTAACTATTTAAGCGGTTGCGCACATAAGTGTAAACGGTGGATGCCTAGACACAAGAAGCCGATGAAGGACGTTGCAGGGTGCGAAAAGTCTCGGTGAGGTCCCAAGCAACCTTTGATCCGGGAATGTCCGAATGGGGAAACCCGCTATGGTGGAAGACCATAGCATCATACGTTGAATATATAGGCGTATTGACGGTAAGCTGGCGAATTGAAACATCTTAGTAGCCAGAGGAAAAGAAAAAAACATACACGATCTTTTACTAGCCATTTTCATGAGTGGTTGGTAAAAGCATCGTGTTCTATTCCGTTAGTAGCGGCGAGCGAAAACGGATGAGCTAAAACCTAGTTAACTTAAGCAGAATGATAATTCCCTTCGGGGAAAAGGATTTTTGTGGAAGGCTTTGCGGCCATATGTTGATTATGGGGTTGTGAGAATATTATATTTTAAAAGCGCAAACTTTTATAAAGAGTTTAAATTAACTTCCCTAGTAGAATCTGCTGGAAAGCAGAGCCAGAGAAGGTGATAGTCCTGTACGCGAAAGGGGTTAACACTCTTATAATATTTCTCAAGTACCACGGAACTCGTGAAATTCCGTGGGAATCCAGCGCGACTATGCGCTAAAGCTAAATACTTCTTGTGATCGATAGTGAACTAGTACCGTGAGGGAAAGGTGAAAAGCACCCCTTTTAGGGGGATGAAATAGTATCTGAAACCGTTTACTTACAAAGAGCTGGAGCCCGCGCTTGCGTGGGTGACAGTGTTCCTATTGAAGAATGAGCCAACGAGTTTATATATACTGCAGCTTAAGCTCCTATGGAGTGAAGGCACAGGGAAACCAAGTCATAACCGGCGTATGACTTTATTACATTGCCTTTTTGGGCAGTGTAATAAAGTCAAGGTAGTATGTATAAGACCCGAAGCCGAGTGAGCTAGCCATGGGCAGGGTGATATCGCTGTAACAGGCGGAGGAAGCCCGAACCCACTGATCGTATAACGTCAGGGGATGACCTGTGGTTAGGGGTGAAATGCTAATCGAACTCGGCAATAGCTGGTTCTCCTCGAAATAGTTTTAGGACTAGCTGTTTGTATACCCGCGGGGGTAGAGCACTGAATGGGATGAGGTGACTTTGTCTACTTATCCTAACCAAACTCCGAATACCGCGGTTTTCAGCAAACAAGTCAGACCATGGGGGCGAAGCTCCATTGGTCAAAAGGGATACAGCCCAGATCGTCATCTAAGGTCCCCAAATTATGGTTAAGTGGTAAAGGTGGTGTTAGGACTCATACAACTAGGAGGTTGGCTTAGAAGCAGCCATCCTTTAAAGAAAGCGTAATAGCTCACTAGTCCAGTCCTTTCGTGCCGAAAATTTAACGGGGCTAAACCATATACCGAAGATACGAGGCCAGTGCTTCGCACTGGCCGGTAGAGGAGCATTCCAGTCGCGCTGAAGCGTACACCGCGAGGTGGCGTGGAGCGTCTGGAAGCGAGAATGTTGGCATGAGTAGCATGAAGGCAGGCGAAAACCCTGCCCGCCGAAAATTCAAGGTTTCCTGGGCAACGAT
>JAHJSI010000054.1 GCA_018830465.1 Patescibacteria group bacterium | reverse complement strand
ACCTTGCTGAAGCCTGCGCAAATATGTTTGCGCGAATGTATTCGCGAATATCTGGAACGCGTCAACAAATATATCCCCTGTTGTCACAGCTTCCTGCTCAATTGCTTTTCTTGTGGCGCTTTTTTGAACCTCCTCAACTGTTGCTCCTGGGGTTAGAATTTGCCCTGACGGCCCATCTATAATTGCTTGATAATCACTTTTCTCTCGAGCTAACCTTTCCTCTTCTTCTGTTTTTTTCTTCTCAATTTGCACATACTCGCGCATTACTAAAAACGCGCCAAGAGGATTTTTGTCAATGTCAAATCCCTTAGACAAATCTTTTAGAGCGTCTCTTTGATTTTCATAAGTTGCCTGAAAATTACTGCCAATATCACTTAATTTACAACCAGTTTTTCCAGTATCTCTGTCAATAACATTATCAGGAAAAATATCAAAATCCTGTATTGATTTTGAAACTCCTAATGTTAATTTTAAGCGCGAATTAACGTTTGTTGGACTGCATAAATTGATTGGCGAGCCTTGAGACATATTAACCAAGAACTTTCCAGCAACCTGATCTCCAAAATCAGAAAGACGCTCACCCCAGCTTTGCTGAAAAACAAGAGGTTTTCTTCCTTTGCCTCCAGACGCGAGCCAAACAGCGCTATCCTGCGCTAATCTATATGTGACGCTCCTCAATGCCTGATGGTACGCGCGCGCGCCAGCTCCTTGACGAATCTTGTCAAAAATCTGAAACAAGACGCGAGGAATATCTGTAGTAATAGTTGTAAAAGATATATCACCAACACCAAAAATAGCATAAGCAGGACGTACATTCGCGCTGAACAAAAAAATAACTACTGACAAAATAATCAGCGTCTTAATATAAATAGGTTGTTGATTGCCAGCCATAGGCTGGTCAGCCTTTGGCTGTTTGTTTTTATTTTTCTGCATGATTTCTTTTGTTATCATTGCTTTGTCATCCCGAGGATTAATTAGATATTATAGATGTCATCCCGAGCTCTTGATATGCAACATTATATCCGTATACGTGGTAAACGAAATATGTTATTTATAGCAATGTACCTCGCAGAGCGAGAGGATCTCGATGAAGACGCTCCAGCAAAATCCACTAGATTCTCTCACCCTGCGAAGCTTTTCTGTATATTTATGTCATTCGTTTACCACGACTATTATCCTATTTAAACATTATAAGGTCTCGCAATGACATTTAGTTTGTTTGTTCAGATACTTCTTGGAATAATTGCAATAATTCCTCATCTGTTGCTAAATCAACCTGTTCTTCTGAAATTCCAGAATCCCGCAAAAGAGCGCGAATTTGCGCTGGAGTTGGCACAGTGCCCTGCTCTAAGGCAGCCATAGCAGCTTGAGAGTCTTCAGAAAAATCAACTATAAGAGCGTCTGTTTTGTACTCATCCTCCATAGCTTCAGCGAAGGAGGATTGCGCTTCCTCAACAGCTCCAATAATGCCAGATCCACAAATCTTGCCTTCTGCGCAGTTTGGGTCAGTGCCTCTGGCTATTTCTTGCGCGTCATTAATGCCGTCAGAGTCAGTATCAGCTAAATAAAGAGAGGTTCCATAAACATTTGTTTCTTGCCAATCGCTTAATCCGTCTTCATCAGTATCTAAAACCCTCATTTTAGCGTCTTCTAAAGCAGATGTATATTCCTGCCTGTCTTGTTCAGTGGAATCTCCTGTATTATTAGTAATTCTTATGGTTTGAGATATTTGAATCACTCCAAAAAGAACCGCGAAAATCGCAAAAACAAGGAAACCAATTTTTAATGACTTATCCATAGATTATTAATTTTTATTATAGCACAAAACAGCTAATTCAATCTAGAGTATGTATTAGCTTTATCCAATCCTTAACATCTAATTCTTGAGCTCGCGCTGTTTCTGATAATCCTGCTTCGTGTAAAGCAAGTTTTACATCTGCTTGATTAATCTGCCATCCAGAGGATGGCCAGCCTTTGGCTGGCAGTCCATTTGCCAAATTATTCCGTAATTGCTTGCGAGGCGAAGAAAAACCAATGCGCGCAACCTGCCAAAACCGCGATTCATCTACATCATACCTTGGCTTCTCAGAAATATTCTGCATGCGCAAAAGAGAAGAATCAACTTTTGGTACTGGCCAAAACGCGTCTTTAGAAACATCAAAGCAAATTTTTGGATCTGAATATAATTGAACAGACAAGGCAAGTAAACTCATATCTCCTGCTTTAGCGCATACGCGCTCTGCAACTTCTTTTTGAACTAAGAGCACCGCGTCTTTCGGCTTTGGCAAATCAGAAGATAAAAACTTTTTTATAATCTTTCCTGTAATTTGATATGGAATATTTGAAACCACGCGAAATTCTCCGTGAAGCGCGTCATATATCTCTTGATTTGAAACCTTTAAAATATCTTTTTCTAAAATCTGCAAATTTTTATATTCTGAAAAAGTTTCACGCATGTGATTTGCGAGCTTCTTGTCCATCTCAACCGCTAAAACAACAGCTCCTTTATCAAGAAGCTGTTTTGTAAGAATTCCGAATCCAGGGCCAATCTCTAAAACCTTATCAGCGCGCCTGATATCAGCGCGCTCAATGATGCGCGCGAGAACATCCTCATCAACCAAAAAATTCTGGCCCTTTTGAGACGTTGGCCTTATATCAAATTCTCTTGCTAAATTTTTTATAAAATTAACTGTCATTCCTAATACCCCTTGTCATTTCGAACCATAATTAGGTTTTATTAATTAGTATTATATGACACTTATTCTTTCACTTTTACTGGCTCAAACTTAATTAATGAATACAAAAGCGTCATAAATGCCGCAATCAAGAATAATGCCGTAAACGAGTCAGATAAAAACAAAACAATTGCGAGCGACAATACAATCGCGATAATCTTTCCAACAATTAAAGCCATTTCAAAAAAAACAACTGTCTTCATTACGCTTGTATCGTTCGCATGGTCATATGTCATAGCAAGCATTGGAATAATTATTACATTATTAGTTATCCTGCTTAGCGCGTCTCCTAAAAACACGCCAAGCGGGCCTTTAACAAGCATTCTAATAAACCAGACAAATGATTTAAATACAGAACCAACTTTTAGAACAGACCTTCTTTGCTCCTCTGCCCCATCAACCATGCGACCGACAAATAACAGAATCACTGTTGTTGTTAAAGTTGATAATGCGACCAAAGATCCGATTGATAAAAAATTCGTAATTAACGTAAAAATAAATATCGGCCAGATTACCATTCCAATAAGCTCTTCTCCAAATCCAATATATCCGAAAAAATTTCTCCTATTTTCTTTCGCGAACAATCGATTGAACGCGCCTTTGTATGAAAAAGGATTTGGCTTGAATTTTTCTGGAGTTGAAAGAAGCGCTATATTTGAAGCAAGGATAATTGCTGTCGCGACAACAAACAAAACCTTAAATCCAAACATGCTGATCAGCAAACCCCCGACAAACGGGCCTATTATATTTACTCCGTTGATTATTGCCATAATATTGCTTACTTCTCTGCCTCTTTCGCTCTCTCGCCCGAATCTGGCAAAATCAGCATGATATCCTGGCCAATAAAAACTCTTTTGCAGCACAAAAGCCAAGATAGCTATTGGAATAAATATATAATTGCTTGGAACAAAATATAAAGATAAATAATACAGCGCTAAAAACGGCGTACTTAATAGGATTGCCTTTTCATAACCAAACCTGCGCGCGAATTTAGCTCCTAAAGGAACTGCAAAAAGATAAACTGCGTATATTCCAAGATAAAACAGCAGAATATTCTGTATGCTGATTCCGTTTTTATATAGATAAATCGGCTCAAAAATAGCTACCATTGAAACAGCTAAGCTGATCATTGATGCTGATATATATAATTCACGGACTTGATACGTAAGTTTCGTCGCAAAAAATGATTTTAATACTTTTATCATATTTTATTTTTATTAATGTCATTGCGAGTGAGCGTACCCGCGACCGAAGCAATCTTATCGTCGCGAGGATGTTGGTATTGAAACAGCCCCCTTCCTCACAACCTCTATGTTATCTTTATCTATCTTAATAATAGTTGACGATTCTCTTTTTTTTAACTCTCCTTTATCAATAATCTGATCAACCAGATTAATCTTGTTGCTTAAAGATTTTTTTACATCTTCTATTGAATATGGATTTTCATCCCCAGCTTTGTTTGCTGATGTTGATACAATTAACGCTCCAAGCTTTTCAGATAAATCGCGCGCGTCTTTTGAGTCAGGCACTCGGATTGCAACTGCGCCATTATTCACGACTAACGCGGATAGTCCTTGCTTTTTAACTGGCAGAACAAGTGTTAAAGCGCCTGGCCAATATTTTTTTGCCAAGTCTTCTGCTTTGCCGGATAATTCACACCAATCACGCGCCATTTCAATGCTAGACGCGATCAAGGGCAATGTTTTCTCTTGCTTTCGTTTTTTAATCTCAAATATTTTGCGAACAGCGTAATCATCACGCGCGTCGCATCCAAGAGCGTACGCTGTGTCAGTTGGATATACAAATATCATTTTACCACAAAATTAATCAATCTTCCTTCAACAAAAATCTGCTTTACAATTCCCTTATCATCCAAATACATTGCAACCTTTTTATCTTGCTTTGCTAATTCCGCAACATCATCTTCAGGCGCGGATGAATCAGCGCTTATATTCGCGCGCACTTTCCCATTTACTTGCACAACATAATTTATCTTGTCTTCAGCAAGCAAAAGAACATCGACCTCTGGCCATTCTTCTTTTTCAATCAAATCTCTATGCCCTAATTTCTCCCAAAGCTCATTAGTTATATGGGGCGCGAACGGATT
>JAHJSI010000053.1 GCA_018830465.1 Patescibacteria group bacterium | reverse complement strand
ACTCGCTCTACGTCGCTAATAAAAAAAGCCCTGCAGCAGATAAATCTACTGCAGAGCTTATCTTTTTTTACTCCTGACAAAACCATTGCCAGAAGACCTGCTTCTCCTGACTATTAGCTCGCTCGCGTCATAACTGGCCTGTTTCAGTAATTCTGCCCGAGAAGGGTTGCGCAGCTTTGAAAGCGCTCTTTCCTTGATTTGGCGCACGCGCTCGCGCGTTAGCCCAATAATAGCGCCAATCAGCTCGAGCGTTAATGGCTTTTCTCCATCCAAACCAAAGTTGAGTTGAAGGATTTTCTGTTCCCTCTGGTCTAAAATACCTAACACCTTCTCAATTTGCGCACGCGCATCCTGTAATAATACACCACTATCAGGAGATGGCTGACTCTCATCAGCAAGTATAGACAACAAGTTATGGTCTTCTTCGTCTTTAAACGCTACATCAAGCGAGCGGATACTCCGAGTAGAAAGTATTACATACTCCACTTCTTCAACTGTCACGCCAAGCTCTTGAGCAATCTGTTCTAAACTTGGCTCTTGGTCTCTTTCTTTTCGCAGTTTTGCTCGTGCTTCAAAAATTTTCTTAAGCTCTGCGAGCTTATTGAGGGACAGGCGGATTGTTCGGGCTTCTACTGCGATTGCCTCCATAATTGCCTGCTTAACCCACCAAACAGCGTATGAGATGAACTTGAAGCCACGAGCGCCGTCAAAGCGACCTGCCGCGGTTATAAGGCCTGTATTTCCAGCGGAAATCAACTCAGAAAGCGACAAACCGCGATTTTGGTAGTGCTTGGCTATATCAACCACAAATCGCAAGTTTGCCTCAACAAGCTCATTTCGAGCTGGTTCATCGCCTTGCTTGATTCTTTCAGACAGCTCCACTTCTCTTTTTCGAGAGAGTGGCGTTGAATATTCAATGTCATGAAAATACGCACCAAGAACTTTATCATCGTCATCTGGCGATCTAGTTGTTTGCTTTGCCATTCAAACCACCCCCTTTCAAGGATTAGAAGTTGTTGATTGTGAAACGAACAATTTTTGTTACACTAGCATGTTTTATAAATTAAGCAAATTACCATTTTCCGCTTGCCCCGCCTCCGCCGGACAAACCGCCTCCAAAACCGCCAAAACCGCCAGGCTTATCCCATCTTCTGCCTGGCCTGCCGCCCATTAAAAACAATAAAGGCCATGCCATGCTCATATGGTCGCCACGCATGAATGTTTTGCGATATTTTGTTGAAACAAAATAATCAAATACAAGACCAAATATAATAAACGCGGGAAGCCAAAGCCATGCGCCTGAAGCTAATCCCACAACCACGCCAGCGACTAAACCCACAACTCCTCCAGCCCACCAAGACCTAGAGCGCGCGAAAATAGACCCAGACCAGATAAATATAAATATCAAAAACCAAAAATAATCTTGAATATGAAATTCAGACTGATTGCGCGCATTTGGATCGCGAGCTACTTCTGGACTTGGAGAATAATCTCCTCCAATCGCGCTTATCATTCCAACAACGCCAGCGCGCACTCCTTCGTCCCAATCTTCTGATCTGAAATACGGAGGCACAACATCTGACACAATGCGCTTTGATTCAATATCAGTTAAATCCCCTTCCAGCCCATATCCTGTTTCAATGCGCATCTTGTTATCTGCTATGCTTATTAAAAATAATGCCCCAGTGTCTTTTCCTTTTTGTCCTATTCCCCATTCTTCAAATAATCTCACCGCAAAAGTTTCAATTGTTTCGTCTCCGAGAAAATTTATAATTACAACGCTAATCTCGTTGTTTGTCTGCTTTTGATAATCGACTAGCAAGGCCTCAAGTTCCTCTCTTGAACTATCAGACAAAACGCCCGCAAAATCATTAACAAAACCTTGCGCATTGCCTGGAGACACATACGCATTCGCAATCAAAGGAAAAAATAATAAAATTGCCGCAATTAAACGTTTCATGAAAAATTATTCCTCAAAATCCACAACAGGCGCATCTTCCGCGCCTTCAGCCGCTTCAAACAAATCATGCCGATCAAATCCGAACATATTAGCTAAAATATTTCGCGGAACTTTCCTAATTGTTGTGTTGTATGATTTTACTTCTTCATTATAACGCCTTCTCTCAACGCTGATTCGATTTTCCGTGCCCTCAAGTTCCGCGATCAACGCTTGAAAAGATTCTTGTGATTTTAAATCTGGATAATTTTCAACTATAACAAGCAACCTGGACAAAGCTGATTCTATTTCTCCTGCTGCAACTGCTTTTTCGTTTGTTGTTCCAGCGCCTGCGTATTTTGACCGCGCTTCTGCTAATGTCGTAAATATCTTTTCATCTTGAGCTGCTGATCCTTTTACTGTATTCACGATATTTGGGATAAGATCCAACCTGCGCTGATACACTGATTCAACATTTGCCCACTGGCTTACGACTGCTTCATCTTTTGATACTAGCCCATTATATCCGCTCCAAGCCCAAAGCACAGCAAGCGCGATAATCCCGATTATTATCCATTTTGATTTGATTTTTGGCATATTTTAAAAAATTAATATTTATTATAATATTATAACAAATATTTGCATTTTTATCAAAAAATAGCTATATTATCGATATTAAGCCGCCATCGTCTAATGGTTAGGACGCCAGATTCTCATTCTGGTAATCGGGGTTCGATTCCCCGTGGCGGTACCAAAAATACAGGGATTTTCACCCGCCGTAGCCCTGCCTGCCCGCAATGCAAAGCATAGCTTTGGCAGGCGGGTACTCAGAGCGTAGGAGGGCGATTCCCGTAGAGGATACCATCTTTAAACTTGAATCTTCAATCAAAAGTTGTATAATTAAATTATAAGTTGTATAATTAAATTATAAAAAGAATAATAATTAATTTTATAAACATATGATACAAAAAATCATAACAATTAGTGTAATCTTTGGTTTTGTGATTACTGTTTCTTTTTCCGTAGCAGTGGCAGCAAAACCAAATCAAGAAAAGCGGGTAGTTGGTGTTAATCCATCAAAAGGAAAAGCAACTGTAACTATCCCTGCTCGCGCAATAGAAGTTGCGCCAGGTATCTTTAGTTTAGGCACAGCAATGGACAATGGCAAGATAGTAGAAGGATATGCCATGGTTAAGTACAAAAAGGATTTTGCTAAACCAGGAACAATTTGCGGTAACAATATTTGCGAGCCCGGAGAAAATGCAAATAAATGTCCAGAAGATTGTGCAGATGAACCAGAAGAACCAGACACTAGTTCTTGTTATAGTTTCTTATCAAAAGGAGCTAAGTGGAAAACTGTTGAACAATACATAGTTGATTCAGCAAATACAAGAGGTTTAGATGGAACATTTATACAAAACAATGTAGCAACAGATATTGTAAAATGGGAAACTGCAGCGGGTGTTAATATACTTGGAGATGAAATTGCTGGAATAGTTGACGGAGCAGATATGGCCAGTCCAGACAACAAGAATGAATTGTATTTTGCAGATATTGACCATGAAGGTGCAATTGCAGTTGCAATTATATGGGGAGTATTCGGTGGACCACCACCATCCAGAGAGCTTGTCGAATGGGATATGATATTTGACGATGTAGACTTTGATTGGGGAGTAGGAGAAGCTGGAAAGATGGACTTTGAAAACATAGCTACCCACGAACTTGGACATAGTGTTGGAATGGGTGACCTTTATACTACTGAATGTTCTGAAGTAACAATGTATGGATACGCAAGTTATGCTGAAACCAAAAAGCAGACATTAGAAGCTGGAGATATTACAGGCATAAGGAAGCTATACTAATTGCTAACGCGTACAGAGGTGATATGTGAACTACTGAATAGCATGCTCGGCTCGCTTAATTCATGAGAGGCATTTCCCGAGCATGCCTTGAAACAAAAAAAAGAGCCAGTCGGAATAACAACTGGCTCTTTTTTTATGATATAATAAAAATAAGTTTATGAAAAAAACATTTTGGAAAAAATTACCTAAGCCATTTTTTTGTTTGGCTCCGATGTCTGATGTCACAGATGCCGCATTCCGCAGAATTATAGCGAAATATTCAAAGGAAAATTTACCCGCCTCTGGCGGGCCAGATGTAATGTGGACTGAATTTGTGTCTGCAGACGGATTAGCGCTTGGTAATAAAGACGAGATTATAAAAAATCTAAAATTTACCGCAAAAGAGCGGCCAATTGTCGCGCAGATTTTTGGCGCGAATCCTGACAATATAGCTAAAGCCGCGCGCATAATACAAGATCTCAAATTTGATGGTTTAGATATTAATATGGGATGTCCGGATAAAAAAGTTGAAAAGCAAGGCGCTGGCGCTGGTCTGATGAAAGACGCAAAACTTGCTCAAAAAATAATTACTGCAGCAAAAAAAGGAGCACTAAAACTTCCTATCTCAATCAAGACGCGCATTGGATATTCAAAAAATGAAATTCAGACATGGATTCCTGCTTTGCTTAAGACGGATATTTCAGCTTTGACGATTCATTTTAGAACACGCAAGGAAATGTCGCGCGTGCCTGCTAAATGGCATTTAGCAAATGAGATTGTGCGCATGCGAGATGAAATCGCGCCAAACACGCTTATCATCGGCAATGGCGATGTTTCGGATTTGGAAGATGCGCGTGCTAAAGCAAAAGATACAGGTGTTGATGGCATAATGATTGGCAGGGGCGTATTTGGAAACCCGTGGTTCTTCTCTGGTAAAACAACAGACACGCACGATAAGCTTCGTGTATTGATTGAACATGCAAAACTATTTGAAAAACTCTGCAAGCACAAATCGTTCGCAGTAATGAAAAAACATTTCAAGGCCTATATTTCTGGCTGGGATGGAGCAAAGCAATTGCGCATGAAACTAATGAGCGCAAAAAACGCGGATGATGTTGAAAAAATCATCAAAAAATCAATGCACAAGTAATTCATCAGCTTGTTGTGGATGAGCCATGATTTCACGAACAATACGCTCCATATGGATTGAGCGCGAACCTTTGACTAGAACAATATCCCCTTGCTCAAGGCGCTTCTGGATGAATAATCCAGCATTTTGAGTATTATCAAATTCAAAAATTTTATCTTTTGGCATTTTAGCGCTTT
>JAHJSI010000003.1 GCA_018830465.1 Patescibacteria group bacterium | reverse complement strand
GAGTATCAGGATTATTATAAAAAGCATTATGGATAAAGTTTTAATTATCGGGTCAAAAGGAATGCTTGGAAGCGCTCTTGCAGACGTGTTTGCGGATTTTAATCCTGTTTTGTGGAGTCATGATGATTTAGATATTACAGAAAAACCACAGGTTGATGAAAAGATTGGCGCCTTAGCCCCAAATCTGATAATCAATTCAGCTGCGTACACAAATGTTGACGGATGCGAGGAAAATGAGGAAATTGCAACAAAAGTTAATGGCACAGCAGTTGGATATTTAGCAAATGCGGCGCATCATCTTAATGCGATATTAGTCCATTATTCTACTGATTATGTGTTTGACGGATTGAAAAAACAGGGGTATGTTGAGGACGATAAGCCAAATCCTATGAGTGCGTATGGAAGAAGCAAATTGGTAGGGGAGAAAGCAATTCAAGAGTCAGAATTAGAGTCATTTTATATCATTCGCGCTGCGTGGCTGTATGGTGTGCATGGTAAAAATTTTGTTGACACTATGCTGTCGCTTGCGAAAAAAGGAAAGCCAATAAAAGTTGTGGATGATCAGATTGGCTCGCCAACATACGCCCTAGACCTTGCGCAAGCAACGCTTGAGATCATAGACACAAAAAAGCCGTTTGGAATTTATCATCGCGCTAATGACGGACAGACATCTTGGCATGGATTCGCAAAAGAAATTTTTTCTGTGTTTAAGATAAAAGCAAATCTGTCCGCGTGCTCAACAGAAGAATATCCAACTCCAACAAAGAGACCGAAGTTTTCAGTGTTGCTATCAACAAAGCTTGAGCCGATGCGGTCGTGGCAGGATGCATTAAGGGATTATAAAGAAACAAGAAATATATGAAAGGAATAATTTTAGCGGGAGGAAGCGGAACACGATTGTCTCCGCTCACAAAAGTAACTTCAAAGCAGCTTTTACCGATCTACAACAAGCCGATGATTTATTATCCTTTGCAGACTTTAATCGCGGGCGGGATAAAAGAAGTGCTTATTATCACAGCGCCAGAGCGAGCTGGCGACTTTTTGCGTTTTTTGGGCAGTGGGAAAGAGCTGGGAATAAAATTCACCTATGAAATCCAGGATAAGCCGGAAGGAATCGCGCAGGCATTTATAATCGGGGAGAATTTTATTGGAGACGATGATGTCGCGTTGATTCTTGGTGATAATATTTTTGAAGATGATTTTTCTGAAGATATAAAGAATTTCAAAACAGGCGGACATGTGTTCGCGAAACAAGTGGATGACCCAGAGAGATTCGGTGTGGTCGCGTTTGACGGCAATAATCGCGCAACTAAAATAGTAGAAAAGCCAAAAGAATTTTTATCTGATTTCGCGGTCACTGGCTTGTATCTTTATGATAATCGCGTTGTTGAAATAGCAAAAAATCTCAAACCATCTGAAAGAGGAGAACTTGAGATTACTGATGTAAATAATGTTTATTTAGAAAAAGGCGAGCTCACAGTAAGCACAGTTGAGGGGGCATGGCTTGATGCTGGAACATTTGATTCTCTTTTAGAAGCGAACTTACTTATCGCCCGCAAAGAAGGGTCTAGCATTCTCTAAAGAAAGAATTAGTCCGTTAAGCTGAGACGCGCTGCCTATAAAAGTCAAATATTCCTGATTTCTAACTAATTTTAATTCATAAGCTTGATCTAAATCATCAAGCAATATTGTTATTCTTGGTTCAGATGAAGATACTAATTCAGCAACTCGCAGAGAATTTCCAACAGTATAGAAAATATGATTTTCATCATCAGATAATACAATTTCTTTTATTGGGTAAGAGTACTTAATGATTAATTCATTATATTTTTGTATTGGAACAACAGTAATTGGCGTGTTGAATGATTGCGTGTATATTCCAAATTTATCAGTATAAATTAATTTTTGGCCGTCTCTTGCCCAATAAAATTTATCAACATTTAGAATTGTAATTACCGCGTCCTCAAGAAGAGGATTTTTTATTGAAGGATCAATAATTGTTAAGCTATTCACATTTTGGTTGTATAATGCGATTCTGTGAGAGTTGGTATTTGTAATAATATGATTTTTTGACACATCAACAAAAGGAAGCACATGAATTGTATTTTGATCTTGCGGTTCAATCCATGAAAGAGTGTATTTATTTTTTTCTAATTCTTGAATCAATATTATTCGTTTTTCCTGGATAAGATATTTACGGATTTCACCAGACGCGATTAAGCGTGTTGTTTTTAAAAGATATGGAATACGATATAAATTTTCATTAGATAGCGCGTATAAAGAATTTTTATCAACAGGATCCCATTGCACATTCTCCAGATTTAAAGTAGTCACAGAAGAGAGAGGAATAACTCTTTCAAGGAAATTAGCGTCAATGATAAAGTATTCAATTGAAGTCTTGTCCTTTCTTCCAAAAACAAACTGATCATCATGCAGGGACCATTGAAAATTATGCAAAGATTTTTTGTCTAAATTCGCTATAAGAGTGTCTTTTTTATTTAAAGTATTAAAAATTCGCAGTTTATTATCTTCAGTTAAATACGCGAATTTATCCTGCTTTTCATTAAACCAATATTTTGTTATATTATCCTGTATAATGCTTATTGGCTCTGCTTTCGCGTATAATTTAATATTTTCTTCAAAAGCTGTAACTCTGGGCTTTATTTCAATGGTTTTTACCCAATCATGGCATCCTGTCTTTGAAACAAGTAGATTTATTTTGCCGGGTAGTATAGTATTAATAATAGTAGGGCTGGTTTCAGAATATTTTTCTTCATTGATATAAATATCAGCATCTTCTGGATAAGACTTAACTACTAGACTTCCTGTTTCAACTATTCTGTTGTATTCAAAATCATACCTAAAGCCAGCTGTGTAAAGCACCAGCGGAGGAGCGACTAAAAAGAATATAATTATAAATACTAAATAAAGAATTCTGCGATTGCGCAATGTCATAACAAGATTTATGTCAAAATTTATTATAAATGGCGGTAACAAGTTAAATGGAAAATGGAAAGTGCAAGGAATGAAGAATGCAACAACTCCTGTTTTGGCTGCATGTCTTTTAACTGATAAGCCGTGTATTATCCATAATATACCCCGAATCAGCGATATTGACCACATGCTTGCGATTCTAGAAGATCTTGGCGCGAGCATTGAATGGCTGGATGAACATACTGCTAAAATCCATACTCCTGAAATTAAAAAGGATGAAATGGATTATCTGCTTACTAAAAGAATGCGTTCTTCTGTTTTGTGCATGGGCCCTATTTTGGCAAGAATTGGAAAAATTAGGATGCCAGAGCCAGGCGGCTGCAATATAGGAAACAGGCCTTTAGACGCGCATTTAAAAGGATTTGAATCTCTTGGCGCGTCTGTTGAATTAGCGCGAGACAAATATTATACAATAGATGGCAATAATTTGCAAGCTACAGAAATTGAGCTGGTTGAGAAGTCTGTAACAGCGACAGAAAATATTATGATGGCCGCAAGCAGGCTTAAAGGGGATACTGTAATAAAGAATTGCGCTTCAGAGCCGCATATTGTGTGTTTAGGAGAATTTTTAAAATCAATCGGAATTAGTGTTTTAGGCCATGGAACTGATGAAATTACAATTTCTGGTACAACAAAATTAAAAGGCGCGGAATTTGAAATAATTCCAGACCAGCTTGAAGTCGGCACAATCGCAGTGCTTGGGGCTATATGCGGAGGCAGTATTCGTATTTCGCCCGTTGTTCCAGAACATATGCGCGTTATAAAAGAAAAGCTTTTAGACGCGGGAGTTGAAATTGAAGAAACAAAAGATTCATGGGTTGTGCGCGGGTCCCAAGGCAAGCTCAAAGCATTTGATATTAAAACAGAGCCGCATCCTGGTTTTCCAACAGACCTTCAGGCTTGTTTCGGAGTTTTAGCAACACAGTCAAAAGGAAAAAGTGTTATTTGCGATCCAATGTACGAGCATAGATTAGGATATGTTAATGAGCTGATTAAGATGGGCGCGAACGGCGAAATTAAAGATAAGCATTGCGCTGAAATAATCGGGCCCACAAAACTGTCTGGAGCTGATATTAATTCTTTAGATTTGCGCGCTGGAGCTACTTTGATTATTGCTGGATTCGCGGCCCAGGGCGAGACAGTAATTAACCAAGCAGAGAACATTGACAGGGGATATGAGAAAATTGATGAGCGTGTTCGTGATTTAGGCGCTGATATGAAAAGAGTTGAGTGATTAGAATTAGTGTGTTATTATTCAAGTCATGTTTAAGAAGTATTTACCATCATATATAATTGTTTTTGTAATTGCTGTATTTTTTGTCGGCGGATTTTATATTGGCAAGGGAGAAAAGGAGATTGTTGTTGTAAATAGAAAGGGCGAGCCGATTGAGTCTGGCGAAGTTAAGATAAACGAAAGCGACATAAAGACGTATTTAGGGCAAGATGTTGATTTTGATCTTTTTCTTGGAGTATGGGACATGCTAAAAACCAGATATGTTGATCAGCCTGTTTCTGAAACAAAATTGCTTTATGGCGCAATGCAGGGCCTGGTCGCTTCTTTAGATGATCCATATTCTGTATTTTTAGAGCCAGAGATTTCAGAAGAGTTTAATGAGTCGTTAAATGGAAGGTTTGAAGGCATTGGAGCTGAGATTGCCATTAAGCACGAAGTTTTGACAATTGTCGCGCCTTTGCCCGGCTCTCCAGCTGAGCAGTCAGGATTAAAGCCAAAAGACAAAGTTTTGGAAATTGATGAAGTGTCAACAGAGGGCATGGGAATTAATGAGGCAGTGAACAGAATTCGCGGTGAAAAAGGAACTCAAGTTGTTTTGAAGGTTTATCGCGAAGGAGAGGAAGATTTTCTTGATATTAAAATTACAAGAGATACTATAAAAGTCGCGAGCGTGACTTGGGAAATGAAGGAAAATAATATCGCGTATATTTATTTGCGCAATTTTAACACAGACACTACTTCTATTTTTAAGGACATCCAGAAAGAGGTGGTTGCGCAGAATCCAAAAGGCATTATATTTGATTTAAGGAGTAATTCCGGCGGGTTTTTACAGACTTCTATTGATGTTGCGTCCGCTTGGATTGAAGATGGCATTATTGTAATAGAGAGGTCTAATAATGGATATCGAGAATATAGGTCCAATGGAAAAACCATATTCAAGGATATTCCAACTGTTGTTTTGATAAACGGAGGATCAGCATCAGCTGCTGAAATTGTCGCGGGCGCCTTGCAGGACCATGGCGCGGCTTATATTATTGGAGAGCAGTCTTTTGGAAAGGGTTCTGTTCAGGTTCTTGAAGAATTAAAAGATGGGTCGTCTGTGAAATTTACCATTGCGCGATGGCACACGCCTGATGATAGGTCTATTGATGAGGAAGGCGTTGTTCCTGATGAAGAAATTGAGTTGACTGAAGAGGATTTTTCAGAAGACAAGGATCCGCAGATGGAAAGAGCATTGGAATATTTAAAAAATTAACTGTCATCCCGAACACCAGTTGAGTGTGTTAAAAGAGTAATATATGACAATTATTTATGAAAATAATACTAATTAAAGAAGTGAAAAACTTAGGCAGTGCTGGTGATATTGTTGAAGTTGCGCCTGGGTATGGGAGGAATTTTCTGATTGCACAGGGGTTTGCGAAAGAGGCGACTATTCAGGCTTTGGATGAATCCGAGCGCGCTAAACAAAGAAAGGCGCGCCAAAAGGATTTGAATGAAAAGAAAAAAACTAAATTGCGCAATATACTTGAAAATAAGGAAATTTTGGTGCGCGCTCAGGCGAATGAAGAGGGCCATTTGTTTGGAGGTGTTGGCACAAGTGAGATTGCTGCCGCGATTGCGAAGCGAAAGAAGATTAAGATTGATGAGAAGCAAATTGATTTGCCTCATCACTTGAAAGAACTTGGAAAGCATGAGCTAAATTTAAAAATTGGCGGAGCGGATAAAATAAAATTTATTGTTGATATACAAAAAATATGACAAACACTAAATATATTTTTGTAATTGGAGGGGTGATGAGCAGCGTGGGCAAGGGAGTTGCCAGCGCGTCCATCGGTAAAATTCTTCAAGCGCGCGGATTTGAAGTGACTATAATGAAGATTGATCCATATATTAATGTTGATGCCGGCACAATGAACCCAACTGAGCATGGGGAAGTTTTTGTCACAGAAGATGGAGATGAAACAGATCAGGATATTGGAAATTATGAAAGATTTCTTGAAAAAAATATTTTATCAACAAACTACATGACAACCGGAAGGGTGTACAAAGAAGTTATACAGCGCGAGCGGAATTTAGAATATGGAGGCAAGTGCGTGGAAGTTGTTCCTCATATTCCTGAAGAAGTGATAGCCCGCATAAAAACAGCCGCAAAAAAGACAAAATCAGATATAGTGATTATTGAAGTCGGCGGAACAGTCGGGGAGTATCAGAATGTGTTATTTTTAGAGGCAGCGCGCATGCTTAAATTAAAGCATCCTAATGACGTTCAGTTTGTGTTAGTGTCGTATTTGCCTATTCCGGCTAAAGTCGGAGAAATGAAGACAAAGCCGACACAGCATGCTGTTCGATCTTTAAATTCCGCTGGAATTCAGCCGGATTTCATAATCTGCAGATCAGAGCAGTCAATTGACAATAAGCGCAGAGAAAAGCTTGCGACTTTTTGCGGCATATCTCCTCGCGCCGCGATTTCTTGCCCTGATGCTGATAGTATATATGAAGTGCCTTTAATATTTCAAAAAGAAAAGTTAGGCGAGCAGATTTTAGAAAAGTTTAACTTAAAGCTGTCAAAGAGCGATATGAAAAAATGGCAGAATTTAGTCCGTAGAATAAAGCGGGTTCGCAAGAAAGTTAAAATCGCTGTTGTTGGAAAATATTTCGGAACTGGGGACTTTACTTTAGCTGACTCATATATCTCTGTGATTGAAGCGGCAAAGCACGCCGCCTGGGTAAATGGTGTTGTGCCAGAAATGACTTGGGTAGATTCAGGGGACTATGAAAAAGATTTGCGCAAGGTGCGCGAGCTGTCTAAATATGACGGCGTGATTGTTCCTGGAGGATTCGGCACTCGCGGAATTGAAGGAATTATAAAAGCGATTAAGTATGTGCGCGAAAATAATATTCCTTATCTTGGTTTATGTTATGGCATGCAGTTGGCTACAATAGAGTTCGCGCGCAATGCCGCGAAAATTCGCAATGCAACAACAACTGAAATAGACGCAGAAGCAAAGCATCAGGTAATCCATATTATGCCTGAACAAGAAAAGAAATTATTAAAGCAGGATTACGGCGGAACAATGCGCCTGGGCGCTTGGCAATGCAAATTGCGGCGCAATACAAAAGCGCAGAAAGCCTATGGAAAATCTGTAATCAGCGAACGTCATCGCCACAGGCATGAATTTAATAATGCGTATCGTGCTAAATTGGAAAAAGCAGGCCTTAAAATTTCAGGAACTTCACCAGATAATCATATTGTTGAAATTATAGAATTAGAAGATCACCCCTTCTTTATTGGCGTGCAGTTTCATCCAGAATTCAAATCACGGCCTTTAGATCCGCATCCTTTGTATGTCGCGTTTATGAAAGCGTGCTTGAAGAAGAAATAACAAACTAAAAAAGTAGAGACGCAGCATGCTGCGTCTCTACTTTTTTTGATATTAATTTAAGCGTTTACATTAACTTCAACTCTCTTCTTAAGGGCGCTGTCATAACCGCGCTTCATTTTTTTCTTGAATTCAACAACGCCTTCTTTAATCGCGAAAATAGAATCATCATTAGAGCGCTTTGCGTTTCTGCCCGCAAAATATCTAGTCCCGCGCTGGCGGACAATAATTGCCCCTGCTTTTGCGTATTCGCCGCCAAAAAGCTTCACGCCTAAGCGCTGTCCTTTTGAATCTCTTAAATTAGATGAGGAACCTCCTGCTTTTTTATGTGCCATATAAAATAGATGATAGCAAACAATGTAAATTTGGTCAAGTCTTGTATAAAATGGTATAATGCAACATATGGCAGACTTTCTAAAATCAAAGGAAATACCGCAAGTTCCTGTCCAAGAAACTGATCCGTTGGATCAGCAGGCAGAACAAAAAGAAACAAAAGTGCTTGAATTTCCAGAAATTCAGCAATCACAACAACAAGAGACAGAGATAGAATCTCAAAAAATTCCAGAGCAAACTGGCAGTGTTATTCCTTTGAGTGAGAGAATCGCGGAACAAAATCCAGAAACAAAAACAGAGCGCCAGCAAGACATTGAAAAAATATTATCCAAAGAGCTTGGGGATATCTATGGCTCTCTTAGCTCTGAACAGCAAGAAAAAGTAAAAATACAAGGAGAAAAAGCCGCAAAAGAAATTGAAAAGCTTATTGAAGAAATGATTGAAACTAGAAAAGACGTTTCCAGGAAAATTCTTGAAGAGATTCGCGATTGGATGAGTGAAATTCCGGGAGTAAATAAATTCTTTTTAGCGCAAGAATCAAAAAGAAAAACAGATCATATGCTAGCGCTTGCTAGAAAATCTGAACAAATTGAAATAGAAAAAGCAGCTTAATTTATGCTAAATATATATTTTTGGATTGGAATATTTTTAATTTTATTGATTCCACTTTCATTTGTGGCGCGTATTTTTACGCGCAGATCATATAATAGATTTAATCCGTTTGATATGATTACTTTGCGCGTTCTTTTGCCGAAAGAATCTTTGGAAATAGAGGAGCAAGGACAGCAAAAAGAGCCAAGGCAGATGATCGCGCAGATTGAATCTTTAATGGCGAATTTGGCTGGAATGCGCGCGGAAAGAGGATGGAATGCTTTTTGGTTTGGAAGAAGAGATCATTTCGCGTTTGAGATTGTCGCTGATGAAGGAGTAATTTCTTTTTATGTCACAATACCAATAGAATTGCGGCAATTCGTGGAACAACAGATTCAAGCCCAGCAGCCGGATGCTTATATAGAAGAGAGAGAGGATTATAATATTTTCAATCCGCAATGCGCTATTGCGGGGCTTAAATTAGAATTTAAAAAATCATATTTTTTTCCAATTCAAACATACCGAGAAATGGAAACAGATCCTTTGAATGCTTTAACTAATTCTTTGTCAAAATTCAAGGACGGAAAAGGAGGAGCTGCGATACAATATGTTGTGCGGAGCGCTCATCCGAGATGGCATGGCGCCGGAAACCAGCTTGCTCGAGAAGTTAGAAAAGGAAAAAAGCTGAATGACGCGGCAAAAATGATTGGAAATACTCCTGCTTCAACTGCTTTCAGAACTTTGGCGCGGTCAAGGCGAACGAGCGAAGAAGAGAAAGCCCGCCAGAACCAGACGTACAGAACTTTATCCCAGTTTGAAGAAGAAGCAATTGCCCGTATTCAGGGCAAAACAGCAAAATCAGGATTTGAGGCAAATATACGGATAGTTGTCGCGGCAGAGAATGAGTCAGTAGCTCAAAGCCAGGTTAATGGAATTGCTGACGCGTTCGCGCAATATTCTGGACAAGAATATGGAAATCAATTTAGAAAAATTATTCCCCAGAATCTAGATAAATTTTTAAATGATTTTATATACCGCAATTTTATAGAAAGACGCCAGATGATTTTAAATACAGAAGAAATGGCGTCTTTATTTCATTTTCCTCTGCCAACAGCGGAAACTCCGAATATTCTCTGGCTTAACGCGAAGCAGGCGGCCGCGCCAGTTAATATTCCAAAAGAGGGGATTATTCTTGGGCATAATGAATATCGCGGACAAGACACAGTAATCAGATTAAAAAAAGATGACCGCAGGAGGCATTTATATGTAATAGGAAAATCAGGCGTTGGCAAGTCAGCCCTTATTTCAAATTTAGCAAAGCAGGATATTGAAGCAGGCCATGGCGTATGCGTTATAGATCCTCATGGAGATCTTGTGGATACTATTCTTTCATATATTCCAGACAATCGGCTGGAAGATGTAATCTACTTTGATCCTTCTGACACAGAAAGGCCAATGGGTTTGAATATGCTTGAGTATAAGGATGAAGGCCAAAAGGATTTCGCGGTTCAGGATATGATCGCGATATTCATGAAATTATTCCCGCCAGAAATGATTGGCCCCATGTTTGAGCATAATATGCGAAATGTAATGCTCACCTTGATGGCTGATAAGGACAATCCAGGAACTGTAATTGATATTCCAGCAATGTTTACTAATGATGTTTTTCAGAAATATAAAGTGTCAAAGCTTAAAGACCCAACAGTAAAAGCTTTTTGGGAAGAGGAAATGGCAAAGACCGCTGCCGCGCAAAAGAGTGAAATGCTTGGATACTTGGTTTCAAAAGTCGGCAGGTTCGTGGAAAATGAAATGCTGCGCAATATAATCGGCCAGCAAAAAAGCGCGTTTGATTTCAGGGATGTAATGGATAATAAAAAGATTCTTTTGATCAATCTCGCGAAAGGAAAGACAGGCGAGATCAATTCTTCGCTTTTGGGTTTGATAATTGTTTCAAAACTGCAAATGGCCGCAATGAGCAGAGCAGACCTGCCAGAAGAGCAGAGGCATGATTTTTATCTATATATTGATGAGTTTCAGAATTTCGTCACTGATTCAATCGCAACAATCCTTTCAGAAGCGCGCAAGTACCGACTTAATCTGATAATCGCGCATCAATATATTGGACAGCTTTTTGATGAAAAGCAGAATCCGCTTATTCGAGATGCTGTATTCGGCAATGTCGGAACAATCGCGAGCTTCAAAATTGGCGTGGAGGATGCTGAAGTTTTAGCAAAAGAATTTACTCCTGTGTTTAATGAATATGATGTAATTAATGTTGATAAATTCCATGCGTATGTTAAATTATTAGTGGATAATGCCGCTTCAAAGCCTTTTCAAATGAAAACATATCCTCCAGAAAAAGGCAATCCAGAAAAAGTCGCGAAACTTAAAGAATTTTCTAGATTGAAGTTTGGCGTTGAAAAAGCTGTAATAGAAGAAGATATTAATGCGCGCAGGCAGCTTGGAAAAAAGATTCCAACAAATTCTTCTTTTGAAGAAGAAATGAAAAAAGCGATTGAAAAATAATTAATAAAATATATTTTATGCGAAATCCTGAACAACCAAATCCAATGGAGGATCACGAGAGTGTTGAGCAGAAAGAAAGCCAACTAGATGTAGCGCAAGAAGAAGAAAGCGCATTAAAAGTTGGAGAAAAAGTATCAATTAAAGGGATTAATGGAGAATTATTTGAAGGATGTACAATAAAAGATTATAAAGAAAACAAAGATCTTATTACTGTTGAATTGCCTGACGGCAAAGGCGATGTTTATATGAGGCGCAGTGAATTTTTAGAAGCAGTAAAAAATGCACAAACAGAAGCAGTTGAAGTAGGCGAACCCAAAACTATAGAATTGCAATCTAGAGATGCTTCAAAATATAAAGCAGGGCAAAGATTTGATAATGGCAGAGTT
This sequence comes from Patescibacteria group bacterium, assembly GCA_018830465.1. Classification (GTDB taxonomy): domain Bacteria; phylum Patescibacteriota; class Patescibacteriia; order UBA2169; family UBA2169; genus CG1-02-41-12. The sequence continues at coordinate 127 of JAHJSI010000003.1, read as the reverse complement.
CGTGGCACTATACGAATAATTGATTTTATGCATAATAAAATTTCAGTAGAACTAGATTAAAATCAAGATAAACTAACAGCATAATAAATTCTAAAGAGTAGTTGATTGTTAGATTTTTGATTTTATG
>JAHJSI010000052.1 GCA_018830465.1 Patescibacteria group bacterium | reverse complement strand
TCAGCGCCTAATTTGCCTACTACTTCATCAGGATTTATAACATTGCCTTTTGATTTTGACATCTTTTGTCCATCAGGACCCATGATTAAACCTTGGTTGCGCAAACAAGCAAATGGCTCTTCAAAATCCAAAATTCCTATATCATGCAATGCCATGCAGAAGAAACGCGCGTACATAAGATGAAGAACCGCGTGTTCCGCGCCTCCGACATATGTATCAACAGGAAGCCATGTTTTAATTTTTTTCTTTGCGGCGAATTCTTTTTCGTTTTTTGGATCAGTGTACCGCAAAAAATACCACGAAGAGTCCACAAAAGTATCCATTGTATCACTTTCGCGCTTTGCCTGCGCTCCGCATTTTGGACATTTTACATTTTGGAATGATTTTGACTGCGCAAGCGGTGATTCCCCTTTTGGTTGGAAATCCACATCATCAGACAACTCAACTGGAAGATCCTTTTCTGGCACTGGCTGTTCTCCACACTTATCGCAATATATTATTGGAATCGGCGCGCCCCAGTATCGCTGACGCGAAATCAACCAATCACGCAATTTATACTGCACTGTCATTTCTCCGCCAACTTTATCTGTAATTTTCTTTTTAGCTTCTTCTGAATCCATGCCATCAAACTCACCTGAATTTACCATCTTGCCGCGCGCAACTGACGGCAATTCCTGGTCTGTTTTAATAACCTCGCGAATTTCAAGACCAAACTTTTTCGCGAACGTAAAATCCCTCTCATCATGCGCTGGAACAGCCATAATCGCGCCTGTGCCATAAGATGAAAGAACATAATCAGCAATCCAGATTAAAATTTCTTCATTGTTGGCAGGATTAATCGCTCGCGCGCCTTTAAGCTCAACGCCAGTTTTCTCTTTAGACAAATCAGTTCTCTCTAAAGCGCTTTTTGATAACGCTTGTTTTTTATATTTCTCAACCTCATCCCAGTTCTCTATCTGACCGCACATTTCATTGACAAACTTATGCTCTGGCGCAAGCACCATATATGTCGCGCCAAACAAAGTATCTGGACGAGTGGTAAAAACACTTATGTCATTGCGAGGGAGCGTACCCGCGACCGCGGCAATCTTATCGTCGCTAGGATTTTGGTCATTGTAAAGCGATATCTTATCAACGATAAGATTGCCACGCTCAGCAGTAGCTTCGCTCGCAATGACAACTTTAAATTTTATCATCGCACCTTCACTTCTGCCTATCCAATTACGTTGCATTGACTTAATCGGCTCTGGCCAATCCAAGCCATCTAAATTTTTCAAAAGACGCTCTGCGTATTGAGTAATCTTAAAAAACCATTGTTCTAAATCCTTTTGAATAACTTCATTGTCGCATCTTTCGCATTTTCCATTGATAACTTGTTCATTCGCGAGAACAGTTTTACATGACTCGCACCAATTAACAGGGGCTTCTTTTTTATAGGCAAGGCCTGCTTTATATAATTGCAAAAACAGTGACTGCGTCCATTTATAATATTCAGGATCGCATGTAGATATCTCGCGCGACCAATCATATGAAAAACCAAACGACTTTAACTGGCGCGTAAATGTCTCAATATTCTTTTTCATGCTTTCTTTTGGATGCATGTTTTTCTTGATAGCATAATTCTCCGCTGGCAAGCCAAAAGAATCCCATCCAATTGGATGAAGCACGTCAAAACCATTCATTCGCAGATATCTGGAATAGATGTCAGTCGCGGTATATCCTTCAGGATGGCCCACATGAAGCCCTTCTCCAGAAGGATATGGAAACATATCTAAAATATACTTCTTTTTGTCCTGGTTTACTTTATCAGAAACTTCAAAAATTCTCTCATCTTCATACCGCTTTTGCCATTTTTTCTCAATTGTTTTATGATTATATGTTGACATATTGCCTTAACACAATCATACTGAATTTATGAAAAAAAGACAAGAATCAAGAAACATAATACTGGCAAAGAAAAATGGCGTACTGCTTTTAACGCTCTTAAGCAGCATTATTATCATTATCCTAAAAATAATAAGCGCGCTGCTTTGGATTATTAAATTCATTATTACTTGGGCGATAAAAATGATCGTCCGGATTTTTGGATTGCCAATATACCATAGATTAAAAGCTTTGGCATTAAAAGCAAAAAGAGCGAATATTTACATAAGAGATCAATTCAAAGAAAACTTCTCGCGCAATGTAATTATTTATGGCGGACTGACTGTTTTATTATTCTTTGTCACAGCAACAAATATAAAAGCAAGGGAAATAAGACCAGAAGAAATTGGAAAAAATTCAGGCCTTTATGAAATACTTGCCGCGAAAAGCGACTTTGAACTGCTTATCCAAGAGCAGGCAAATCTTGATAAAGACTATTCAGCAAGTAAAGATGTTGCGCCAGAACGCGCGTTAGCTCAAATTGGCGTTGAAAGCGCTACAGAGCCAACAGGTGAAGTTCCTGATGGTATTTTAGAAGCAATTATCGCTTCAGTTGGGGACGCGCTAATAAAACCAGATATCACGGCAACAAATATCACTCCAAAACTAAGAGATAGCATTATTACTTATATAGTTCAAGAAGGAGACACAATTTCTGAAATAGCGGAAAACTTCAATCTAAGCACTAATACAATTCTTTGGGCAAATAACATAGGACCAAGAGATTTTATAAAGCCAAGCCAAGAATTAATAATTTTACCTATTACAGGCGTTACGCACACTATAAAGCAAGGAGATACATTAAACGCGGTTGCTTCTAAATATAGAGCAAAAACAGAAGATATTCTTGAAGTAAATAAGCTCGCGGACGCGTCAGAGCTGAAAATAGGAGCAAAGATTGTTATTCCTGATGGAATTCCTCCTGCTCCAGTCGTGCCTGTATCATCATATTCTTCTGGCTTAGCTGATATTAGAAATATTTTCAAACCAGCTCAACCAATCGCGGGCAAACTTAATTGGCCGACAACAGCAAAGCGCGTTACGCAGTATTTCCTTGGATGGCGGCACAGCGGAATTGATATAGGAAATAAGAGAGGCCAGCCGATTTATGCTGCTGATGATGGCATTGTGATTACATCCGGCTGGAACAGCGGAGGATATGGATATTATATTATAATCGACCATGGAAATGGTTTTCACACATTATACGCGCACAATAATGAAAATTATGCGAAAAAAGGCGCGCGCGTGGAAAAAGGCGATGTAATCGCGGCAATCGGCTCAACAGGCCGTTCAACAGGACCTCATCTTCATTTTGAAGTTAGAGTCAGTGGAAACAGAGTTAATCCTTTGGACTACCTATAAAATCAAATACTTTTAATAATTATCTACTTGATATAGTTAGTCTTTCTCATTATAAATAGATATTTAAATCCTCTCAAATAAAAATTGAATTCTCGAGCACGACTATGCCAAACTCCTGTGTTTGATGTTTGGTTATGTCTTGTTAAGCAAATAATATCAATTGGCTCAAAATATTTTTCCAATCTTTGCCACATTAAAAATCCTGTCGCAGAAAATTTCTTTTTTATCCATTGGTCCGCAATCACCCAGCCCATTGCTTTTCCTGGTTTTAATATTCTTAAAATTTCTTGAGCTACTTTTTCTAATTCATCGTAAAATAATTCTTTCTCGCACGATATCTTGCCAATACAATCTGGCTCATCAGAATATTTTATATTATCAGAATAAGGAGAATCTATAAAAACAAAATCAACATAATCGTCAGGAAGAGGAATTTTTCGCGCATCATTCTTGATTATATCTTTTCTAACTGGGTGAACATCATATGCTCTTACTTTTCTGTTGAGTTCTAATGCAACATCAATAGTGGTTCCACTGCCTGCCATTGGGTCAACAACTCTATCCCCTTCTTTTGTGTATCTCTGCAGTAAATTCCAAATTACAAAAGCAGGAGTCACTCCATTAAATTTATTATCCCCATGCGACGTATCGCCGTAATTCTGCGTCGGAAAATCCCAAAGCGTTGTGGATTCAATTTGCATTTTTGTTTTTACGCCAATTTAAAATTTTATTACAAATAAATTTTCTTTAAATCATCAATAAACTGATCAAACATCTTCACCTTATCGCTCACCTCAATATCAGCTTTACTCAAAATATAACTCCCATCAGTATCAACCTCAACAATAGCCCTACCTTTTTTAGCAGGACTCTTTGATGTAAGCGTGCCATCCTCATCAGGAGTCACAAAGTAAACCTTAATATGCTTTGTTGCTTCATCATCAGAAAGTTTAAGTTTCCAATACCCTGTTTGCGTAATTCTCTCTCGCAAAGTTACCTTACTAGAAAACACAGCAACAACATCTGAAGTTTTAGGATTAAAAATAATAATATCAACATCAGGCAAATGCGAGCCAAACTCTCCATAATCAATTAAAAGATTTCTTTTAACTTTGCTCAATTTTTCAGATAATTTTTTCCCTTTGCTTCTCTCTAGCGAATTGCCATTTACAACCTCTAAGCCCAATTCCTCTACCTCATCTACAATTATATGTTCAATTAATTTTTCCAAATTCTTTCCCTTGAAAGCGCGCCAAGATTGCTCATGGTCCTTGCCTTTAAAATCTGCTTTATGTTGCGGTTTTGCTTCAATAAAAACATCTGAGATATGGCGATATACTTGGTCTCCAAATTTTTTCTTTTTTGTCTCGTAAATTGTTATTAAATCTTCTATGGTCATATTTTTTTCATTACTAATATATATTCAGTTGGATAAGCGTATTTTTTATTCTTATCGCCTACCTTTGCAAATCTGCCTGTTTTTTCATTTCGAATAGAAGGCAAATTTTTTGAAGGAATCTCTCGCTTAATAATATTATCAATCTTAAAACCTAAATTTTGCAACTGTTCAGCAAATACCTCTGCGTTCAAAATTTCAACGCCCTTTAAACTTGTGTTCCCAATCACAATACAAGTCCTGCCTCCTTTTTTAAGCATTCTCTTCATCTCAATAAAAACCTCATTCATCTCGCTGAAATAAGTCGCGACCTCTTCTGCTGTTTTTTTATCTTTTTCCAATAAACTATTTTTTATGTCTTCAGCTATTATGCTATTCAACTTTAATTCTTTCTTATTATGATGTGAAGTGCCTATGAATCTTTTACGAAAATCGCTTAAGTCCTTTATATATTTAAACCAAAGCGCAGTTAACTGATGCAAATCAGCATATTCATAAGAAGTAACATAAGGCGGCGAAGTAACAACCAAACTCACAGAATTATTTTTTGCGGGAATCTTGCGCGCGTCAGTACATTGCACCTTGCATTTCGTTTTTAAAAATCCTCTATGCTTCAATAATTCGTAAAATTCTATATTGCCTCTTAGCATTGAATTAACATGGCGAATAAATATTTTAAATGGATCTGACGGCTTCTTATCAAAATCTCTGGTTGGTTTGTTGCTTTTTTGAAGCCAGATAGAACAATTTTTTAGAATATTAGATAATCCACAATAAAAAAAATCTCTGATATCCTGATCTTTTATCTTTGAAATTTTTTGAGAAATAAAAGCAAGTTTTCTTTTGTTTTCTGTCTTAAACCAATAATCAATTCTATCATGCTTGGGAACATTAATCTTTGTTTCTGAATTATATGAATCTAATTTATATTTTAAATCAACAAAAGCTTCCTCTAAATCCAAAAGGTTTATTGGTGTAATTTTTGCTTTAGTTATCAAGACAGCAACAGGATTTATATCCACTCCAACAGACTCTCTTCCTAATACTTTTGACTCAACTAATGTAGTACCGCATCCGCCAAAAGGATCAACCACCAAATCACCTTCTCTTGTATATTTCTTTACCAATCGCTCAACTATCTGTGGAATGAATTTAGCAGGGTATCTATGGTATCCATGTGAAAGGTATGAGGTTTCTTTTCTTGTCTTTTCAATGAATGACCATGACTTATCAATCTTTATCTTTTCAAATTGTTTTATTGTTTTTTTCTGTTTGTCCATATCTATAAAATACCTCTTTTACTATAAAAAATCAACCAAAATAATCGGCTCAAACATGTGAGCCGATTATAAGCCGTTGATTTTTTGCTTTCAATAGTTAAAACTAAAAACCTGTAAAACCCGTAAACGCGAAATATCCGGCGATAAAGAATAATAGGACAAGCGCAGGTGGGATGATGAAAATCAGAGATGCTGTTTTTGCGTTTCCTTCTGTTCTTCTTGATAACCAAACATTGAGTAAAACTAAAAACACTGAACCAACAATCACAGGTATAAGTAAATAATTACTATCAAAATCTAAAATATTCCAACGATATTCATTAACAGAAATATACCAAGGCAAAACCACTAACAACAAAAATAAAATAATGTTCTTATATATAATTTTATTCATACTTTTTCTTTTAATTTTTATTTAATATGCAATTGATCTTAAAATATTCCAATCCAAAGTACTACTTGGAACACGACCATAAATTTTCACGAACTCTGTAATGCCTTGAATTTCTTTTTCTAAATCCCTCTTTTCAGGCCGCAAACCGTATGCAATGCGCATTATGGAAAAATTATCTTCTTCCTTTGGCTCGCGTGAATATATTTTTTCAAATTCAATTCTGGCCTCTTGCTCTGCTATTGGATTTTTCTGATTTGGAATTTGGTTAGTAGAAATTTTTATAACATCATCCCAATCATCCTGTGTATCTGGCAATCTATCAAACGCGTATTTGAAAGAATGGAGCACCCCAGCTCTCTCGCCTGTTCCAAGAATTCGCGTACTCTTTGTTCCATAACTAATAAAATTAATCTCTCCTTGCTTGAATGACAAACTATTGCCATATTTTTGCGCCACACTTTGCTCAAGAATTAAATCTCGCTCCTGACCAAGATAATCCATAAGCATATCAATGTCCGCGTTTTTCAATGCACCTAAAATATCATCATTAGAATATTGCTCATTTTTTGAACGCTCAATTTTAATGCCTAAAACCTCCCCGCCTTCGCTGGGGCTGCGGCGAGGCATGTCGGCCTTTTCATTATTGCTTGGTGCATTAATAAATGGAGTTAAAATAACAGGCGCAGAAGCAACTCTGATTGTTTCTGACTTGTAATCCTCAAGATTCCCTGCCCTGTCTTTTGACCTGTAAAGAACAGTTGTTTCGCCTATTGAACTAATTATAACTGAATTCGCGTAATTATTCCATGTATCGCCATTATCCAAGCTATATTCTGTCTTTAAAATCCCTGAATTATCATCAATCGCGGACAATGTAAACACAGCAGATGATGTGCCTCCTGTTGTGCTGATTGTGGTTATTGGCTTTGTCATGTCCTCAGATTCTTGACTACTTAAAACAGACGAGACAGAAACCGTCTGAAAACTGCCAGACCCAGATTCATCAACTTGCAAAACAGTTGATGACACATTTTCAGATAAAGTAATTACTGCCTCACTAGATGAATTTACAGGAATATCGCTGTAATACGCAGTTTCTATGACTTCATTATTCTCAACTTTTGATACTCTTAAGCTGAAAGTTCCTTCATCTGTTCCGTCCAATTCAATACGGTATTCTTCTTCGCCTGATTCCGGCAAAAACACAAATTTATTTTCCCCAATTTCCTCATAAGCAACGCCAGATATATTATATTCAATATCTCCGTTCTCTCCCCTGCCCACATGATTGCCTTCTGAATCATAAATATGCAAATTAACAGGACTGTGTATTGAAAGTAGCTTGCCTCGAATGGTACATTGGGTTTTATCTTGTGTTACATTGCTTGGCAGGTTATCTGCTATAAAGGTTCCGCTAATTAACTGTGTAACCATATCCTTAATACCGCTTGCGCTTGGCATGACTGAGTGATCAACACCCTTAAAATAAAATGATCTTCCGCTTGCAAGAGTAAGCGCGTCTGAACTTTCTAGTGGAACTGTTCCATCGCCTGCCTCCATTTCTACAATATACTCATCCAAAAGAAAAATATTCGACAAAAATTTATTCCGCCTAATAATCTTGCTCATTGTTGGCTTATCGCATCCATTAATGTTGTATGTGTTAATGCCTGCAACATCAAAATTATCAAGCGCAGAAGTATGAAAATCCTCTGCATATTGCAAGAGTGTCGGATTTAAACCTTGTTCAATAAGCATGCTTTTTGTTTGATTATAACCAAACAAGGCATCTTGGGTAGAATCCTTATAATGCCCGCCAATCTGGGTATAGTATTCCTGACTTGGCAAAAGTTGATATATGGAAAGCATATTCTGGCTTATTTCTTTTACAAGACTAGAGCTCAAAAAAGAAAAGAAAAGCTCAACTCCTAAATTATCACCAATCAACAAAGTCTTTGTTGATTTTGGGGCGCCTAAATGAGGAGTTCCTATAAAAATCATTTTATCTACTGAATCAGAGCCATTATCAAGTATATATTGCTTACTGATAAGACCGCCCATACTATGCGCTACAATGCCCACCTTTTCACTCCCTGTCTGGCTTAATATGTTATCTATCTTTTGCTTCAAACTTTGAGCGCTGGTGTCTAGACCAATACGCCAATCATAAGGAAAAACAAATAAGTTAGTATTTTCTTGATAACCAATATTTGTGAATTCTGATATAAGTCCTTCAAAAATATCTTTTCCTATAACAGGCTTTCTAACAATATCACCCATTATTATCTGGCTATCGATGGCAACACCATCTGTGTCCATTGCTAAAACTTCCATAAAACCATCTCCTGGATTTGATATCATCTGTACAATATCAGGCCATATCAAATCATCCCCCTTCCATAACTCCGTCCCCATAATCCCAGGAACTAAAATCACAGGCACAAACCGCACATCAAAAGACAATTCCCCGCTCTCTGGCAGGCGAACAGCGATCTCGCCGTCAGACGCTTCAAAATGATAAGTATACTCGCCCTTGCCAAACACATCATCACTTGGAGAAAAAGAAAAAGTAGAACTCACGCTAGTTGCCATAGCATATGAATCGTCCCCAACAACCAAACGAACATATTGCGCAACATCAAAATCTACATCAGAAAACGCGACTTTGAAAACAGGTATATCTTGATTCACAAAACTAATATTCGGCTCAACACCATCACTCTCATATCCTGTATCACTCGCAAAAGACAAAACAGGCGCGCTATTTATGCTGTTTACAGTGCCACTCATAATCCAAGGAGAAAAAACAACATTTCCAATCAAAAAATCACCATCACCCGCGGGATTATCAGGGTGCGTCGGACCTGAAGCAGAGCCCCACCAATTATAAATAATACTCAAAGTATCATTCCCAAGAAATTCAAACGCAAACTCATCATTATCAAAAAAAGAATTTTCACCAATTAAAAAATAATCAGCATCAGAAGTGTTATATACGCGCATTCCGCAGGCATTATCATTAAGAGTGTTATCTCCAAATATAATAGAGGATTTGCCTGAAATCTCAATGCCGCAAATAGTATTATTTCTAATAATAGACTTAATAATATATAATGAAGACTGGCTTACCAAAGATCCTATCATTTTTATTCCATTCATAGAATACTCAATCACAGAATCAAAAATTTGCACACCTGATCCTGTGTATAATTCAATCATAGCGCCAGAAGCCCCTTTATCTCCGCCATATCTAATAATAGCGTTATCAATATAAACCACTCCACCAGTATTTACTTGAAGCCCAGACCAATTCCCAGGAGCAGGAGATGAAGCACTTCCATCTCCATTAGTATCACCGCCATATTCATCATCCTTATCAGAAGTAATTATAACAGAATTCTCACTTGTTCCTCTAATATACAAAACTCCATCAATCACAATCCGAGATCCTGAGTCCATTTTTAAAACAACACCGGAATCAATAGTAAGACCACCGCCAGAAGAAATATAAAATGTTCCATCAAGAAGATACGGGCTTCTGTCTTGTGTTAATACATAATCAGCTGGAAAAATATTTCCCTCAAATTCAAGCACTGTAATGTCATCTGCTTGCGCAACATTTGCGCCGCACAAAATCACAGCAAAAAATCCGATTATTATGATTATTTTTTGTCCCCCCATATAAAACTATAATACCATTTTTTTGAATCACAATCCAAAACACGCAAATCTCACGCAAATAACCTATTTCTCTTTTGGACGATATTGCAAAGCCTCTGCGATGTGCGCTTGGGTAATATTTTCGCTTTCAGATAAATCCGCGATAGTGCGCGCGACTTTTAACACTCTATGGAACGAACGCGCGGACAAATGCAATGTATCAACTGCCTGCCTAATCAAAGCGCGGGACTGATCATCTAGTTCGCATATCTCGCGAACTAATTTAGCTGACATTTCGCTATTATTAAATATTCCATGCTTTAATAAACGCTGCTGCTGTTTTTTTCGCGCGCTATTTATTCTTTCTCTTATTGATTCAGACTTCTCTGCTCCAGTTGATTCCAGTTTTTCAAATGAAACACGCGGAACATCAACATGCAAATCAATCCTGTCCAAAATAGGACCTGAAATTTTATTCCTATATTTTATAATCTGCGATTGCGTGCAAACGCATTCTCTCTCGCTATCCCCCAAAAAACCGCAAGGACAAGGATTAAAAGACGCAACAAGAATAAATCTAGCTGGAAAAGTAAAGCTTCCTTGAGCGCGTGATACTGTAATTTTTCCGTCCTCAAGCGGTTGACGAAGGTTTTCTAAAACACTTCGAGAAAATTCAGGAAATTCATCTAAAAACAAAACACCCCTATGAGCCAAGCTTATTTCTCCAGGACGAGGGTATGCTCCTCCTCCGACGATTGCCACGCCACTTGCAGTATGGTGAGGAGATCTAAACGGACGCTCTGATATAAGCGATAAGTCTTGAGGTAAAACTCCGGCAATACTATAAATTTTTGTCACTTCTAATTGTTCTTCAAAAGTCATCTCAGGCAAAATAGAACAAATTGCATTTGAAAGCATTGTCTTTCCGCTTCCAGGCGGACCGCTCATTGCAATATTATGATTTCCTGCAGCAGCTATTTCTAAAGCGCGCTTCGCGTGCTCTTGTCCGCTTACTTCACACATATCAACTTCTGAAAAACGTTCTAATAAATCTGTACCAAAATTTTTTGCGCATGGAGGAATAATTTTCTGTCCATTAAAATGCGCCACAAGTTCAGTTAAAGTTTTAATAGGAATAATATTAATGCCATCAACAACTGATGCTTCTTTTATATTTGACTCTGGAATATAAATATTAGAATATCCATTATCTCGCGCCCAAAGAGTAATTGGAAGAATACCGCGCGTTGGTCTCAATTTTCCATCCAATGCAAGCTCTCCTATAAATATTGAATGAGATAGATCAGAAAATATCTGTTCAGTTGAAGCCAAAACTCCCACTGCAACTGGAAGGTCATATGAAGCGCCTTCTTTTCTAAGATCAGCTGGAGCTAAATTTACTACAACCTTTTTTGAAAATGGATAGTAAAATCCGCTATTGCGGATTGATGTCGGAATTCTATGTTTTGATTCATCAACTGTTTTATCTGGCAATCCAACTACAATAAATCCTGGGTATCCTCGCGATACATCCACTTCAATAGTAATCGGCTCGCCATCTAATCCTATTACAGCGCAAGAAGTAACCGTGGTAAGCATAAATTATATTTTTATTTTTCTGCTGTCTAGAATAATCAATACAACGCCTAATGATATCATTATATCAGCTAAATTTATAATCCCTCCCAAAGGAGTATGTATATAATCAATAACGCCTCCAAATAGTACGCGGTCAATTAAATTAGATAAAGCCCCAGCGACAATAATCCATATTATCGGCAGACTCTTCTGGGTCATTAAAAAAATCAAGCCAATAATCACAAAAATCATTATAACCACGATTGCGTGATTCTCAACTGGCAAATTCCACGCGAAATTCTTATTAATAAAAACCTGCTCATTAAACTGCGGCACGCTGATAACAAAATTTTTTATCAACTGATCAACTACTAAACCTGTTAAAGCAATAAAAAAATAGTAAGATTTTTTCATATAAATAAATTGTAGCACAACATTTCTGTAAAAAAAAGAAGGGCGCATCAAGCGCCACGATATAAAAAAATTATAATGGCTACGATACGCCCCCTATGACTGCTTAACGCAGTTGGCCTACGCTCGTTTAAAGCGAAGTTCCAACAATGTGATATCAAGCAACCCTTATTTGTGGCATTGGTCCGACTTTAATGCCTATTCTCTGCCTTCTTGTGGTGAAAACACATCTGAATATGTGTTCACCGATCTTTTTTTTGTTTTTGTTTCCCTTCCAGACACCGTTTGTTTTTATTTTTGTTTTTTATTGAAGGCCGGTCTTCAATGTAAAAGTACTAGAAAGTAGAGAACATATACATTGTAGCACACCTAAACACAAAAGTCAACCTAGTCTTCATTAAAAACTACGCATCCATATAAATCACCGCTTTCTAGAGATAATATATTCAAATAATCTATAATTGATTCCATTAAAAGGTCATCTGATAAAAAAGAAGCATCAAAATGAGAGCTTATCCTGCTTGAAAAATCTAATTTACACTCATTGTTTGCGCTAATTTTTGAAATATTAGAATAAATTTCTAATATTTTATTTAAAACTGCTTCAGAATTTGTTAAAACACTGCCTAAGCCAGGAACAAACCCTGCAAAATACCCATTTCCCTCTCCTTGAGCTTGTAATGTTCTAAAAACAATATCTTGATTGTTAAAAACAATAGGAAAATCTTCCCATAATAACCCTTCTTCCTCTGCGCGCATCTCTATCATAACAGATCCATCTCTTAGCACGTTCTGAACTCTTATTGGATGCTGTTTTGCAAAACTTGACATGCCAAACTGTTCTAAAATATCAAGCTCTAGAGATTCAGACACAATTGCCCAATGATTTTCTTCTATTTTTTGGTTATTTTTAGGTGAAATAAAAATTGCGAGATTTGAAAAAGCAGATTTTCTGTCAAGTTTTTCAATATCAATACTATGTGTTTCTTTTAAAAATCCTTCAATTTGGCTTAATATGCGCAAAACATTCTCTTCAAAAACAATATTAAAAGATTTAATATCCCCAATATGCGCTTTTACGCCAAAATCAGATGCTTGGTATAGTTTTTTTATGGAATTTTCTGTCAAGTTTTCACTGATTTTAGGCAAATCATTTGTTCTGAATATAACTTGATTATCAGTCTTGCACGCGTATAAAATAAACGGCTTTACGACAGATCCGGCCAAAATATTTATATATGGATTTTCAGAATCAAATATGCCTGATATATCATTCGCGTAAAATATTCCAATGTCTTTTCTTGAAGAACTAATCATATCAGAAATAGATATTGCAAGATTAAAACTAATTTTTTCACGAGCTGATTTGCTGCTTACAAAATACAATCTTCCTTTATCAATATACCAAAACCAATTTTCTTGATTTGAGATTGACTGCAGCCAATTGTTCGCGGAAATCTCCAGCTCAACAATCTGTCCAGCGTATTCATCATCAATAAACATCAAAGACAGCCACTCTTTCTTATTTTTCAATTCTGACGTTAAAACTACTTCTCCTGTATCAAGCTTTGCTATCTCAATCACACCGCTAAAAAATGAATTACCGCCTGTTTCAGTAAAAAATTCACCTAAGTTTGCCTGAACAAAATTTGTGTACAACCTATTAAGCTGCATATCCTGAAAGCTTGAATCCCAAAATCGCAGTTTAGAATGCACGCTTTCAGTATTAGGTATTTTTAAATACAAATAAAATCGCGTATCTGATGAAAGATTTTTCGCAAGCGCTAAATTTGATCTAGACACATGCCAGAAACCCAAAATTATAACAACAACCAAGCATGCCGCCGCAATAAAAAAACCAATATATCTAGTATGCCTTGGCTTGCTTATAGTCACGCTCCGCGCCACCCCAAGTCCTGTGAACATTTTATTAAATTCCTTTTGTTTATCTATCTTCATAATCTTATTCTAACACGAACATGCTCTGAATATCAAAAGCCCGCCGAGTCGGCGGGCTTTTTAATCTTGCAGTTAGATTATCTACGAGACTGCCTGCGAGGCCTGTCTCTTTCCGCTCCGCGCCTTGGGCCATTGCGCATATCATTTGACCCTCCTTCAACGCCCTGCACTTTTAAGTTTATCCTGCCTTGATCATCTATTTCAACAACCTCAACTTCTAATTCATCGCCTACTTTGCATACATCTTCAACTTTTTCTACGCGCTGATTCGCAAGCTTTGAAATATGAACCATGCCATCCTTGCCCGGCAAAATTTCCACGAACGCGCCAAAGTCCATTATTCGAACTACTTTGCCTTTGTATTTCTCTCCTGCTTCAACATCATGAGTTAAATTCTCAACCCACTCTTGCGCCTGTTTCGCGCGTTCAGCTTTTTCGGCTGTAATCATAACCAATCCATCATCATCAATATCAATTTCAACACCGCATTTTTCTATAATCTCATTGATTGTTTTTCCGCCTGATCCAATAACAATTCTAATTTTTTCCGGGTCAATCTTCATGCTTGTAATGCGAGGAGCATATTCTGATAATTCCTTCGGCTTGCGGATTACTTTTTCCATCTGGTCAAGCAATTGAATGCGCGCGTCTTTTGCCTGCGCTAATGTTTCTTTTATAATCTGATTTGTTATGCCTTTGGTCTTTGTATCCATCTGAATCGCGGTAATTCCTTCTCTGGTTCCAGCCACCTTGAAATCCATTCCGCCTTCTCCATCTTCTAAATCCTGAATATCTGTTAAAATTTTATATTTTCCGCTTTCATCAGACGCTAATCCCATCGCAATCCCGGCAACATTTGCTTTTATAGCAACTCCCGCGTCAAGTAAAGCCATTGTTGATCCGCAAACAGATCCCATTGAAGATGAGCCATTTGAGCCAAGCACTTCTGATACAACGCGAATTGTGTACGGAAATTCTTCTTTGCTAGGAATCATACACGCAAGAGCTTTTTCAGCCAGAGCGCCATGGCCAATATCACGGCGACCCGGACCGCGCAAAGGACCTGCCTCTCCAACAGAAAATGGAGGAAAATTATAATGATGCATATATCTCTTTTTTGTATCGTCTTCTTCCAAAGTATCAAGAGTTTGCTCTGAACCCGGAGAATCCAAAGTGACGACAGAGAGAACTTGCGTTTCACCTCTTGAGAAAAGCGCGCTTCCATGTGTTCTGGCAAGAAGTCCAGTATCAAATGTTAATTCTCGAATTTCATCTAATTTTCTGCCATCAACGCGTTTTTCATCTTTAATAATCGCGTTTGTGACAAATGCCTCAACAAGGCCATATCCATGAGACGAAGCTTTTTTTCTTTTTTCTTTGCCAACTTGCAATTCTTTGAGATGATCTTCCAAATCTTCCAGTAATCCTTTTACAGCTTTTTTACGTGAAATTTTGGTTTCTTTTTTATCAACAAACAAAGCTTTCTCAATGTTCTCACTTATAAATTTTTCAGTTTCCTTTTCATAATTAACAGAAGACGAATCTTCTTCTTCGGCTTCAGCGAAGGAGGGCTCTTGTATCTTTTCCTTTCCAATTTCCTTTTGCATTTTCTCAAATGTTTTTATAAGAGAAGAAAACTGCTTTTGCGCATATTCAACACCCTCATATGCCGTCTCTTCGCTTGCTTCTGGGGCGTCTGCCTCAATCATAAGAATTTTTTCATCAGTTCCGGCAACAACTATGTTAAGATCAGATTCTTTGCGTGTTTTATAATCTGGATTTACAACCCATTTTCCATCATTACCAGACACGCGCAAACCAGCGATTGGACCTTCCCAAGGAATATCAGAAATCATAAGCGCCGCGACAGCCGCGTTTAATCCAACAATATCAGGATCATTTTCCTTATCAAAAGAAAGCACAGTTAAAATAACCTGCACATCATTTTTTATCCATTTTGGAAAAAGTGGACGAATCGCTCTATCAACTAATCGCGCTGACAAAATCGCTTCGTCAGTCGGCCTTCCTTCATGCTTTATAAACCTAGATCCTTTAATTTTTCCGGCAGCATAAAGCTTTTCTTCATAATCCACCATTAAAGGAAAATATCCAATATCTTCACGGATTTCTTCTGGCATAACAATAGTTGCTAAAACCTCAGTTCCGCCTAATCTAGCCAAAACAGACGCATTTGCCTGCTGCGCTAATCTTCCTGTCGTAAAAATCATGGTTTTGCCATTGACCTCTACTTCATATTTTCTTTCGTGCATAAACAGTTATTTTTTAATTAAATATTTTTTAAATTCGCTTAAATCAATAAACTTATCCGCCACTTCCTTTAATTTAGAAGAAGCAGTTCGTCCAAATGCCATAACTTCCACAACGCATCCTTGGCTGTATTTTAAATAATTCACTAATGACTCAAAATCTCCATCACCTGAAACAAGAACAACAACATCCAGCTTCTGCGCCATGCGGATGGCATCCATGCAGATTCCAACATCCCAGTCGCCTTTCTTTGTTCCTCCAAGGAATACCTGTAAATCGCGAGTCTTAACCTCAAACCCAATCTTCTCTAAAGCAGTAAAAAAATTATCTTCTTCTGACTGCGGTCCTTTTACAACATAAGAAATCGCGCGGACCAGCTGCCTATTTCCTACTGCGTCTTCAAGAAGTCTGGAAAAATTAACTTTTGCGTCGTACAAATTTTTCGCGGAGTAATACATGTTCTGCACATCAACGAACACGCCTACTCTTTGCGCTTTATATTGAGCCATATTTTTACATACTATATATAAAATATTTTAATTTGTCAATCTTAATTTATTGCTTTCTCTTATATTCATCTGACGCGCGCCATGCATCAGCTGAAACCGCTGGATGCACAAGTCCTGGGCCATATCGCAAAGTATGAGCGATTTCTTGAGAAGTATATCCTCCATACACATACGCATTAACCAATTTTGGCCAATGATGTTTTGGATTTGGAATTCTGCCAACGCCAAACTCATATTCTAAAAGTGTTTTTAATTCACGCGCCAGCATTGCCTCCTCTCCTAAACTTGATAATCTCTGCTTATTATACGCGAATTCTCCTTGTTGCACTTTTTTAATAATTTCCTTTACTTGAGCCTCTGGGCCTGGGCCTAAAGGATTATATCTATTAAGAACTTCTGTGCCGTCTGTGTACCCATCATTATCAGAATCAGGATTCCAAGGATTGGTCCCATTTTTGTATTCATCATACACGCTAAGTCCATCATTATCTTCATCCTCATCAATTAAATCTTTAAGATGCGCATTATATCCATATTGCCGCTCCCACATATCAGGCAAACCATCTGAATCAGCATCATTTTCTCCCATCTCTCCTTCAAGGGCTGTTGTTGCAATGCCTCGGACAAAAATATTATCTTCTGATTCAACTCCATTAGAATCCACTGTCTTAACCATATAATAATATCTTTGAGAAGCTGTAATCCCTTCTGAATCAGCAAAGCTTGATACGCGCAAACGATTTTTAATTGGAACTCCTGGATTATCTTTTGATTCAGAGCGATAAATTTTTATATATGTATATTCATAAGAAGCAGGATTATTCCAAGTAAGCTTTAATGTCTTTCCATCTCCAACATCTTGTATCCTTAAATTTAAAACTGGCGGCGGAGTTTTATCTGCTTTTGATTTTATAAAAGATGCCGCATAAACTTCATCGCTTCGCGCTCCTTCTGTTCCGTTCTTGCTGACAGTGCGAATAGTATAATAATATGTAAATCCATCATCTAATTTTTTATCAATAAATGATGTTCCTTTTATTTTATCCGCAACCAAAGAATTTCCTGCCTCGCTTTTTGTTCCGCGATATATGCGCGCGAAAGAAAAATTGGATGAAGAAGGTATTGTCCATTTAAGTTTTATTTCTCCGCTCTTTCCTGTTGCTTGAGCTGAAAAATCAATTACAGGAGGAACTAACGAATCTTCTGATGAACTTTTTGACTTTGCTTGCATGGATTCAGAAGCAGACGAAATTTTTCCATCTTCTAATACTGTTTTTACGCTATAATAATATTCAAATCCGTCAGGCAAGGCATATTCTGAAAAACTGCGATTGCTGACTTCAGCCCTTAAAGATCCTAAATCTGTTTCACTTGTTGAACGATAAACAAGATATGAGCTTATCTCAACATGTTCTGGCGCTGACCAGGATACCTTAACTCCGTTATTCGAAAGAATGCTTGTTTTTACGTTCCTTGGTTCAAAAGTATCAAATTCAGCAATTGCCTTCGCAGATGCAGGTTCGCTATAATCTGATCTAATTCCGTCTGCATCAACGCTTCTAATCCTATAATAATATGTTGTATTGTGCGTTAAACCAGCATCTTCATATTCTGTTCCGCTCATTTTTGTTTTTATTTTACTGCCCACGCTCAAAAGAGAAGTTGAACGATATACATCATACCAAAGCAATAAGCCTGGCGCAGAAGAAGACCATGAAACCCTTATCGCGACTTTTGCGTCAATGTCATTAGCAGCCGCGTTTATAGGTATGGGCAATCCTGCTTTTGCTGACGCAGTATTTGAATAATCTGATTCAATATCAGAAACTTCTGATGTTATTGTGTAATAATATTCTCTGTCATATAAAATATCAGTATCTATATATTCAACAGATTCAGATGATATAATGTTTATCCTTGAGCCAACGCTGGATTCTAAAGTTGAACGATAAATTTTATAAAAAGCAACATCATCTGTTGCGGAAGGATTCCATGTCAGCTTAATTGATTTAGATCCAAATACAGCGCCTGCTGATAAAGATGTCGGCGGCTCTGGCTTTTCTTGCGCCGCTGATAATTCAGGCAGACACAAAACCAATGATATAAATAATATTGCAATTAAAATACTGCGGTTCATAGGTCTATTATACCAAAAAGCTCTGTATTTTACTACAAAGCTTTTTAAGCTTAAATTATATTGCTTTTATTCCACTTCCTCTTCTTCGTTTTTTACAACAATTTTCACTTCTTCTTTTTCTTGCATTGTTTCCTGGGCCCTTTTTCTAATTTTCAGCTTTTTTGTTATATCTTCATAGCTTTTCTCATTCTCCCTTTGAAGATATTGCAATAGCTTTCTTCGCTGTGCTACTTTTTTAATCAAGCCGCGCCTGGATGAATAATCTTTTTTATGCTCCTTAAGATGCTCTGTAAGCTCCTTAATCTCTGCTGTTAAAATTGCAATTTGAACTTCAGGAGAACCTGTATCGTTTTTATGGGTTTTGTATTTTTCTATAATTCGATCTTTCTTCTTTTTATCTAACATATATTGTTTTGATAATAATGATAAGCGATATCCGAGTTAAGCGCGATCAAGGCAAAACCAAGATATCGTAATTAGTATGGCTATAATACTCGATTAATAAATATTTGTCAAGATAAGCTTTGTGTCTTACAATATATATATATGAAACACCTACTTAATCTTATAACCGACTTTTTGGAATACCTTGAAACAGAAAAAGGAAGATCAGACGCTACTTTGCGAAATTATGATTTTTATTTGCGTAGATTTTGTAAATGGGCAAAAAATCCCGCGCCTGAAAAAATAACAACAGACATAGCGCGAAAGTATAATCTTTGGTTAAATAGATATTCTGATCCAAAAACTGGACAACAGCTATGCGCAAAAACACAAAATTACCATTTAATTGCTTTGCGAAGCTTACTGAAATTCTTAGCCAAACAAAATATCAAATCATTGGCCTCAGAAAAAATTGAACTTGCGCATCAGCAGCAAGTTGAAGTAAGCTTTTTAGATAACCATGATCTAGAACGTTTATTGGCCGCGCCATTGAAATCTGATGCTGATGAAATCATTCGCTTGCGAAATAAAGCAATTTTAGAAACTCTATTTTCAACTGGCGCGCGCGTTAGTGAACTGACAAAATTAACGCGCGATCAAATAAATCTCAAAAAAGATAAATTTACAATTCGCGGAAAAGGAAGCAAGCTTCGCGCAGTATTTTTGTCTGATTGCGCAAGAGAGGCAATAAAAAATTATTTAAACAAACGCACAGATGCATCAGATGCCTTGTTTGTCGCGCATGACCCGGCATGCGCCGGGCAAGCTCGCAGAGAACAAAAAGAACAAAATATCTCCCCGCGCTCTGTTCAAAGAATTGTTGACAAATACGCAAGAAGCGCTGGCATCACAAAAGATATTACTCCGCACACATTGCGCCACTCTTTTGCCACTGACCAACTCTCAAGCGGCGCTGACATAAGAACTGTTCAAGCAATGCTTGGGCATGAATCAATAACAACAACGCAGGTTTATGCGCATGTCACTAATAAAAAATCTATAAAACATTGACAAACAAGCATTTTTTGTGTAAATTCTATTATATCCTGCCCCTATAGTTCAATGGATAGAACAAGGGATTTCTAATCCCTAAATGTAGGTTCGATCCCTGCTGGGGGCACCAGCCGTCGCTCTGAGTACAGAGCTATGGCTGGCAAGCCATATTATGGCGGCTATAGTTCAATGGTAGAACATCGGTTTGTGGTACCGAATACGAGGGTTCAATTCCCTCTAGCCGCCCCAGTGCTAATATTTGATAGAGTTTACCCGCCGTAGCTCTGTACTCAGAGCGTAGGAGGGAGGATAAGTGTGATGTATTGGGTTGGTATAGTTTTAAATAATTTATATAATTTTAGTATATCAAAAAATCGGCTTTATGCCGATTTTAATGTTGCTTTTTGATTTTACTTGATGTACAATATTGAGTAATTTATTCGCTCTAGAACAATTGAATAACTGTTTCACAACAACCACCCAAGAACTCAAGAGGAGGTCAAGATGGCCAGTGCTCGCCAGAACGTAATCAGTTTAGCTTCTGAAGTGCTGGGCATCTCAGCAGAAAAAATCAATGACGGAACAATGCTAAATCAGGCTCAACGTAGCCTCTTTGCATTCCTGTACAAGGAGAGGTTCAACAAGCTGATAGCATTGGATGGCATACTAAGCCCAGCTATCGGAAGTATCATTGCCCAAGCCAAGAAAGGGTAATCAGCGCAAATACTGAACAATCAACCGCCACCATGCCTTTGTGTATCTGGCGGTTTTTTTATATTTTGGCGCGAACAAAAAAACGCCCTGCAAAATGCAGAGCGTCTTTTGATATAACGAATTAATTCACAAGCAAAGAATCAATAATCTGCCTAAGATAATCAATCGGATACGCGCCTGGAACAGGAATCTTCTGATCGCCTGAAATAATCACTGAAAATGGAGTGCCCCATCTGCCGTCATTGCTTGGGTCATTATCCATATATGATGCTGTGTCAGCGGCTTGGGCTCCGTCATCTGAGTTGCTGCGTACTTTTTCCGCGTGCTTTCCGCTCCTCAAACATGAATCAAACGCGCTGCGATCAAGACCCATTCCTACCGCAATTTCAGTTAATTGTTCAACACTGCTCAAATCAGAATTATATAATGTATCAAGGTATCTCCAAAACATATCATTTCCACCAAGCTCTCCGGCGCACTCTGTTGCTTCAGCGTCTTTTGGCGCGTTTGGATGCAAAGAAGGCAAAGGAAGATGCCTGTACACTAATTTTACATCATCTGGATATTCTTCCAAAACTTGTTTTGTTGTTTCATGAAATTTTGAGCAAAACGGACATTCAATATCAGAATACTCAATTAAAGTTATTTGCGCGCCGCTCTTGCCGCGCACCCAGTCATTCTCACTAAGAGGAGCAGGGTTAAAATTTAAATCTTGCGCTGATGGAACTTGAGCTTCTTCTCCCGCGACTTCTGGATTGTTTTTGTCATTATCCGCAATTTCAGCATCTTTATCACCTTGAACAACCATGGCTAACAACACAAAAAAACCAATCACAAAGAAAACAATAAAAGCGCTTCCTAGTCCCGCGAAAAATCCTGTTTTAGGGGACATTTTTGAAAACATTCCTTTTTCATCTTCCATAAAAATAATATTTAATAATTAAAGGTTATTTGACGATAACATATTTACCGCGCGTATTCAATCACTCTTGAATCGCGAATTACATTTACCTTGATTTCTCCTGGATATTTAAGCTCTGCTTCAATTTTATCCGCGATATTGCGCGCTAGTTCGTGAGCTCCAAAATCATCAATCTGATCTGGCTTAACAAACACGCGAATTTCTCTTCCTGCTTGAATCGCGTATGCTTTATCAATGCCATCAAAACTTTTTGCAATGTCTTCCAGTTCGCCTAAGCGCTGCAGATATTGCTCATATGTATCTTTTCTGGCTCCAGGCCGCGCGCCTGAAACAGCGTCAGCAACTTTTACAATAATAGACTCTAATTGGTCTGGATGGTCTTCGTGGTGAGTTGCGCAAATTCTAGCGACTTCTTCTGATAATCCAAACTTCTTGCAGATATCATATCCAATCTTAGGATGTCCGCCTTCAATTTCATGGTCAACTGCTTTTCCAATGTCATGAAGCAATCCTCCTTTGCGCGCTAATTCCACATTAGCTCCAAGCTCTTCAGAAAGTAAAACTGATAAATGCGCTATTTCAACAGAATGAGACAGTACATTCTGGCCATAGCTTGTTCTGTATTTAAGCCGTCCGAGAATCTGCACAAGCTTTGGGTGCAAGCCCGCGACCCCAGCATCATAAGCCGCTTCTTCTCCGGCTTTTTTCATTTCCAAAGCAATTTCCTTTTTCGCCTCTTCAACAGTTCCTTCAATTCGTCCTGGATGAATTCTTCCATCAACCATAAGGCGTTCTAATGCTTTCTTTGCCAGATGCCTGCGGATTGGGCTGAATCCAGATATAAGCAATGTCTCTGGCGTTTCATCAATAATTATTTCAACACCGGTTAATTGTTCTAAAGTTTTAATATTTCTGCCTTCTTTTCCAATAATTCTTCCTTTCATTTCATCAGAAGGAAGTTGCAAGGAAGTTGTTGTTGTCTCAACAGCATGAGATGACGCGCATCTTTCCAATGCAAGAGACAAAAGCTGTTTTGCTTTTTCGTCCCATTCATGAGAAGCAACTTCATCCATTTTGCGAAGCCGATTAAGAAGATCGTCTTTAGATCTAATCTCAACATTCTCAAGAAGAACATTTTTTGCGTCTTCCTGGGACAATCCCGCGATTTTTTCAAGCTTTTCCAATTGCTGCTCTCTAATCTTCATTATTTCGTCTTTTGTACTTTGGATTTGTTTTGACTTATCAGCCAGCTGATTTTGCTTATTCTCTAAATCAAGAATTTTTTGATCAAATAATGACTGTCTCTTCTCTAATCGTTGCTGCGCGTTAGAAAGCTCTCTTCTGCGCGCTTCTTCATCTTTTTTTGCATCCTCAATTATTGCCAAAGATTTGTCTTTTGCGTCAAGTAAAACTTCTTTTTCTTTTGATTTAGCTTCTTGGATTATATGCTCTGCTTTTGCTTCTGCGGACGAAATAGATCTTGTAGCAATAAGCTTTCGTATAATATAACCCAATAAAAAACCGACCCCGGTAACAAGGACGACTAAAATTAATATTGATATGTCCATATTCTATCTCTCTTATATACAGCCATTGAGATAGATTGGTATAGAATGCGTAAACAGAAATCATGCGCCCCGTGATATGGGGCATAGCAATGCCAAAAGCATCTTATTTAATATGTTCAATTTTCATGATTTCTAAATAGTCAAAAAGTCAAATATAGCAATTTCAAACTAACAATTCTACCCAAAATATCGTATTTCTAGAATAGCTGATAATTAATATTTATAATAAATCTAGCTTACCATAAACATTTTTTTTCGTCAAGTATAGGAATTATTTAATAATCTTATCAATAATCCCATACTCTTTCGCCTCTTCTGGAGTCATAAAATAGTCCCTATCAGAGTCGCGTTCAATCTTTTTGATGCTTTGTCCTGTGTGGTTTGCTAAAATCTTATTTAATCGCTCATGCATTTTTAAAATATGCTCCGCGCGAATTTTAATATCAGATGCCTGGCCTTCCGCGCCTCCCATTATCTGATGAAGCATAATCTCTGAATTCGGCAAAGCAAATCTTTTTCCCTTTGCGCCGGACGACAAAAGAGTCGCGCCCATTGATGCCGCGATTCCAACGCATATTGTTGATACGTCTGATTTTACGTATTGCATTGTGTCATATACTGCTAAGCCGGCTGATACTGATCCACCCGGAGAATTAATATATAATTTAATATCTTTTTCACGCGACTCGCTGTCTAAATGCAAAAGCTGGGCAATAATTGTATTTGCCACATCATCGCTAATTGGAGAACCCAAAAAAATAATCCTCTCTTTCAAAAGACGAGAATAAATATCATACGCGCGCTCGCCTGCGTGCGTTTTTTCTATAACAGTTGGAATTAAATGCATATATAACAGTTAAAAGTTTAAAGTTAATAGTTCAAAGATTGTGTTCTTAATAGACCTCTTTTAACTTTTAACTATTAACTCTGAACTACTCCACTATCTTCCATCCCTTGTCCGTTTCTTCAATTCTACCTCGCACTGTAAACCCAGCTGCTTTTTTATGTCCGCCTCCTCCCATTAGTTTAGCAACTTGTGAGACATCAATCAATTCGCTTGTCGTCCGCAAGCTTCCTTTTATCTCTCCACCAGACAATTCACGCAGAACCATTGCCATTTTAACTCCAGAAAGATGATTTAAAAGATTTGCCACTCCTTCCGCGTCATCGTTTGTTGCGTTGCATTCATTAAAATCTTCTCTTCTAAGGACAGTGGTGGCAATCCCTTTTTTCTGATCAAAACGCAGACGCTCTAGCGCTCTTCCCCATAGCTTCAAAGACGCGATAGATTTGTTGCGCATAGTATAGGCCGTTATATCGCGGAAATCCGCGCCAAGCGACAATAGCTCTGATGAAACACGCAAACTTTCAGGGGTTGTGCCTAAATTTGTAAACGAGTCAGTATCAGTATATATTCCGCACAAAAGATGGGTAGCCACGGCTTTATTTATTTGAAATCCAACATGTACAAAGTAATTATATAAAATTTCTGATGTTGCTGACGATTGAGAAACAATAATATTTATATCCGCGTATCCAGAATTGCTGGCATGATGATCAATTGTTATAAGTTTGTGGTTCTCAAAATTATTTTTATCAATTCCTGTCATGCTTAAATCCCCGCAATCAAGAAGCATAATAACGTCTGATCCTCGCCAAAACTCATCTGGTCCTGTTTTTATTTCATTAGCTCCCTCTAAAAACTTCAAATATGCCGGCACACTGTCTTTGCAATACAATCTAACTTCTTTTCCAGCAGATTTAAGATATTGAGCAAAAGCCAAAACAGACCCAATAGCGTCGCCATCCGGGCGCTTATGGCATACAATAGAAAATGCATTAAATTTTTCAATTTCCCTCTTAAGCTGGTCAAATATCTTCTGCATAATTACACCTCTTTTTCTTCTTCAGAAAAACAAGACAAGATATCTTCTTCTTTAAATCCTCGAACGCCTTTGACTTTAATGCCGCATTCCGCGCCTTCTTCTGCTTTCTCAACTTTTTGCTTATTTTTCTGAATTTCAATAATTTCTCCTTCGTCAATTGGCTCTGAATCTCGCATAAGCCTGAATTTCGCGTTATTTGAAACAGGAGCTTGTTTAACGCGGCATCCTATAATTGATTCATCACGGCTATCTTTAAACACTTTAAGAACAAGCAAATCTCCTTGTTTAACCTCAATAATTTCTATTTTAACAAATGATTTAACGCGCTTTTCTATGTCTTCTAAAATTTCATAAATAATTTTAGAAATTTTTATATCAACAGTTCGTTCATAGCTCATTTTCCGCGCTTCTTGAGATAATTGAACATTAAATCCATACACAATTGCTTTCGCGTCCTGCGCTAAAGTCAAATCTGACTCAGTAATATTTCCAAGCCCTTGCTTTAAAATCGCAATTGACACATTTTTTTTCTCAAGTTTTTTAATTGAAGCAATCAATGCTTCAAGAGATCCAAGCGCGTCTGCTTTAACAACTATACTAAGGCGATTTTCTGTTTCCTTTTCTTTGTCCGCCTGTTTATCATCTTCCGCGCCTGCATGGCTAGTTGAAACGTCGTGCGCGAGCGTATCAATAAGGCGGTAATTTTTTGATAATTTTTTGCGATGAGCTCTGTCAATTTGCTCAACTTTTAAGATATCTCCTACTTTTGGAGCTGACTTAAGCCCTAAAATCTTAACAGGAGTTGATGGAATCGCCTGCTTTACATCTTCTCCTTTCCAGTCTTTCAGCGCTTTGATTTTTCCATATGTGTTTCCAATAACTACTTCATCGCCTACTCGCAAAGTGCCTTCATGCACAAGAACTGTTGCCACAGGACCTTCGCCTTTATCAATATGCGACTCAATTATAATCCCGCAAGAAGGCTTTTCAGGATCTGCGGTAAATTTTTCAAGATCAGAAACAAGCAGAACCATGTCCAATAATTCATTTATGTTTTTGCCCTGTTTAGCGCTGATCGGCACGCAGATTGTCTTGCCTCCCCAGTCCTCTGGATTTAAATTAATTTCAGCTAATTCTTTTTTCACCATGTCAATGTCAGCGTCTGACTTGTCAATTTTGTTGATTGCGACAACAAACGGCAATCCTTCTTTTTGAATAACATTTATTGATTCAAACGTCTGCGGCTTAAGTCCGTCATCAGCCGCAACAATTAAAATCGCGACATCAGCGACTTGCCCGCCCCTCTCTCGCATTGCTTTAAATGCTTCATGTCCTGGGGTATCCAAAAATGTAATCAACCGATCTTTTTCTTCAACTTGATAAGCCCCAATATGCTGTGTAATTCCTCCTGATTCTCCTTCAACAACATTTGTTTTTCTGATTGCGTCAAGCAAAGTTGTTTTTCCATGATCAACATGCCCCATTACAACAACAACTGGCGCGCGCCATTTTCCAGATTTACCGCCTGCTCTTGTCTTTTTCATTGCCCTGATTTCATGATCCCTGTCTTTTGAATCATCTCTATTTTCGCATTTAACCGCTTTAAACCCATAATCTTCCGCGACAATTGAAGCTGTTTCAAAATCAATCTGCTCATTCAGAGTTGCCATTATTCCGTTTTTCATTAAATAGCCGATTAGATAAGTTACTTCTATCGCTAATTTTTGAGCTAAATCATTTACTGTAATTTTTTCAGGTATTAAAATTTCTTTTTGCGCGCTTTCTGTCTCTTTTTTTTCTTCAGAAGCTGTTTGCTGTTTTTCCATTTTCTCTTTTATTTTCTGGCGGCGCGCGCCTTGAGCCCATGCTTGTTTTATTCTTTCCGCGACAGAATTGTCAACTTTTATCGCTCTTACGCCGATATCAAAACCAAGAGAAGGCAATTTTTCCAAAAGCTCTTCTTTTGTTGTTTTTAATTGCCGCGCAAGTTCTGTTACATTCATACCCACGAATCTTATTCACGAATATACACTAATACTGTTTTAAATAGTAGTCCGCTATATAATGCATATTTATAATAAGAAAATATTAGTGTGATTAGTGAAATTAGTGCATTAGTGGACTAAAACTACCTAAGTATAGTAAAAATATAGTATTTAGTCAATTATGCACAAATTGACACATCGCGCATCTTGAATTATGATTACTTCTTAAAAGTCTTAAAAAAAAAAGAAACAAACATGCAGCTTGACGAGATTCAACAAATAATCAAAACTTTCGAAAATAAAAAGCATATTCTTATTACTACAAAAGCTAATCCTGACGGGGATGCGATTTGCTCAAGCTTGGCTTTTTATTTACTGGCCAGAAAATTAGGGAAAAAAGCTGATATTGTAATTGATAATAAAAGTTTTGGCATTAATCCTAATTTCAATTTTTTGCCAGAGTATAGTCTGATACAGTCAAACATACCTAAAGCCAATGATATGGTTTTGGAATTTGATATTGGAGATAATAATATTAATGGGCTAACATACAAGGTTAAAAATAACAAGCTCATGATTCGAATGTTCCCTAACAATAAAAACATGCGGCTGTCAACTCCGCGAATAAAGCAGGAATCATATTCCCATGATCTAATTGTTGTGCTTGATGCGTGTGATCTTGATTCTCTGGGAAATATATATGATGAGCATACTGAATTTTTTTATCACACTCCTATTATTAATATTGACCACAAAGCAGAGAATGAACATTTTGGAGAGCTTAATTTAATTGAACTTACCGCAACCGCTACAACTGAAATTCTTTTTGCTTTGACAGAAACTTTGGATAAAAATTTTCTTGATGAAAAAATAAGCACTTGCCTTTTGGCTGGAATTATCCATGAATCAAAAAGCTTTCAAACTAATTCAATTACTCCGCGCACTCTCGCGATCGCGAG
>JAHJSI010000002.1 GCA_018830465.1 Patescibacteria group bacterium | reverse complement strand
CCGATTTTTGTTGATGTCGCAAAAATACAATCAGAACCAGTAGTCGTGGATTTGCGCAGGAAATATCCGCAGTTTGATTTTATAATTTTAATGTCTTCGCGTCTTGAAAAAGAAAAGAATATAGGACTTGCGATTAGCGCCATGAAGGAGATTGTCAAAAAATTTCCAAAGACTGGGCTTATAATTGCTGGATCTGGCTCTGAAGAAAAAAACTTACGACTTAAAGTTTACGGCTTACGGCTTCAAGATAATGTAAAGTTTGAAGGATGGGTTAAAGATTTATCATCCTATTACAAGACATGTGATGCGTATTTATTAACTTCAAATTACGAAGGATATGGAATGTGTTTAATTATGGCAGCAGCGTCTGGCGCGCCAATTATAACAACTGACGTGGGCGTTGTTGGGGAGGTAATAAATAAAGACAATGCCTTGGTCATTAAGGTTCAGGAGAAGCAGGCAATCATAGGCGCGATTATTAAATTACAGACAGATGATGCTTTGCGAAAAGAACTTAAAGATAGAGCGCAATCATCTGTAGAATCTTTAGGAAGTCATGATGAGTATTTGAAAAAATATAAGCAGTCTTGGGAGATTTAATATGATAAATGCATGGGACAAATTCAGTGAAGAGAAATTGAAAAAGATTTTTACAGAAAAGAATATGATTATTGATATTGGCGGCGGTCTTCGCGTGAACGCATCCAAAGGTAATCGTTTGGAAGAAAAGAATAAGTGGCTTGAGCCGTATATTGAAAAAGTTGATTACAAGGTACTGGATAAAGTTGTGGACTATAATCCAGATATTGTCGGAGACATACAGTCATTGCCATTAGAAGATAATAGCGTAGATGCTTTTATTTGCAATGCGATATTAGAACACGTTGAGGAGCCGCAAAAAGCAGTTAAAGAAATGTATCGCGTTCTTAAGCCAGGCGGCTATTGCTTCATCTATGTTCCATTTCTTTATTATTATCATCCAATGAAAGGGTATTACAAAGATTTTTATCGTTTCACATATGATGGGGTTAAATATATGTGCCGCGACTTCTCTCAAGTAGAGATTCAAAATGTGCGCGGAGCTTTGTCTAGCGTTATGAATTTGATTCCTATGTTTTCTAAAAGAACAAAAATATTTGACTGGATAGATAAGTTGTTTGGAAAATCAGAAACAAAACAAACAAGCGGGTATATTATTTTTTGTGAAAAGTAGATATGAAATTATTAATTGTTACGCAAAAAGTTGATAAACAAGATTCTGTTCTTGGATTTTTTCATAGATGGCTGCAAGAGTTTGCAAAACATTGTGAGAGCGTGATTGTCGTGTGTCTTGAAAAAGGTGAGCATGATTTGCCGCACAATGTGCGTGTTCTTTCATTAGGCAAAGAGCATAGAGAGTCGCGTATAAAGTATGTGCGAAATTTTTATAAATATATTCGTGAAGAAAAGCATAATTATGATGCAGTATTTGTTCACATGAATCCAATATATATTGTGCTAGGCGGTCTGTTTTGGCGCGCTTGGAGCAAGAAAATAGCTTTATGGTACACGCACAAAAGCGTTGATTTAAAGCTAAGATTAGCTGAAAAACTGTGCAATGTCATTTTTACCGCATCAAAAGAAAGTTTTCGTTTGAAGTCTGGCAAAGTTATTGTTACAGGGCATGGAATTGATATTTCAAGTTTCAAGTGTCAAGTTTCAAGTGTCAAGAAAGAGGGAGAGGGTAAGTTTGATATTTTATCGGTGGGAAGGATATCGCCGATTAAGAAATATGAAGTGTTGATTGAGGCTGTTGAGGTCTTAGTCCGGGATGGTATTGATGTTCGCTTGAAGATAGTAGGTGGTCCAGGGACTAAAGAACAGAGTGAGTATCTAGATAGTTTAAAGAAGAAAGTGAAGGACTCTGGCTTGGTAGAGATCGTTCAGTTTGTTGGAGAAGTTTCCAATAAAGATATTATTGAATATCTGCAGGATGCTGATCTATTTGTTAATCTTAGTCAGACAGGTAGTTTGGATAAAGCAGTTTTAGAGGCAATGGCATGTGGAGTGCCGGTGTTGACATCAAATAAAGGGCTTGAAAGCACTTTAGTAGACCTAAAAGACAATCTTATGTTTGATAATGAAGACATCAACATGCTTTCAAAAAAAATAAAATCTATAATTGATTTAGATCAGAGTGAAAGATCTAATTTTGGAATAAAATTAAGATCTATTGTTGTTGAGAATCATAATTTATCCAAGTTAATTAAAAATTTAGTTTTAAAGATGCAATAATTATATGGAGCAAAGATCAGACAATGCTTCTCTTGGAAATAAAGTAGCAAATTGGTGGAATGATAATCCATTTGTTTATAGTTTTGAAAAAAAAGATTTTATTCCAGATGAGAAGTTTTTTAAAGAAATAGACCGCAAGTTTGTTAAATGGACTCCTTGGGCGCAGGACGACAATATTCCTTTATCTAAAGTTATAGATTTTGAATCGCTTTCTGGTAAAAGAGTTTTGGATATTGCAATCGGGACTGGATGGAGCTCGCAACAATTTGCTCATTTTGGAGCAAATGTAGCTGGAATTGATATTTCTCCAAGCGCGATTGAACTTAGTAAAAAAAGATTTGAGCTTTTTAATCTACCAGAAGCAGAATTAATTATCGCGGATGCACAAGAACTTCCATTTGAGGATAATAGTTTTGATTTTGTTTTGGCATGGGGATGCTTAATGCATATGCCAGATACACAAAAAGCAATTAATGAAATTTATCGCGTCTTAAAACCAGCAGGAAAAATAAAGGCAATGATGTATAATAAGCATTCTTTGCATTGGTGGTACTATATTTGGCTTTCTAAGGGCATTTTACGCGGTAAGTTGCTTAATATGACACAACAGCAATTATCTAATCGCTATACAGACGGAGTGTACCAAGGCGGAAATCAATTAACAAAGTTTTTTAGTTCTTCTGAAGTTAAAAATATGTTTAAAGATTTTAAGGAATGCAATATAAGTATTCATGACACAACAACACCAATAGATCATTT
>JAHJSI010000051.1 GCA_018830465.1 Patescibacteria group bacterium | reverse complement strand
CTGCACGCGCAACATTTGCGCCAAAAATCATCACAATAAAAAATCCAACAACCGCGATTACGGCGCATTCGCACGCTTTGATTATTTTTTGTCCCCCCATATAAAACAATTATACACAAATTCAGAACAATGGGCAAAATGGACGCAATGCCAATGATTTGATAAGATGAAATATACTTATGTCATTCGTACACCTACATTGCCATAGCCATTATTCCTTATTAGACGGTCTTCCAAAAATTGACCAAATGATAGACCGCGCAAAAAAACTTCACTGCCCTGCCTTGGCTTTAACTGACCATGGAAACATGTACGGTATTTTAGAATTCTATCAAAAAGCAAAAAAGGCGGGAATTAAGCCGATTCTGGGATTTGAAGCATATATGGCCCCAAACTCCAGAAAAGAAAAAAAACCAGGAGAAAAACCATATCATCAATTGCTAATCGCGAAAAATAATCAAGGATACAAAAATTTAATGCAGCTTGCATCTCTCGCGCACACAGAAGGATTCTATTATAAGCCGCGCATAGACAAAAAGCTTCTGAAAAAATATCATGAAGGAATAATTGGAGCCAGTGGATGCTTGCAAGGAGAAATTCCACAAATGATACTCACTGGAAATGAAGCGCAGGCAATTCAATTAGCTCAAGAATATGAGAGCATATTCGGCAAAGGCAATTTTTATCTGGAAGTCCAGCCACATCCAGAATTTAAAGAGCAGAATAAAGTCAATCAAGCCCTGCTTAGAATCGCGAAACAAACCAATATCCCGGCAATAGCCACATGCGACTCTCATTATATAAACAAGGACGACGCAGAAGCCCAGGATATTTTAGTATGCGTTCAAACCGGCAAAACAGTAGATGACGAAAAACGGCTTAGGATGACTGACATGGACTTATCAATGAAAGATGAAGAAGAGATAAGACAGGCATTCCCTGATAATCCAGAAGTTATTGACGCAACAGTGGAATTAGCGGCTAAGTGCGATGTGGAAATTGAATTAGGTAATTTTTATTTCCCTGTATTTGAGCTTCCAGAAGGAGCCAGCGCGGACGAATATCTAAGGAATCTTGTAGAAAACGGCTTTAAAGAAAAATTCGGCGATAGCCCGCCAAAAGGACATCGCGAGCGCATGGAATATGAACTTAAAATCATACAAAATAAAAAATATTCAGCGTACTTTTTAATTGTTTCTGATTTTGCTAATTGGGCGCGCAATAATGGAATCATCGCAACTGTGCGCGGAAGCGCTGCTGGCTCAATTATCTCATACGCGATTGGAATTACCACGGTTGACCCAATGATATACAAACTGCCCTTTGAAAGATTTCTAAATCCTTACCGCCCTTCAGCGCCTGATATTGATATGGACTTTGCTGACAACAGAAGAGGCGAGGTTTTGGATTATGTCAGGCAAAAATACGGTGAAGACAAAGTCGCTCAAATCTGCACGTTTGGAACAATGATGGCTAGGGGCGCGATCAGGGATGTTGGGCGCGCGCTAGGGTTTCCCTACCCATTCTGCGACAGGCTAGCAAAAATGATCCCGCCAGGAAAACAAGGCTTTCCAATGACAATAGCGCGCGCGCTTAATGAATCGCGAGAGCTGAAATTAGCATACCAAAGAGAGCCAGACGCAAAACGATTAATTGACGTCGCGCAAAAAATTGAAGGATGCGCCAGGCACCCATCTGTTCATGCCGCTGGAGTTGTAATCTCGCCAACAGAGCTCACGGATTTTACGCCATTGCAAAAAGAAACAGGACATGGGGATAGCATTATTACTCAATATGAAATGCACTCAGTAGAAGACGCAGGACTTGTTAAAATGGACTTTTTAGGAATCAGAAACCTGTCTATTCTTGGCAATGCCGTGCATTTAGTTAAAAAAACAAAAAATGTTGATGTTGATATAGATAATATTCCAATGGATGATAAAAAGACGTTTAAACTTTTGGCAAAGGGACAGACAATGGGAATGTTCCAGCTTGGAGGAGGCGGCATGACAAGATATTTAGTTGAACTCAAGCCAACAAAAGTAACTGATATTATGGCAATGGTCGCGCTTTTCAGGCCCGGGCCAATGGAATCTATTCCAGATTTTATCGCGCGCAAGCATGATCCCTCGCAAATTACTTATTTAGATCCTAGATTAGAGCCGATTCTAAAAGACTCATATGGAATAATCACTTATCAGGATGATGTTTTGTATATCGCGATTGAACTTGCTGGATATAACTGGGAAGAAGCTGACAAATTAAGAAAAGCAATGGGGAAAAAAATTCCAGAAGAAATGGCAGCCCAAAAAGATAAATTTTTAAAAGGATGCTCTGAACATGGAAAATTAACGCAAGAGAACGCGCAACAGCTTTGGAAATTAATTGAGCCGTTCGCGGCTTATGGATTTAATAAAGCCCATGCCTGCTCATATGGAACTGTTGCTTATCAGACAGCATACATGAAAGCGCACTTTCCTGCTGAATTCATGGCTGCGCTCATGAGCGCGGAAAGCGATGATATAGAAAAAATCGCGGAAGCTGTTGAAGAATGTAAAGCAATGAAAATTAAAGTGCTTCCAGCTGATGTAAATGAAAGTTTTTCTGATTTTACTGTTATTGATGACAATACAATAAGGTTTGGCTTATCAGCAATCAAAAATATTGGACATCATATTGTTGATGTAATTATTGAGGAAAGAAAGAAAAATGGAAAATATGAAACCGCTGAAAAATTCTTAGAGAGAGTTATTGATAAAGATCTTAACCGCAAATCCTTAGAAAGCTTTATAAAAGTAGGGGCTTTAGATTCTTTGGGGAAGAGGCATACTTTGTTTCTAAATATAGAAAGGCTTTTAGATTTTGTCCGATCTTCCCATGATGCTGCAATGCGAAATCAATCATCTCTTTTTGGAGGGACAAGCGCGCATCAGACATGTCTTGCTTTAGAAGAAGCGCCTGAAGACAAAGACCAGGCCTTAGCATGGGAAAAAGAACTGCTTGGGCTCTACCTATCAGGCCATCCTTTAGAAAAACACAAATCATTGCTGGAAAAAAGCCCTATATTAACTAACCAGATAAATGAGAACAGCGGCACAATAACTGTTTTTGGATATCTAAGCGAAGTCAAAGAAATCAACACAAAAAGAGGCGATCTAATGGCTTTTGTAAAGCTTCAGGATTTAACTGGCACAATAGAGCTTATTGTTTTTCCTAAAACATATACGCAATATAAAAAGCTTCTCCAGCCAGAGCAAATTCTTGCTATATCAGGCAAAACAGAAAACAGGCAGGGAAATATGCAAATAATCTGCGACAAGGTTCAGATTATTACCAAAAACCTTATTGCGCAATTACGCCAAGTAAAACAGATGAGCCAGAATCAAGACAATCAATATCTTAGAATTCATATTAATGGGCCAATAGAGCAAGAATCGCTTGCTAAATTAAAAGAAATGTTGTATAAAGAAAAAGGAGATACGCCTGTTGTGCTGCATATTAATGGCACAAAACAGATTCGTTTGCCTATATCTGTTAATATGGATAATGGACTTGTTGAACGAATTAAAACTTTATCTGAATATTTAGAAATTAAATACTAGCGCTTAGAAAATTTTCTTTATGAATATCATAGAAAAAACGCAAAAAAAGATAGAAACATCAAGAAAAAAGCTGGCAAAGACTATTGAATTAAAGTCATATCGCAAACTTGCGGTCAATTTTTTGATTTTAACGATTAATCTGATCATCATAATTCTTTACTTCTCTCTTTCGCAGGCAAAAATCATGATTGTTCCAGCTAAAGAAGAAATTACTCATTCAATGTCTTTGCCAATTAAAGAAGAAGTCTCTCTTAATGACACAGAGCTTGCTATTTCAGGAAATATTACCAGTACCCAAGTCGAAGATACAAAAAATTTCATAGTTGAATCAACTTCAACTGTTGAAAAAAACGCTTCTGGAAATATTACCATTTACAATACAACTGGCGACAGAAATCAAATTTTCGTAAAAGAAACAAGATTCCAAAACGATGCTGGAATTGAAATTAAAATAAACCAAAGAGTTCAAATTCCTCCAAAAGGACAAGTTGCGGTTCAGGCGTATGCTTCTGAAAAAGGAAAATCCGGAAATATAAGTTCAACAAGCGGCAAATTCCAGGTTGTGGCCCTGCCCTATCTTAAAGATAAAATTTACGCCCAAGTTGACCAAGAATTTACTGGAGGAGAATCTGTTGTAAAAGTCGTCACTCCAACAGCATTTAATAACGCGAAAGACGCCATAAAACAATCACTTTTGGAAAAAGCATGGAATATTCTATCTGAAAGCAATAGCGACATTAAAAAAGAAAATCTAGTAATTGAAATCACTGACCTTAATTCAGATGCTAATCCAGGAGATAAAAATGTTGATAATTTCACTTTGCGCGCGAAAGCCCGAATAAACTCTTTGGTTTACGATAAAAATCGAGCAGAAGAAATTATAAAGCAGGAATTAATAAAAAGAATTCCTCCAGACAAAATTCTTGTAGATTTTATAAATGAGCCAATAGTAAACGCAAGTAAAGACGGGCTACAAGTGACAGTTTCAGCAACTGCTATGGTGCAAAGAAAAGTTCCAGACGCAATTTTGAACCAGGAAGATATTATTGGAATGAACGAAGAAGAGGTTAAAGAACATTTTACTCAGATTACCGGGATTCGAGACGTGCAGATTAAGTTTTGGCCTTTCTGGGTCCGCTCTGTTCCAAACTTGAAAGACCATATAGATATTGAAATAAAGAAATAAAAAAAGAGGCCTCTCCGGGATCTACCAGATCGGCCTTTTTTGTTATTTAGCGCTTTTCTTGCGCGCTATGGAGTTTCTTCAGAATCCGCGCTGTCTGCGCAGACATGACAACAAATGCTCTCAAGCACTCCTTTCGCGCATCCGAAAATCTCATTGCTGGCGCGCTTCAAAGATTCAGCGCTTGCTGGCTCATCAGGGTCTATCCTGGGCACAAGCAAGGTAAACACGCGATGTCCTTCTTCTATGCGCTGGGAACCAGCTAACTCTGAACTCGGGAAAATGCTCTCCATGAGTCTAGCAGCTTCACGGATCACGTCTTCTTCGCCAAAATCTGCGATAACCTCAACGCGGATATTTCCGTTTTGGCCATCACAGATATTGACCCCTACTGAACGCACTTTCCCGCTCCTGGGTTTGTTTCTGCTGTAATACAGAACCCGAGAGCTGCTGGTACCCGCGACTGCGTCCGCCATTTCTCTCCCCTTCATATGGAAAAGTTGAAACAGAGAACAACGCGAAACGAACAAAGCTACTACATATACTACAATATCTTTTAAATTGTGTCAATCGCACTTATGCAAAATTATATGATATAATACTATGGTAATAATTATAAAATATATGTCTAAACAAATTGAAACAATCCGCCATAGCACAGCGCACTTAATGGCTGCAGCAATTCAAAAACTTTATCCAAAAGCTAAATTTGGCATTGGTCCATCTATTGATGAAGGGTTCTATTATGATATAGAGCTTGATGAACAGTTGTCCCCGCAAGATCTGAAAAAAATTGAAAAAGAAATGATAAATCTGCAAAAGCAGGATCTAAAATTTGAAAAAGAAGAAATCAAGATTGATGACGCCATTAAGTTATTTAAGAAGCTTAAACAGAACTACAAAGTCCAACTCCTCAAAGATATCGAGAAACACGGTACAACTGGCACATCTGAAATATATGGCGATGACGAAACCGCTCAAATTCCAAAATTCTCAAATTCCAAACCACCTGAAACTATAACAGTTTACCGTACAGGAGAGTTTACTGATCTCTGCCGCGGCCCGCATGTGGATTCAACTAAAGACATCAAAGTTTTTAAACTAACAAAACTTGCTGGCGCGTATTGGCGCGGGGATGAAAAGAATAAAATGTTAACCAGAATCTATGGAACTGCTTTTGAGGATAAAAAATCTTTGACTGATTATTTGCATATGCTGGAGGAAGCGGAAAAACGGGACCATAAAAAGCTCGGCAAAGAGCTTGGCTTATACACATTTCACGATGAAGCGCCTGGCGCTCCATTTTTCCACAACAATGGCGTGCAAATTCTAAATACGCTTATTGATTTTTGGCGAGAAAAGCAGAAAGCGCGCGGATATCAGGAAGTTCAAACGCCTGTTATTCTAAAACGAAAGCTTTGGGAGCAGTCAGGACACTGGAAGCTTTATAAGGATGACATGTATACAACAGAAATTGATGATGAGGATTATGCTATCAAGCCAATGAATTGCCCTGGCGGAATGTTAATCTACAACGAAAATAAACACTCTTACCGCGAGCTTCCTTTGCGCGTCGCAGAATTAGGGTATGTGCATAGGCACGAACTTTCAGGCGTCTTAAACGGCTTATTCCGAGTCCGGGCATTCACGCAGGATGACGCGCATATTTTCTGCGCTCCAGAGCAATTAGAAGATGAGATTATTGATGTTATCAAGCTTATTCAAGAAATATTTTCCGTATTTGGATTCAAAGACTATCGGTACACGCTTTCTGTTCGCGGCGATAAAAAGAAAGAAAAATATCTTGGCGCTGACAAGGAATGGGAATGGGCGCAGGACGCGATTTTAAACGCCGCTAAAAAACTCAAGATAAAATGCGATGTTCAGGAAGGCGAGGCAAAATTCTATGGCCCTAGTTTGGATGTTATGATAAAAGACGCGATTGGACGCGAATGGCAGACCAGCACAATTCAGCTTGATTTTAACTTGCCTTCAAGATTCAACATCGCTTATACTGGTGAAGACGGAAAAGACCATACTCCATATATTCTGCATCGCGTAATTTATGGCTCGCTTGAAAGATTCTTGGGCATCTTAGTTGAACATTATGCTGGCGCTTTCCCTGCCTGGCTCTCCCCTATCCAAGTCGCGCTTTTGCCTGTCTCCACGGAGAAGCATCTTAAATATTGCGAAAAGCTTGCTGATGAATTCCGTGAGAAAGGTGTGAGAATTTGGATAGATGATTCAGATGAAACCGTAAGCAAAAAAATCCGCACTTCTGAAAAACAAAAAATTCCATACATTTTGGTTGTTGGTGATAAGGAGATGAATGGTGATAAATTGGCTGTAAGAGAGCAAGGCAGTGGCAATACTAAGGAGATGAAGATTGAGGAGTTGATTGGGAAATTGCAATGTTAAAAGGAATTGTGGTGAGTTAAGGTATGTTTAAACACAAAATATGGTATAATAATACATGTTTTTAACATTAAAAAAATATATGAAAAAACTTATACTCATATCAAGTATTATGCTTGCAACGCTCCTAGTTATTCCCGCATTTGCGCAGGATGAAACAGAAGGAGAAATCTCCGCTACAACAACTGATGCACAAGAAATAGTGGAATCAGAAGAAGCAGTACAGGATGAAATCGTCACAGAAGAAGATCTTGGCGCTAAAACTCCAGGCAGATTTCATTTTTTTAAGCGATTCACACGCACAATCCAAAAAGCGATAACCACTGACCCAATCAAAAAAGCAGAATTTGAAATTGAGGCAGCGCATGAACAGCTTTTATTGGCAAAAAAGATTGCACAAGAAAATCCAGATGATCCCGCGTCTGCCGCAAAAGTGGAAAAAGCCCTTGAAAAATTTGAAAGCAATATTGAAAAAGTAAAAAATCGAGCTGAAGACATTAAAGAGAAAAAAACAGACCAAGTAGGCGCGTTCATGGAAAAAATCGCTGACATGCAGATTAAACAGCAAAAAATGCTTGATAATTTAGAAGGAAAACTGCCAGAGCAGGCATTTGAAAAAGTCCAGCAAGCTAGAGAGCGCGCATTAGAACATGCAACAGAAATATTCACTAAAGTCGCGGAAAATAAAGAACAGATTGCGGAAAGAATTAATGCTGCAATGGAAAAACAACAAGGAAGCGAATTCAAAGAATTCAAAAACATGGAAATAATGGAGCGTTTGCGCGAGCACATGCCTGAAGACGCAAAACAAGCAATTGATGAAGTGCAAACTCAAGCCCGCCTAAGATTTGAGGAAAAAATCGGAGAATTGCCAACTGTAGAGCGAAATGAAAAATTCAATAAATATGTTGAAAATATTAAAGGCGACTCAGTTCAGCAATTAAAAGTTTTAGAAGAAATTAAAATAGATGGAAAAATTCCTCAAGGGTTTATTACTCAAATAGAGCAAGCAAAAGAAAAAACCATGATAAAATTAAGAACAAGGATAGAAAACACAGAAAGCCCAGAAGTATTTGAGCGCATAAAAGCTGAAATAGAGACAAATCCAGAATTAGAAAGAAATATGATAAAACAGGATTCTGATTTTAGCGCAAACCTTAAAACTAAGGTAATGCAAATAGAAGAAATAAAAAACAGAGAACAAACAAGAGAAGAGCCAAAAACTTCTGAGGTTCCACCTAAAGCGCCTCCACGCGATGAATCTGACGCAACTCCTCCTAAAGAAAATGATGTAATAGCTTGCACAATGGAATATGACCCTGTTTGCGGAGAAGATGGAAAAACATATTCTAATCCCTGTAATGCGGAAAAACAAGCAAAAGTAAAAATCAAACACAAAGGCGCATGTGAAGAAGTAAACAAAGAAACCCAAAACAAAGCGCCACAGCCGCCGCGTTAAT
>JAHJSI010000050.1 GCA_018830465.1 Patescibacteria group bacterium | reverse complement strand
CCTGGATTACAGTCGCGAACCTGAACAAAAGTCATACACTGTACCTTGTCTTGTTCGCAGAATCCGCGCATATCATTCCAATGCTGTCCAAATCCGCAATTTTGAAACTTCGTTGGAGCTCTGAAATAAGGGTCAAACATGCATGACTGGCGCATATCATCCCAGAATTCTCCTTGAGCGCAACTATGAAATTCATAGCGCGCCATGTCAACCGGCTGATACATGTCATCTGGCCTCATTCCTTGATTCTGCATATCCTGCGCTGACATATCCTGCGGATACACGCACTGCTTTTTGTTGAAATCCCAAAAAGAAGCAGCAGGGCATGCTTGCGGCATGTTTGTCTGCATCATTACCCATTCACATCCTTGCTCTCCGGCATGCGCCTGACAATATGAATCGCACTGCTCTGGAGTATTGCACTTGCCAGCAAGTGGGTTGTTATTCTGTTGTTGGACTTTTTGCGCTTCAATCCTATTTCTCTCGCGCACTAAATCATCAGACATGCGCGTCTTTTCCTGACGCTGCTGCTGATCCATAAACTGTAATTGTATTTGTTTGCAAACCGCGTCGCAGAACGGGTCATTCGCAAGTCTAGCGTCAAATAATTTCTTCTGCTCATTAAATCTTTGCTCAACCAAAGTGTACTGGTCATTAATTTTCTGCTCCCATAATTGCTTTCGCGCGTCATACGCGTCAGGCGGAAGCGCGTTTAATTTCTGCCAGAATTCATCTTCTTTCTGCATCTGTACGCGATCCATTTGAAAATTTAATTCACGCTCCTGGTAATCAATAGAAGCTGTCTGAATTTGGCGCTCTTTTTCAAAGCGAACCTCTTCCATTTTTCTCATCTTAAACATCATTGAATCTTGGAACCCTGCGTCTTTGGTTTTTATCTCATTAATAACAAATTCCGAAGTATTGGAAAATCTGTCGCGGAACATGTCAAAGTTCCTTGGATCATCCATGCCTTGCATATAATTCTGAAATTGCTCTGTATTCTTTTCCACGAACCTTCCATTGAAATCATTACCAAAATCAAAACCTTCAAGAATTCCAATATCATTAGGGTCCAAAGAAGAAATTCTATCCATAAACATATCGCCCTCGCGCCTGAATCTAGTTTCAAACTGATTCTTCATTGCTACTTCTGTCTGCGCCAAAAAAGCTTTCTTCTGAGGATCAGCCATTACTTCTTCTTCTAATTGCTGTAAAAGTTTAAATGTTTTCGGGCTTGGGTTTCGCATCATCTCTTCCGTAAGCATCTGAAACTTCTCTGCCTGATACTGTGAATCAACATCAGTAAACATTTTCTTAAACACGCCAACTGATTCATCATGCGCTTGCGCCATTCTTTGCCCTGATTTACTATCCTTACTCATGCGATTTTTAAATTCTTCCATTGCTATTAAACCATCAACTTGTGTTGAATCGAATCTATCAAAATATCTTTGCTCAATAGCAAAGTCATCAATATAATCTAACCTTTTCTCAAACTTGCGAACCGCGATTTCTTTTGCTTCCTCTAACTTAGCTAAAATGTCAGCTGGAATCCCTGTTGATTGCTTTAACTCGTCTAACAAAGTTATTAGCCTTGTTTCGTCAACAGTGGCGTTTTCAACATATTTTTGAAACTTGTCCGCGCGAACTGCCGGAGGCAATGTATTAATTCGGACTTCAAGCTTCTTTTTTGTGTTTTCTTTTGCCTGATTAATGGCTTCTTTAGCTGTTGCGGGAACTTTGTCATAAACCGCGCCTAATACTTCTAAATTCTTTAAATGCTTAAAATCCGAACCTTCTTGGTTATCCATCACAGTGCTTAAACGTGTTGCCATGTCTTCGGGAGTGTCTTCTACGCCAGAGAGGACATTTGTAAAACTAGTCATTGTTTGGCCTTTTACATCCTCAACTGTTGCCATAATTTGCTCCATTGCAAGTTCAACTTCAACGCCTGACTCTTTTACATCAATTACATCTTCCGCGATACTATCTAACACTTTTTGCTGTTTTAGTTGTTTATCAATAAAATTATCTAAAAATGCGTCAACTGCTTCTGTTTGTGTTTCTTTTTCTGCTTTTACGTCTTCAATCTGGCCCGCAACTTGGCCTAGTTTT
This sequence comes from Patescibacteria group bacterium, assembly GCA_018830465.1. Lineage (GTDB taxonomy): Bacteria > Patescibacteriota > Patescibacteriia > UBA2169 > UBA2169 > CG1-02-41-12. Next base: position 750 of record JAHJSI010000050.1, on the reverse strand, counting down.
CCCTCATAGTGTTCTATTGCGGTTATAACTGCTGAATGATTAACTCTTTGCATTCCATCCTCATCAATCATCTGCATTGTTTCAGCCAACATATCATTCGCGTGCTCCATGCGAAGCTCTGCTTTCGCGACAGGATTAAATGTAAAAGTTTCTGTAACAGCACGCCCGAATCGCTTGAATACATGGAAAGGGCTATCAGGCATAATAGTTGCCCTGTTTGCTTTCATATCTTCTATTGTCACATTAAAATCTTGAAGCGCTTCTTCGGAAAACGCTTCTTCAGAAGATATTTCTTCTTCTGTTAATATTTCTTCACCAGATGCGTCAGCAGGCGGCGCTGTTGTATCCGCCTCTTGCGCTTGCGCGCTCGCAGCAAATATAAAAGCCCACAAAAAGAGGGCTATAAATGCTGACAAGAAAATGATTTTTCTCGCCTTCTGGTGATTCAAGCTTTCACAGCTGTGGCTTAGAATCTCCATATGTGTTTGTTTATTTTTGATTTTTTATAATAAAAAATATCTTTAGACACCTTTATTACACCATATTAAATTCATTTTTGCAAAGTGTATTGTGGATAACTATTATTCTGCCTCTTTACTCTCAATCGGTAAAGTAAATGTAAACATACTGCCCTTGTCCTTGCCTTCTGATTCTGCCCAAATTCTGCCGCCATGGGCTTCTATAATTTTCTTTGCTATAAACAGCCCTAGTCCAGATCCTCCTGTATGAATTCGGGTCACTGCTTCTGAT
>JAHJSI010000049.1 GCA_018830465.1 Patescibacteria group bacterium | reverse complement strand
TACCAACCAATTGAGCGGTGGTACAGGCGGATACTTAAACATGGAAGCAGGCGATGCAGCAGGAAACAGCTTCATGAATGTAACAGGAACATCAACATCAACTAGAGCTGTATTGGTCTTTGGCGCTCATGCTGACTATGACGCAGCCGCAGACACTGGAAGCGGTGAAGAAGTAATTTCATCTGGTTCAACAAATACCTATGAAATTAGGGCAGACGTCACAAACGCCCATCAAGGCGCTTCAACTGATGCTGACAGTATTACAGTCACATTGCTTGGCGATGACAGCGCAGCTGTGTTGAGTGCTAACCTTGTGAATAACACAGATGCAGATCATAGATTTGGTGTTGTAACATTAGGCAGTGCGCATACTACTACTGATTACAACTTCATCTGGTCTGACTATTCAGAGAATACCAATAGCCACACCCATACTATTCCTTCAACAGGAACTGGATGGACGCATGGCTTCCAAGTACCAAGCACTTCCGCAGCCACAAGCTTTATTCCGCTTGACAACTGGACACTTACTAAGTAATTTATTACTAAGTAAGTTTCAGAGAACAACGGTTTATAGTTGTTAACGAAATAAACAGCCCCCTGCTGACGAGCAGGGGGCTGTTAGGTTTTAAAGCATTGCGTGCCTGCCTTATTTTGCGTATTATAAGTATATGTTTGATAATAAAAAATTAATTAAAATATCTAAATTATTGCTTTACGCGATTGCAGTGCTCCCTTTTATTTTGTGGGCTGGATTTTCGTTTCCATACGTGACTATCAGGGTTTCTTTGTTCCGCATTATAATTGAAATTGTAATGATTTTGAGCATTGTTCTTTTATTGCAAGGAAATAATATATTTACGCGCTTAAAACAGAATTATTTTTGTTGGATTTTTGGTGGACTTTTATCTATTGAATTAATAGCAGCGATATTTGGTGAATCATTTTTATTTAGTTTTTTTGGGGACTTAGAAAGAATGTGGGGTATTTTTACGGTTCTGCATTTATATTTATTTTATATTCTTTTGCGCGCGTTTTTCGCGGAAAAAGAATATAAAATATTTTTTCATGTATCATTTATAACGAGTTTATTAGTAAGCATATATGGAATCATCCAGAAATATCCTGATTTTTTTGGAATATATCTTTTTGAAGCAGGCGCTAGCAGAATTCCAAGTACTTTAGGAAACCCAACTTATGTCGCGATTTATTTATTATTTAATATAGCCTTTGCTCTGTATTACTTGTCGCACAGTGTCATTGCGAGGGAGGTTACTGCCGACCGCGGCAATCCCATGATTAGATACTTTTACGCAATAGTTATTTTGGTTAATTTTATTGCTTTCTCTTTAACTGATATTAGAGGCGCTTATTTGGGATTAATTCTAGGAGCTGGATTTTCTAGTATTTTGTATTTATTTCTTGGACATAGTAAACAATTTAAAGTTGGCGTGGCGTCAATTTTATCTATTGGAATTATTGTAATAGCTTTATCGTTTATTTTTAAAGAAACCAGTGTTGTAAGAAGTTTGCCAATATTAGGAAGAGTTTCAACTATTTCTTTGACAGAAGGCACAAGCAAGACTCGTTTTATTGGATGGAACGCTGCTTTACAGGGATTTAAAGAAGATCCTATTACAGGCGTTGGAATGGAGAATTATAATATTGTTTTTGATAAGTTTTATCCTGCTGAATATTATCAATACGCTCGTACGGAAACATATTTTGACCGCGCTCATAATCAATTTTTGAATATTTTAGCTGAAAGCGGAATTTTTGCTTTGCTTGTTTATTTATGTTTTCCGTTGTTTATAGGGTATTATCTTATATATGGATATAGAAAAGAAAAATTTAATCTAAATGAGCTTTTAATATTCAGCGCCTTGGCAATATCCTATTTTGTGCATTTGTTTTTTGTATTTGATGATATAAATTCGTTTTTGTTTTTTGTCGCGTTTTTAGGAATTATTGAGTTTGTATTTTACAAAGGAGAATTGCCAAAGAAAGCAGAAGATATATACAAACCAAATGTATCCATTATTGCAGTGTCAGTTGCGCTTATTCCTGTTTTGATATATTCAATTTTTGCTTTGAATTTTAGAACATTGCAGGCAGCAAAAATTTCAGCAGGAGC
>JAHJSI010000010.1 GCA_018830465.1 Patescibacteria group bacterium | reverse complement strand
TTATGGGGATTGATTGGAACTTTGATGCTATGCGTGCGCCGTTTGTATAAAAGAGACAGGTCAGTTGCTGTGTCCTTGCGCCAAGCGTCATTTTTATCAATTATAGTTGTGCTGGCTTTATATCTTCAAAGATTTGAATTATTAACATGGTGGAATGTTGGCATATTAATCTTATTAGTTGTGTTAATAGAGGTTTTCTTTATAGGTAAGGAGGAAGTGGGACAGCTGTAAGCCATAAGCCGTAAGCTGTAAGTAGAGCTGTTATAACACATTTATGGCTTAAGGATTATAGCTTATGGCTAATAAATTATGAAATCCAAACTAGAAAAAATACACAAGGAAGCTCTTAAAGCGCTCAAAGACGCTAAAGATTCTGATACCCTTGAAAAATTAGAAAGGCAGTTTCTCGGGCGAAAAGCAGAATTAGCGCGCATTGCGAAAGATATAAAAAATATTGCCAAAGAACAGCGCCCTGTTATTGGCAAGCTCATTAATGATGTAAAGCGTGATATTTCCGCGATTATACAAGAGAAGAAGCAAGGTAAAGAGTTTTTGGCCAAAGGCCGACCACCATCTGGATGGGATTATACCTTGCCGGCAATCGCGCCAAATGTCGGGCATCTTCATCCAATCACTCAATTCTTGGAAACAATAGAAGATATATTTATTAAAATGGGCTATGAAGTAGTTGAAGGCCCTGAATTAGAATCTCAAAAATATAATTTTGATTTGTTAAATGTGCCGGAAGATCATCCTTCGCGCGATATTCAGGACACATTTTATGTTGATAAAAAGGACGCGCGCAATAATTCATATGTCCTGCGAACCCATACATCGCCGGTGCAGATTCGGGCAATGAAGACCCGTAAGCCGCCTGTGAGGCTCATAGCGCCGGGACGCGTCTATCGCAATGAGAGAACTGACGCGGGTCATGAGACCAATTTTTACCAATGCGAGGGCTTGGTAATTGATAGGAATATCCGCATCACTGATTTGATAGGAACACTTGAACTTTTCATAAAGCGCTTGTACGGCGATAATGTGAATATCAGAGTGCGCCCTCATTTTTATCCTTTCACAGAGCCGTCAATAGACATAGATATGAGCTGTCTTTTATGCGCTGGAGAAGGGTGTCCATTCTGCAAAAGATCTGGCTGGATTGAAACGCTTGGCGCTGGAATGGTTCATCCAAATGTTTTAAAAAACATGAAAGTTGATCCAAAAGAATATTCTGGATTCGCGTTCGGATTGGGCATTGATAGGTTCATGATGCTTTATTATCAAGTTAATGATATACGTTTGTCTTATTCAGGAGATCTTCGTTTTATAGAACAGTTTTAATATGAATCTACCAATATCTTGGTTAAAACAATTTGTAAATATCAAAGCAGGCGCGCAAGAAATCGCGCGGAAGTTGACATTGTCTGGCAGTGAAGCAGAGAAGATTGTTGATAATACACAAGTGTTGGAATTAGACATTACTCCGAATCGGCCTGATTGCTTTTCAATACGCGGGTTAGCGCGAGAAGTTGCGGCATTGTATGGCAAAAAAATAAAACAGATTGAAGTGGATGTGAAAGAGAGCGGCACGCCAGCATCATCCGCGATTAGTGTCAAAATAGAGGATAAACGTTTATGTCCGAAATACTGCGCGCGCGTAATTCAGGGCGTCACAGTAGGTGAATCGCCATTATGGCTGCGGAATAGACTAATACAAGTTAATATCCGTCCAATCAATAATATTGTTGATGTCACAAATTACGTGATGATGGAACTTGGACATCCTTTGCACGCGTTTGACGCGAATTTATTGAATGGAGACGCTATAATTGTGCGCAAAGCAAAAGATAAAGAAAAGATTTTGGCCTTAGATGAAGAAAAGTACTCTTTAGATCCAAGTATGCTTATAATCGCGGACAGCAAAAAACCAGTCGCAATCGCGGGAATAATGGGCTCAGCGGAAAGCGGCGTAGTAGATGGCACGCAAAATGTAATTTTAGAAGCAGCTGTGTTTGACCAAGTGTCAATTCGAAAAACATCAAAAGCATTAAATCTGCGGTCTGAAAGCTCATCCAGATTTGAAAAAGGCGTTGATTTTGAAGTAGTTGAAGAGGCAATTGACAGGGCAGCAGCGATGATTTTTGAACTTGCGGGGGGAACTGTTCTGCGCGGTATTGTATCCGCGGGCTCTGGTTCTGCGGTTCGCACTGAATCAATAAAATTGCATATGCGTGATGTGCATCGTATTCTTGGTGTTAATGTCTCATCCGCAAAAGTAAAATCAATTCTATTATCTCTTGGGTTTGAAGTCAGAGGCAAGGACGCGCTTCTGGTCCGAGTTCCGTCCTGGCGCGCGCATGATGTTAAGCTTTCTGAGGATTTGATTGAAGAGATAGGTCGGATGCTGGATTATAATACTTTGCCAAAGACTCTGCCTTTTGTGGAACTTATATCCCCGCGAATGGAGCCATTGCACAAATTACGCAGAGATCTTCGTCATTATTTAACAGGAACAGGATATTCAGAAATTCTAACTTATTCATTTTATAATGAACAATTGCTTGATTTGTCTGGCATGGCGAAATCTAATCACATTAGTTTGATAAATCCAGTAAATGATGAATATCCATATTTGCGAACATCGCTTTTGCCATGGATGCTGGATAAATTATCTCAAAATAGCGCCTTGCTTTCGCGTGATGTATTCCAATTGTTTGAAATTGGAAAAGTGTTTTACCGCGCTGAGCGCGGTAATCAGGGACGGTTAGCGTCCAATAAAGAGGAACCAGCCAGAGGCTGGCCGGCCTCTGGCCGAGAAAAATGGCAGACATCAATCGGTTTGATAGATGTGAACGCCACAGATGAGCAGTTATATCGCAGATTGCGCGGGGTGGTTGAGGCCTTTGTTGGTATAGAATTGTCAGCTGAAAAACAAGGCAAAGAATATAATCTCTTATTATTAAAACGGGAAATAGCGAGAATTAAAATCTATCCAAAAGCAACAATTCAAGGAATGCGATTCCGATCATCAGCCGCGGTAATGCTTATTAATCTTGAAGAATTAGTTAAAATTCAAAAAAAAGAAAAAAGAACATATACGCCAATACCATATTATCCTGTAATAGAGCGCGATCTTGGAGTGATTGTGCCAAATATGGTACAATATATAGAGTTAAAAAAGGCTATTACCTCATATAATCCACTAATTAAAAAACTTCAGCTGTTTGATGTTTATCATGGCTTAGGGAAAGGAGTAAGCATAGCATTGCGATTAACATTTTTTTCAACAGACAGAACCCTAGAGTCGAAAGAAGTTGATTGTATTATAGAGAAATTAAGAGCAAGCTTAGAGAAAAAGTATAAAGTGACTTTTAGATAATTATATAAAATAAAAACTATGTATGAACTAAAAACTATCTCGTTAAAATCATCTGCTAGGGTGTTTAGTTTTGTTTTGTCAGTTGTGTATCTTATGTTTGCTGTGATATCACTGGCTACGGGTACAACTCCTTTTGGAAGCGGATCAGTATCTTTGGCAATTGGAATTATACTATTTGGCATAATTGGCGCAGTGCTCGGAGTTGTAATTGCTTGGTGTTATAATTTTGTATCAAAGAGGTGGGGTGGCTTGCATTTGGATTTTAAGCTTCTTGAAGACGAACAGGATACCAAAGAATAAACATACCAAAATAAAAATAAAAGCATGACTTTTTTTATAATTCTATTTTTAGTTATTGGAATACTGTCGCTTTATAAAGGCGCTGATTTGCTAGTTAAGCATTCATCTTCCTTGGCAGCCAAGCTAGGCATTTCAACAATGGCTGTTGGATTGACAGTTATCACGTTCGGCACTATTCTGCCTGAATTTACTGTCGCGATAATTTCATCTATTAATAAAGCTAATGATTTGATTATTGGAAACGCGCTTGGAACAACTGCGTTTTGTTTTGGCTTTATTCTTGGCTTAGCGGCGCTGATAAATCCAATCGCGATTAAAGACAGCACTTTAAAAAATCAATTTCCTTGGATAGGGCTTTATGCTGTTGTAATTTATTTGCTTGCGTTTGATTTAACCATAAGCCGAGGTGACGGAGGAATTTTGCTTTTACTTGGAGCCGCGTTTGTCGGATATTCTATATATCAATCGCGCAAGGAAAGAATTGAAGAAATCGGCAAGCGAGCTGTTAAGAGAAGCCAAAAAAAGGCGCTTAAAACAGCATTTTCTTGGATAAAGATTATTTTGGGAATATTGCTTATTATTGGAGGCGCTAAATTGCTAATTGATTCATCTTTGGCTATTGTTTCGCATCTTGGCGCGTCAGAGTTGATTATTGGAATTGTTGTTATTGCGATTGGAACATCTTTGCCTGAATTTGTGACAATGATTACCGCGTCATTTAAAGACAGGCCTGCTGTTGGAATTGGAAATGTTATTGGAGGCGCTACTATGAATGTTTTTGCTATTGTAGGCATTGCGTCTGTCATAGATCCAATAAAAATACATCCTGATATGCTTGTGTTTGATTTTCCGGCTGTTATATTTTTTGTGATTTTAATTTCTGTTTTGTTCGCGTCTTCTCATAAGCTGACTCGGTTTGAAGGAGCGCTTTTGATTGCGGGATATATTGGGTATTTAGTATATAGTATAAAATTTTGGGGGTAGTTATGTTATTTTTATTATTCGGAATTATTTTTGCGGTTGTTTGCGGCGTGTTTTTTTTATACAAGGGCGCTGATTTGCTGGTTGAGAGATCCAGCGTTCTTGCCGCCAAATTAGGCGTTTCTACTTTTGTAATAGGACTTTCAGTAATTACGCTCGGGAGCATTGCTCCTGAACTTTCGGTTGGAATTTCTTCTTCTCTTTCAGGAGCAAATGACCTTATTCTTGGGAATGCGCTTGGAGCCAGCATTTTTAAGCTTGCGTTTGTGTTCGGGCTTGCGGCCTTGATTTCACCTATGTCTGTTGAAGAGAGCGTCCTTAAAAGGGAGTTTGTGTGGCTTATTGCCGCGTCTGTGCTGTTTTTTCTTCTTTCTCTGGACCGCGTTATAAGCAGGGGAGACGCGATTCTTCTTATTTTGCTTTCGCTTGTTTTTCAGGCATGTTCTGTTTTTATTTCAAAAAAGACGGTTCTTGACGAGATTGGAAAGACAAAAGTCAGAAAACACGGCAAGAATATTCTTAAAACCAGCCGCTCATGGGCCATGATTATACTTGGAATCGTGCTTATTATTGCTGGGGCGAAAATACTTGTTCATGCAAGCTTATATTTGGCCGAAATTTTGAGCATTCCACAAATCCTCATCGGAATAATTATAATAGCTTTCGGAACCTCCATTCCAGAGCTAGTTGTGACTGTGATGTCTTCAGCAAGGCATCAGCCGTCTTTGGGCATAGGAAATATCATTGGAACAAATGTCATGCATATTTTTCTTGTTGTTGGAATAGCCGCGCTTATTCAGCCGCTTGTTATAGGCGCGCAGCTGCTTTCTTTTGATTTTCCTGTTTTGATTTTTATGACTCTTCTTGTTGCCGTATTTTTCAAGTCAAGCCACAGGCTTTCGCGGTTTGAAGGGGGATTGCTTGTTGCCGGATATATTTGGTATTTAGTGTATAGCATTAAGGTTTGGGCATAAAGATTTTTAAGTAAAATATGGCTAATATTAGCCATATTTTTTTATGCTATTTTTTTCCAAAAATGCTTTATTTTTTCTAAAAAATGTGATACAATATATATGTAAATAACATATTAAAACAGGCGCATTTTTATGCGTTTTTCCAGTTAATTTATGCTTAAAAAGCCAGAAAAATCTACTACAAAACCCAAAGATAAAAAGCAGGCATATTCAGCTGCGCAGATTTCGGTTTTAGAGGGATTAGATCCAGTCAGAAAGAGGCCAGGAATGTATGTTGGAAATACTGGAAAAGAAGGTCTGCATCATTTGGTATGGGAAGTAATAGACAACTCAATTGATGAAGCAATGATGGACCATGCGAATGAGATTTCTATTATTCTTTTGCCTGACAGCACTGTATCAGTCACAGACAATGGGCGTGGAATTCCAGTTGATAGGCATCCAACTGCTAAAGTATCTGCCCTTGAGGTGGTAATGACAAAACTACATGCAGGCGGAAAATTTGGACAAGGCGGATACAAAGTATCTGGCGGACTTCATGGTGTTGGAGTTTCGGTAGTGAATGCTCTGTCAGAATGGACGCGCGCGGAAGTTAAAAGAGATGGAAAGCTCTGGGTTCAAGAATACAAGCGCGGCAAGCCATTGAAAAAAGTGAAATCAGTCGGAAGCGCCCGCGGAACTGGAACAACAATTATCTTCAAGCCAGATGATCAGATTTTCACAACTTTGGAATTTGACTGGGATTATATTTTAGACCATTTGCGCCAGCAGGCATATCTTACAAAGGGAGTAAAAATTACAATCAATGACGAGCGAACTGATCAAACTCAATTTTATTCATTCTATTTTGAAGGCGGAATTGCCTCTTATGTAAAACATATCAATAGAAATCATCAGCCAAAGCATGAGAGTGTGTTTTATGTTGAAAAAGAAAGCCAGGGAATTAATGTTGAAGTTGCTGTGCAATATGTTGAAGATTACAAAGAAAATGTATTTAGTTTCGCGAATAATATTCATACTGTTGAGGGTGGATCCCATTTGGTCGGATTCAGAACTGCTTTAACAAGAACTTTGAACGCGTACGCAAAAAATAAGGGAATATTAAAGGATAAAGACGATGCTTTGCAAGGGGAAGATACAAGAGAAGGATTAACTGGGATTATTAGCGTAAAAGTGCCTGAACCGCAGTTTGAAGGCCAGACAAAGGCAAAATTAGGCAATGAAGAGGTAAGGCCAGCTGTTGATGGTATTTTTAGCGCTGCTTTGGCCATATGGCTTGAAGAGCATCCTCGTGAAGCAGAGGCCATAATTGGCAAGGCATTATTAGCAGCGCAAGCCAGAAAGGCGGCTCGCGCGGCTCGTGACACAGTATTGCGCAAAGGCGCTTTAGAGGGTTTTGCTTTGCCTGGAAAGTTAGCTGATTGTTCTTCAAAAGATCCAGAAGAATGTGAATTATATATTGTTGAAGGAGATTCGGCTGGTGGATGTTTTTCTGGTGATACTAAAGTAGCTTTGACTGACGGCAGAAACATTACTTTTAAAGAATTGATTAAAGAGCACAATCAAGGCAAGCAAAATTACTGTTATACAGTTAAGTCAGATGGCAGTGCTGGCGTTGCTCCAATCAAGCATCCACGAATTACTCATAAGAATGCGGAAGTTATAAAAGTTATTTTAGATACTGACGAAGAAATTACTTGCACGCCGGATCATAAGTTCATGTTGCGTGATGGTTCTTACAAAGAAGCTCGCAATTTGACTTCAGAAGATTCGTTAATGCCTTTGCGTAAAAAGATTTCTGCGATTAAAGGAAGAATTACTATCAAAGGTTATGAAATGGTTTTAAGTCCGGCTACTCATAGATGGATTTTTACACATGTCCTCTCAGACAGATATAATTTAGAAAAAGGCATGTATCAAAGAAGTGATGGTGATCATAAACATCACAAAGATTATAATAAGCTGAATAATAATCCAGATAATCTTGTTCGAATGTCACCTGAAAAGCGAGATGAACTTCGCAGAATAGCGGTTAACCAATGGAATGATGAAGATTTGCGTAATTGGCGCAAAGAAAAAACCAAAGAACAATGGACTGAAGAATTCAGGCAAAAGCGCAAGAAAGCATATAATCAAACTTATTTAAATAAGGCATTATCTGTTTTACATAATATATTTAGAAATAAAGGTTTAGTTGATGAAAATGAATATCAACGTGTGCGTTTTGAGACAAATGACAAGTCATTACTTAGATATAGCACAATTTGCGACAGATTTTTTGGAGGAGATGAATCAAGAATGACTGAAGCAGTTCAAAATTATAACCACAATATTAAGCAGATCATATTAGTAAAAGAAAAAATAGATGTTTATGATCTAGAAGTTGAAGATACTCATAATTTTGCATTGGCTTCTGGTGTGTTTGTCCATAATAGCGCCAAACAAGGCCGGGATCGTCGTTTTCAAGCTATACTTCCTTTGCGCGGAAAAATCCTTAATGTAGAGCGCGCGAGAATTGATAAAATGCTCGCGAACAATGAAATAAAGTCCCTTGTCATAGCTTTGGGAACAAACATAGGTGAAATGTTTAATATAGATGATTTGCGATATGGCCGCATAATTATAATGACAGATGCTGATGTTGACGGCGCTCATATCCGAACTTTGCTTTTGACTTTGTTTTTCAGATATTTTCCAGATTTAATTCATCAAGGGCATTTATATATTGCTCAGCCGCCTTTGTATCAGGTGCAAAAAGGAAAGCAATCGCACTATGCGTATTCTGATGCAGAGCTTCAGAAGCTTCGCAAAAGCATGGATCCTAGTTTATCAAAAAAAGAAGAAGCTTCGCCTGAAGAATCCGAAGGATCAGAATCTGATGATAATGAAGCAATAAATATTCAAGCATCAAGCAGGATTAATATCCAAAGATATAAAGGCCTTGGAGAGATGAATCCAATCCAGCTTTGGGAGACCACAATGGATCCGCAAACTCGTTTAATGCATCAGGTGACTATTGAGGATGTTGAAAAAGCGAATGAAATTTTTGATATTTTAATGGGCACTGAAGTTCCAGCCCGCAAGAAGTTTATCCAAACGCATGCTAAGGATGTGCAGAATTTGGATATATAATATCTTGTCAAAACTTGCATTATTTTGTGAAATATGTATAATATACACAGTTATTAACAGGTGCCCGAAAAGGGCATTTTTAAATAGATTTTTCTCTAAAATTCATTAAAATATGAAAAAAATAATCAAATACCTAAGAGAATCAAGACAAGAACTTTCAAAAGTCACTTGGCCAACAAAACAGCACACAATAAATTCCACAATCATGGTAATTGTGGTTAGTGTTGGAATTGCCGCTTTTTTGGGCGGTGTTGACTATGGATTAAATAATCTTTTGGAATTTTTGCTTGCAAACTTCTAATATGGCAAAACAAACTTCGAATTTAGGCCGCAGATGGTATGTTTTGCATACTTATTCTGGATATGAGGAAAATGTGACCCGCAACCTAAAGCAGAGAATTGAATCTTTGGATATGGGGGATAAAATTTTTGATGTTATGGTGCCGACTGAGACAAAGATCAAGATAAAAAATGGAAAAAGAACAAATGTCACAGAAAAAATTTATCCAGGATATATTATGGTTGAAATGATAGTCACAGATGATTCATGGTATGTTGTCCGCAATACTCCCAATGTAACCGGATTTATTGGAACAGGAACAACTCCAACCCCTATTTCAGATGAAGAAGTGAAATTGCTTCAAAATAGAATGGGAATTAAAGAGCCAGAATTCAAAATTGACTTGTCAGTCGGCGCGCCTGTTAAGATTGTGGATGGTCCGTTCAAGGAATTTGAGGGCAAAACAGCTGAAGTTGACTCATCCCGCGGAAAAGTTAAAGTATTGGTGTCAATGTTTGGTCGCGAGACACCTATTGAATTGGATTTTTTACAAGTTGAGAAAATATAATTATGGCAAAAAAAGTAAAAACACACGTTAAACTGCAGATCCCGGCAGGACAGGCAAATCCAGCCCCTCCTGTTGGAACAGCCCTCGGACCACATGGCGTGAACATGCAGGAATTCTGCAGGCAGTTCAACGATAAAACACAGGAACAGAGAGGCGATATTATTCCTGTTGTAATTACTATTTATGAGGATAGAAGCTTTGATTTTATTTTGAAAACTTCTCCAGCAGCTGAATTATTGAAAAAAGCCGCGGGCATAAAGAGCGGTTCAGGCGAGCCAAATATTAAAAAAGTCGGCAAAGTGACTAAAGATCAGATCCGTGAGATAGCTGAAAAGAAAATGCCTGACTTGAACGCGAATGATATTGAAGCCGCAATGAAGATTATTGAAGGAACAGCCCGTCAAATGGGCTTAGAAGTTAAATAATAATTAGGATAAAACATATGGACAAAACAAAACTTATACGCACAATTTATTTATACCTTTTTTCTTTAGTCGGACTTGTTCTGGTCATAATCGCGGGTGTGCGATTTATTGATATGGGATTAAAGGCATGGGTATTTACTGAGGCAGATAATTACATGTATGAATATGAGTATGCGCGTCCAATTACAGTTGATAAAGATGGAGTTGAAGTAGAAGCAGAAGAATTAAGCGATGAAGAAAAAGAAGAGCTTAGACAGGATCGTATTACACAGCAAAGACATAGAGACGCATCAAGCGCATCAGCACAGCTGATCGTTGGTTTGCCTTTATATCTGTATCACTGGAGAATGGCATCAAGAAAAAGAAAAGAAGAGGACGAAGTATAATTATAAATTTATGTCAAAGCATTCAAAGCGCTATATTGCGCTCAAGGAGAAAATAGAGCCCAACAAAGAGTATTCTTTGGATGAGGCAGTTTTGCTTGTAAAAGAAGCAGGCAATACAAAATTTGATTCTAGTGTTGAATTACACGTGCGCACTGGAATTAATGTAAAGCAGTCAGACCAGCATGTTCGCGGCACAGTTAGCTTACCGCATGGCACAGGAAAGACGCAGAGAATTATGGCGATCACAGCTGATGCGGACAAAGCAAAAAAAGCTGGCGCAGAATCAGCTGGTGGCGAAGAATTAATAAAGGATATTCAAGCGGGAAAAATGGATTTTGACGTTCTAGTCGCCCAGCCAGCGTTCATGCCAAAGCTTGCTCCTGTCGCGAAAATTTTAGGTCCGCGAGGATTAATGCCTTCTCCAAAGAATGGAACAGTCACTGATGATATTGAGAAAGCAATTACAGAGCTGGTAAAAGGCAAAATCACGTTCAAGAACGATAATACAGGCAATATCCATCTTTTGGTTGGGCGCGCGTCTTTTGATGAAACACAGCTTAAAGAAAATATTCACACAGCGTATGAAGCTGTAAAAGCGTCTCGTCCGTCTAGTGTGAAGCATGTGTTTATTCAGAATACTGTTTTAGCAACAAGCATGGGCCCTGGAATCAAGGTTTCTTTGTAAGTTACATTTAACGATTTCTGAATTATTTTTTTGAACCTCATACTTTTTTTATCGCGAAATACCATCTGTTTTCTTTTTCATATCGTGGATCGCTTTTCCAGATTTTCTGGAATGTGTTTGGAGCGTATCCATGGTCTTCTCCATGATACGGATCAAGAAAGTATATTCTGTGCAAAGTGATTTTTTTGATAACCGCATAATGGTCTGTATGCGATCCTTGCGGAATATATCCTATAATAATTACGTATCTTTGCTTGAGCATTTTTTTCATGAGCGCGAAGTTTCCATCTGTGCCGCAAAGATAGGGCAAACGGAGTTTTTTCGCGGCCTCAGGGAATGCCTTGTGCCATGTGCCGCGCACCTTGTTTGTCCTGAGCAGTTTCATGGCCTGTTTTTCTGATTTGCTTATTCTACGCGCTTCCAGAACCATGCGCAAACAGGCCGGTCCGCAGGTGTAATTTGTTTCTTGTTGATAGTGTTGTATCATAACTGCCAAGAACAATATACTATTTTTGGGAGAAATACAATATCAAGGCCATATGTGTCGCGCAAGCGCCATTTTTTACCATGTTTGTCTAGTTTGCATGTGCTTTGGTATTTGATACAATAAATTAATTATAAACGGAGGGATAGCTTCTGTTTTTTTTATGACATTACCATATCAAAAAATAAAAGATATTATATTCGGCATCAATCCAATGATATTCTCAAAAAGAGAAATACAGGAAAAACAAATACAGCCAGCTTCTCTTGATTTAACTCTTGGAGACAGGGTGTACCGAATAAGCTCGTCATTCCTGCCAAAGCCGAATGAAAGCATTTGGGAGATTTTGAAAGCGCGCACATTATATGATTTTGAATTAAAGGACGGAACAATACTTGAGCCGAATTCATCATACATAATTCCTTTGAGCGAATATGTTGATTTAGCGCCTGGAATTTACGCGCATGCGAATCCAAAATCATCAATCGGACGAGTGGGGCTGTTTGTCCGTTTGCTCTGCGATCACACGCCTCGCTTTGATTACATTCCACCGGGCTACAAGGGCCAATTATATTTAGAAGTAATACCATTGGATTTTGTAGTAAAAATCCATCCGAATTTGTCATGCAATCAGATTCGATTCAGAACAACCCGGCCATACAAAGTGCAAGAAGCAGAATTGCGCCTAGCGCACGCAAAGTATGGCATCCTATTCAATCAAGCCGGGATTTCCATGACACAGGATGATTTGATAGTGCGTGATCAAGGTCTGATGCTCACGGTTGATTTAGAGAGCAGGGATGTTGTTGGATTTAGGGCAAAGCATGACACAACCAAGGCAATTGATATTGGAAAGGTGGGCGAGTATAATCCGCGGGATTTTTGGGAGCCGATTATACGTCCTGAATCAGGTGAGCTGATTTTAGTGCCTGGAAATTTTTATCTTCTCGCGAGCCAAGAAAGAGTCAGCTTTCCTCCGTGCTTTGCTGGTGAGATGGCGTCATATGACCCTTCTTCAGGGGAAATGCGCTCGCATTACGCTGGATTTTTTGATCCTGGATTTGGATTTGATGTAATTGGCGCTGATTCAGGTACAACCGCGGTTCTGGAAGTTAGGGCGCACAATGTTCCGTTCCGCTTGACTCGGGGTCAAGTTATCTGCAAAATGATTTATGAGCACATGCTTGAGGAGCCGGATGAATTATACAGCGCAGGATTTGGGTCGTCATACACTGGCGCTGGACCAAAATTGTCAAAACATTTTAAACAAACATGGAATTGATATTTTATTATAATAAGGGAATTCTGGGGTGTTCATTTTTCTCACTTCCGAAGGGGTCGCCCGCAAGCGGGCTCTGTCATTCTCGTTCGAAAAGCTGAACACCCCACAATTCCCTAACGAAAAATTATGAATGTCAAAATAAAACGTATAGACAAATCATTGCCTCTTTCGCAGTATGAAACGCAGGGCGCGGTTGCTTTTGATTTTATTGCGCGCGAAAATACAGTAATTGAACCAAATGGAATAGGGCGCGTACCCACGAATACAATTGTTGAAATTCCGGAAGGATATATGCTTTTGATTAAGGACAGGTCTGGTACAGCGAAAAAGAAAGGCATATTAATGACTGCTGGAATTATTGACCAAGATTATTGCGGAGATAATGATGAGATATTAATGCAGTTTTACAATCCTTCTGATACTGCGGTTACAGTTGAGCGGGGTGAAAAATTAGCGCAAGGAATTTTTGTGTCAGTCGGAATTGGCGAGTGGGATGAGGTTGATAAAATGAATAAAAAGGATCGCGGGGGATTTGGGAGTACTGATGAAAAAAATGGCACAAAACAAGAAGACCAAAAAGTGTTAATAGATTCAATTCATCCGAAAGTTTCGCGCAAAGGAAAACTTATAGTGATTGATGGAATAGACGGCGCGGGAAAGACAACGCAAATAGGTCGTTTGGTAAATCGTCTTATAAAGCAAGGACATGATGTGGTCACAGCGGACTTTCCGCAATATGGAACAAAATCAGCTGGCCTTGTAGAAGAATATTTGAATGGAAAATACGGAGCATCAGAAGATGTAAGCCCGTATGTCGCGTCATTTTTTTATGCTTTAGACAGATATGACGCAAGTTTTAAAATCCGTTCATGGCTGAATCAAGGAAAGGTTGTCATTACAGATAGATATGTAAGCGCAAATATGGGGCATCAAGGAGGCAAATTTGAAACTTTGCAAAAGAGGCGTGAATATTTCCGTTGGCTTGATTATTATGAATACACAGTATTTGGAATTCCAAGGCCTGATATGACGCTAGTATTGCATATTCCGCATGAGTATAGCCAAGATTTAATGAAAGCGCGCGAAGATAAGAAATATATTGAAAACGAAGATAATCTTGATATTCATGAATCAGACAATGAACACCTAAGGCACGCGGAACAAACATATTTGGAAATGTGCGAAGAGTTTGATGATTTTGAATTGATTGAATGCGTGCAAGATGGGCGATTGCTGTCAATTGAAGAAGTTTCAGAATTAGTTTGGGAAAAAGCAAAAAAAACCATATGAAACAATATTTAGATTTACTCCAATATGTTATGGACTATGGCGTGGATAGGCCAGACAGGACAGGCACTGGAACAAGAAGCATGTTTGGATATCCAATGCGCTTTGACCTAAGGCAGGGATTTCCATGCATTACAACAAAAAAACTGCATCTGCGCTCAATTATTCATGAGGTTTTGTGGTTTTTAAAAGGGGACACAAATATTCAATATTTGCGGGAAAATGGCGTTACAATCTGGGATGAATGGGCTGACATGAATGGAGATTTAGGGCCTGTGTATGGCAAGCAATGGGTAAAATGGGAAGCTCAAGACGGGCGCGTCATAGATCAAATATCTGAAGCCATTGACCAGATAAAGAATAATCCAAACTCGCGCAGGATTATCGTGAGCGCGTGGAATGTGGGGGATCTTGATAGAATGGCTCTACAGCCATGCCATATGATTTTTCAGTTTTATGTCGCGAACGGAAAATTGTCATGCTTGATGCTTCAGCGCTCATGCGATATATTCCTTGGGGTGCCGTTTAACATTGCGTCATATTCGCTTTTAACAATGATGATTGCGCAAGTTTGCGATTTAATTCCAGGGGAATTTGTTCATATTTTAGCGGACGCGCATATTTATTCAAATCATTTTGACCAGGTCCGCGAACAACTATCCAGAACTCCTCGCGCTTTGCCGCAAATGCGCATCAATCCAAAAGTTAAAAATATTTTTGAATTCAAGTATTCGGATTTTGAATTAGTAAATTACGATCCACATCCTACTATAAAAGCTCCAATTGCGGTATAATGTCGGCATGGCAAATGGACCAACAATTTCAGCAATCGCGGCTATTGGAAAAAACAGAGAGCTTGGCAAAAAAGGCAAGCTGATTTGGAGTATTCCAGAGGATATGCGGCATTTTAAGGAAAAGACAAAAGGCCATCCAATTATCATGGGACGTAAGACATATGAATCAATTGGAAAGCCGCTTTTGAATCGCACAAACATTGTGGTGACGCGTAATGCAGATTTTGATGCGTTGGGCTGTATTATTGTTTCGTCCGTGGAAGATGCGATTGAAGAAGCTAAAAAGCACGATGCGCAAGAAATTTTTATAATAGGCGGTGGGCAGATTTATGAGCAAGCTATGTGTTTGACAGATAAACTGTATTTGACTATTGTTGATGAATCATCTGATGCTGATACGTTCTTTCCAGAATATTCAAAATTTGATAAGGTTATACATAGAGAAGATGTTGATACTGAAAAATATCAGTTTTCATTTGTGGAGTTAGAAAAATAATATTATGGAATTAGAATCAGTTATTGGATTAGAAATCCACGTCCAATTAAAAACGCGGAGCAAGATGTTTTGCTCTTGTTCAAATACAGGAGAAAACGAAGATCCGAATACAACAATCTGTCCGATTTGTCTGGGTCATCCAGGAGTTCTTCCTGTGCCGAACAAGCAGGCAATTGAATGGTCAGTGATGAGCGCTCTTGCTTTGAATTGCGAAATTCCAAACCATTCTAAATTTGATAGAAAGCATTATTTTTATCCTGATTTGCCTAAAGCATACCAGATATCACAGTTTGATGAGCCAATCGGAATAAATGGCTATTTGACAATAGTAGTTTCTAGAGAGAAGAGAAAAATTCGTCTTCATCGTTTGCACTTGGAAGAAGATGCGGCAAAGCTTTTGCATGACAAAAAAGGACAGTCATTCGTGGATTATAATCGCGGAGGAACGCCTTTAATGGAGATCGTGACAGAGCCGGATATTCGTTCCTCTGAAGAAGCAGGGGAATTTTTGCGAGAGCTTCGTTTGATTATGCGGTATTTGCAAGTGTCTGATGCTGATATGGAAAAGGGGCATTTGCGGTGCGATGCGAACGTGTCGCTTCGTCCGGTTGGCGATGAAGAACTCTACCCCAAGACAGAAGTCAAAAATTTAAACTCATTTAAAGCAGTAGAAAAGGCGCTTAATTATGAAATAAAGCGCCAAACAAAGGTTTGGCAAGATTCAGGCAAAGCGCCAGAAGAGCAAGGCACGCGCGGGTGGGATGAAAATGAAGCAAAGACAATTGAACAGAGAAGCAAAGAAGGAAGCGCTGATTATAGGTATTTTCCAGAGCCGGATATTCCGGGATTAGATTTCAATAAAAAATGGGTAGAGCGCATTCGCGCTACAATTCCAGAATTGCCCGCAAATCTGCGCGCGCGATTCATTGAACAGTATGGGTTCAAAAAAGAAGACGCGAAAATATTTTCTTCTGATAAAGATTTAGCTGAATTTACAGAACAAGTAATTTCAGAACTTCGCGCCTGGCTTGTATCGCAAGACCCGGACGCGACAGGAGATGAAATTTTGGAGTGCGATAAAAAGAAGCTTGCTAAATTGGTTTCAAGCTGGATTTTAACAAACCTGCTCGGCTTAGTTCGCGCGGCTAGCTTGCCAATTTCAGAAATCAAAATCACTCCAGAGAATATGGCAGAATTAATTACAATGGCGCATACAAGCAAGGTAAATAAAACAAACGCGCAGGCAATCCTAAAAGAAATGTTTAAAACAGGTTCTGACCCGTCAAATATTTTAGAAGAAAAAGATTTAGGCCAGATGCAGGATGACGGGTCTTTGGATGAAATTATTGATTCAGTAATCGCGTCAAATCCAGATCAAGTTGAGCAATATAAGTCAGGCAAGACAATTGTGATTAATTTTTTAGTTGGCATGGCCATGAAAGAGAGCAAAGGAAAAGCAGATGCTTCGCAAGCGCTTGAAATGCTGAAAATTAAATTAAAATGAGCTGTCGCCGCGTCGCTAGCCTTTTGCCCTGATGTCTCATGAAGCAGGGTCAAGCAATCAAGCTTGACCCTTTTCTTTTTCCAAAAATTTTTGAGCTTGTTGTTTTGATTTAATCCAATGAATTCTTTTGTCGCGATTAAACCAAGTCATCTGCCTGCGCGCGAACGCGTGAATCGCGCATTTTAAACGTTTAATCATTTCATCTTTAGCGTGTTTTTTTTGCAAGTATTCTGTAATCAAGCGATATTCAAGCCCGAGCGATATAAGCCAATCATCTTTGATGTCATGCGTGCGCAAATTTTCTACTTCTTTAATCATACCTTCTTTAATCCGCTCATCAACGCGCTTATCTATTTTTTTATAAAGCTCTTCGCGCGGAACGTCTATCCCAAGAATAATATTGTCATATTTTGGCTTATCCTTTTTCGGCTCAATAGGAATTCCTGCTTCAAGTTTTTCAATCATGCGGATAAGACGGCACGGATTATTGTAGTCAGATTTATTAAGTTCATCAGATGGGACCATGCTCTGTAGTTCTGGCAAGGATTTTTGCGATAGTTCTTTACGAAGCTTTTGGTCAGGCTCAGTATCTTGCAGCGCGTAGTTATCAATCACAGAATAAATATACAAGGCAGTTCCACCCACAAGAAAAGGGAGCTTATTGCCCGTGATTATTTTATCTATCGCTTCAAAGGCAAGTTTTTGGAAATGCGCCACAGAAAACTCGTCCATAGGATCCACAATATCAATTAGATGATGCTTTACTTGCGCTTGCTCCTCATGTGTCACTTTTCCTGTTCCAATATTAAGACCGCGAAAAACTTGGCGCGAATCCGCGCTTACTATTTCACCTTCAAATTCCTGCGCAAGCTCAATGCCAAGGGATGATTTTCCACTTGCAGTGGGCCCGAGGATTGTGATGAGCTTGTCCACAATTAACGCGGCGGCTGTGGCGCTTTGTTTTGGGTTTCTTTGTTTACTTCTTCACATGCGCCTTTGTGTTTGATTTTTACTTTTGCTTGTTTTTCCGCATTACAGGGATTAGAATATGTTTTTCCATCTTCTCCGCAAACAG
>JAHJSI010000048.1 GCA_018830465.1 Patescibacteria group bacterium | reverse complement strand
CGAGCAAGCAAGACAAAGATGCCCATAATGCCAGCGCGCACAACTGACGCGGTTGCTCCGGTCATAATCACGAATATCACAATGCCAGCGCTTATCCACCAAAACGCGCGTTTGCGCGCTACTCCAAGAAATTGTAAAAATCCAATTATGACTGCTGCGATGATTGTAATGTTAGATCCAGAAATCGCGATAATGTGCGTTGTGCCAGTGCGATTGAAAGCTTCTAGTAAATATTCA
Organism: Patescibacteria group bacterium; assembly: GCA_018830465.1. Classification (GTDB taxonomy): domain Bacteria; phylum Patescibacteriota; class Patescibacteriia; order UBA2169; family UBA2169; genus CG1-02-41-12. The sequence continues at coordinate 33,531 of JAHJSI010000048.1, read as the reverse complement.
GGTATGCCGCGCCTAGCTCCGACTAATAAACCAGCAAGAAATGCGGCATGCGGCTCGCTGATGATTTGATTGATTGTATCCATGAAATATATTTTCACAGCTAAAATGCCAGCCATCACTGGATTGCCCTTGCCTGAATCAATCTTTTCGATCTGACCGCGCCAGCATACGCTGTAAATATCATATCGCGCTAAATACTTGTCATACGCGAAATCCTCTATTTGTTCTGGCTGTTCAATCTCACATTTGACGCGCACCAATTCTCCATACTTATATTCTGGATATAGATTTGTTTTAACGAGCAGCCGTCCACTGACTTCATCATCGCTTACTGACACACCACGCACTTCAAGAGTTAACTTTTGATGATCTAAACGCACATCTGGCTCCATAATAACAACGCCTTCTACAACTAAATCTTGGTCGTTGTAATACGCAATATGGCCAGCATCTTCCAAATTCGGCTGAGCTAAAATCATTCGTGCTATGCCTAAAATAAAAAACAGCCCCAAAAGAGCTGTTATTCTGTACTTGCGATGCGACCAAAACACTATCAACACAATAATATCCAACAATAAAAAAGCATAAAAAGATGCCAAAAACTCCCAGCCAGAGGCTGGTCCGCCTCTGGCGGAAATAAACGACATCACTCCAACGCCAATTACGAATGACAATAAGCAAAGCAAAAATATTTTTGATTTAGAAACCTCCATATATATATTGTATCAAAAAAAAGAGGCTTTGAATCCATTTTGGATTCAAAGCCTCACACGCGCCACTGGCAGACAATCAGTCAACATCACACAATGCCGTGTCTCCGGGCAAAACTGATCCACAGCTTAATGGTCTGTTGTCCATAGAGAGTCGCCCACAACTTGCTGATGCGCTTGAGGTCTTGTTCCAGCTTGCGCAACTGAGCATCTTCCAGTGGATTCTCAAGCTTTCCTGTTGCATTTTTTTCGAGCAGCTCTTTGAGAATCCTCTTGGCATCCTCCTTATTTCTTGCCTGCATGCCAAGTGGAACCACTGTGATTGCATTATGCACCGCTTGAACGCTCATACTAACACCTCCTTCTTTTTATAAATGTGAAAAGAACAGAATTTACTTTTGCTTAAAAATCCATTTTATATAAAATTCGCTGAACTTGTCAAGCTCCCCGCGTAGAATTGCATCAACATCTGATGTCTCTAAATTAGTCCTATGATCTTTAACCATTTTATACGGATGTATGACATAAGAGCGGATTTGCGAGCCCCATTCCGCGCTTTTCACGTCACCGCGAATTCTTCGCTCCTGCGCGTCTCTTTCTTGTTCTTGTTTTTGCGCTAACCGCGACCGCAGAATCTTCATCGCGGTCTGCTTGTTCTGCTGCTGGGATCTTTCATTTTGGCATGTGACGACAATTTTGCTTGGTTCATGCACGATTCTGACAGCGCTGTCTGTGGTGTTCACTGACTGCCCGCCATGCCCAGAAGCGCGAAACACATCCACGCGCAGATCTTCATCCTTAATTTCTATGCCCTTAACATCGCCCAAATCAGGAATAATATCAACTAAAGCAAAAGAAGTATGCCTGGACTTATCCGCGTCAAAAGGAGATATTCTAACCAACCGATGCACTCCTGATTCTGATTTTAACCATGCGTACGCGTACTTGCCGCTTACTTCAAATGTAGAACTTTTAATTCCAGCTTCTGCGCCCTGCTGTCTGTCTAGAATGCGCGTTTTAAACTCCTTGCGCTCGCAATACCGCAAAAGCATGCGCTCCAGCATTTCTGCCCAATCTTGCGCGTCAGTTCCGCCTGCTCCAGCGCTAATTGACACAATTGCTCCATGCTCATCCCAGCCAGAGGCTGGTCGGCCTTTGGCCGAAAATTTACCCTGAAAAAAAACTGTAAACTCTAATCTTTCAAAATTGTTAAGCAACTCCTCCGTCTTTTTTATAACATCTCTTTCAAGCTCTTCATCTTGTTCTTTTTCTAAATCCTGCGCGATTTCCAAAGTGCCAACAACATCTCGAGAGAGTGATTCCCATGTATTCACTTCATCGCGAAAATCAGATAACTGATGAGTTATCTCTTGCGCTTGTTTTTGATTTTCCCAAAATGCGGGAGAGCTTGCTTGTTTCTCTAATTCAATAATTCTTTCCTTTTTCAAGTCAATATCAAAGCAACCTCTCTGTCTCAGAAATTTTTCCCAAGAGCTCTTGTAACTTCTTAATTAAATCTTGCATAATCTATATAAATTTACAAACTATTACAGAGCCAGCCAAAAGCTGGTCAGCCCTTGGCTGACATAGTTATTCTCGCTCAACTAACACTGCTTCAACCTCTTTTTCCTCGCCTTTATGATACACTTTTAAGCGCACAGTGTCATTTGGCTTATATTTAGCAATTATTTTAGCCAGACCATTCTCTTGCGTAATTTTCTCCCCATTAATCTCTAAAATAATGTCATTCTCAACAATTCCCGCTTTATTGGCAGGAGATCCTGGAACAATCGCCAAATCAGTCCATATTTCACCACGAACAATTAAAGCTCCATAACTAATATCAATTATATTATTTGCTTTCGCAATTTCTTCATTTAATAAAACATATCGCACCCCTAAGAACGGACGCACAATCCTGCCATATTCACGCACGCTATCTATTACGCTTTTAACGCTATTTATTGGAATTGCAAAACCAATCAACTGCCCTTGTCTTGATACAGCAGTATTAACCCCAATAACTTTTCCAAATAAATCAATCAAAGGACCTCCAGAATTTCCAGAATTAATAGCAGCATCTGTTTGAACTGCTTCTTCAATCACTTCTGAAAAACCGACGCTATCTCCAGCAACAACCCTCCTATTAATTCCTGATATGACTCCTTTTGTGACGGTATTGCGATACTCGCCCAAAGAATTTCCAATAGCTATAACTGTTTGCCCTGTTTTTATATAATTAGAATCCCCTAAATCCAAAATAGGCAGATTATCCGCTTCAATCTTTATAATAGCAATATCATTCAGATCATCTCGGGCCAGGACTTGGGCTTCATACTGAGTTCCGTCGTTTAAAACAACAGTATATTCAGCATTATTATTATCAACTACATGCCTGTTCGTCACAATCATGCCATCTGTTGTAATAATAAACCCGCTTCCTCCGCCAATCTCTTGTTTTCCTGTTGGAGGCATAGAATAAAATAGATACATTGGTCCTGTTTTGTTATAAAATTCTGAAAGATCCTGTGTGACAATAATAGAAACAACCGCGCCTGATGCTTGTTCAACAACTTGAGTCGCGGCGCTGTCCTCTACAACAGCTTGATTTATGATATTCTGTCCATTTTGATTAAAATCAGAGATTTGATCATTTAATCCAAGCGAATCACTCACATATGGCCATAAATTTTTGCTTGAATATCCAGCAAGTAAAATTCCAACTATGCCGCCGACAAGCCCGCCCGCGGTAATGCTTATAATTACAGTAATAATTAATGCTTGTTTAATATGATTAGGCAGTTTCTCAAAAATCATAAAAAATTATTGCTTTTCTCCAAATAATTGATCAACAAATCCGCCTCCCTGTAAAATAGCATTCCCTGTGCCTCCTCCTAATAAATCTGAATATGTTGAAATAAACTCTCTAATTATTGATGGCAAGTATATAATAGCAATTATAATCGGGCCAATAATCAATACAACTTTAATCACGTTCAAAATCTGGCCGAATAAAATATATCGTTTTGTCTTTTTAACGTATTCAAGAATCTCGCGAGTTAGATTCAAATTTTCACGCGCAAGCCTTTCAAGCACTTCATCTTTTGATTCGTTTTGATTTTTTGGCTGCGCGCTTTTGTTTTGTTCGTTTAACATATGTTTTTCTTTTTCCTATAAGCTTATTTAATTCTTCATAAAAAGTATTAACATCTTTAAACTCGCGATACACGGAAGCAAATCTAATATACGCGACCTTATCCAGCTTTTTAAGATGACGCATTGCGATATCGCCAATCTGCGATGCCTTAATCTCCACTTTATTAAGGCCGTACATATCTCTCTCTATGTTTGAAATAAGTATGCGAAGCTCTTGGTTTGTTATTGGCCTTTTCTCTAACGCCTTATGAAAACCCGCGGATAATTTTTCTCTTGAATACGCCTCATGCCTTCCATCGCGCTTTATAACAGTGATATTTAAAATTTCTGTTTCCTCTCTTGTTGAAAAACGAAAAAAGCACTTCTCGCATTCTCTCCTTCGTTTTACTGTATTATCCTGTTCAGACAAGCGAGAATCTAATACTTTTGTTGCTTCATGGGCGCATGCGGGGCATTGCATAATTAATTCATTTTCTTGCGGATAAACGCGGGTATTTCTAATTCCTCTTGTTCTTCTTGAGCATCATCCTCTTTAATCGCGCTTTCTTCCAAATCAACATCATTTCGAGATTTTTGCGCTTCTGTTCTGCCTCTCTCAAAAAAAATCGACCTCTTTTTATCAATATCACTTGAAGTTTTGAATTCTTCCGCTTGACCTATAACTGGCTGAGTTGGCGCCCTTCCCGCGCCTTCAAACCCTGTTGCTATAACAGTTATCTTAATCTCATCTTTCATTTCTTCATTTATAACAGCTCCAAAAATAATTTTTGCGTCATCATCAGCCGCGCCTGTAATAATTTTTGCTGCCTCATTAATCTCATACATGCCCAAATCAGAAGAACCAGTTACAGTAAACAGTATGCCGCGAGCTCCATCAATTGACATCTCAAGCAAAGGACTGTCAATGGCCGCTTTTGCGGCGTCAATTGCTCTATTTTCTCCGCTTCCACGGCCGATTCCCATTAAAGCGCTTCCAGCTCCGCTCATTATTGCTTTTGCGTCGGCAAAGTCAACATTAATCTCGCCTGGCACGCTGATAACTTCTGAAATGCCCTGAACGCCTTGCCTTAATACATCATCAACAACCCTAAACGCTGCCATTAAAGCTGTCTTTTTGTCAATCACCTGCAAAAGCCTGTCATTCGGAATTGTGATTATTGTATCAACCTTTTCCATAAGCTCTTCTAATCCTGCCTCAGCAATCGCGCGCCTTTGCTGTCCTTCAAACATAAACGGCTTCGTCACAATTGCTACAGTAAGAGCGCCTAAATCTCTGGCAATATCAGCAATAACTGGCGCTGCTCCGGTTCCTGTTCCACCGCCAAGACCGCATGTGATAAATACCATGTCAGTGTCTTTTAAAATATCTTTGAGTTCATCCTGCGTTTCTTCTGCTGACTTGCGGCCCAAGTCAGGATTCATCCCAGCCCCTAAACCCCTTGTGACAGTCTGACCAATATGCACTTTAGTAGATGCTTTATTATGATGAAGCGCTTGAGCGTCTGTATTTACAGCAACAAACTCAACTCCTCGGATACGCTCTTCAATCATCCGATTTACTGCCGCGCATCCTCCGCCTCCCACGCCAATAACTTTTATTTTTGCGAATGTCTCAATTTCTGGTTTAATTTCCATACTATTATATCATTTACTTAACAATTTTGTTTTACTCTCTATTTATGCGTTTATGATTTAAAAAAATGAATAACTGACTTAAATTTGCTGCCAATAGCATGAATGCCTTTAAATCCTCTAATTCCAATCGAGCCAAAAGATCCTTGTGAAGATATTTGGTTGGCATATCCCCACTTCACTAATCCAACTGCTGTTGTATATTCTGGATTATTCAATTTATCAATCGCGCTATCAACAGAAATCGGAGCGCCGATTGACGCTGGCAAACGGAATACCCGTTTTGCTGATTCAATTACTCCTGGCAATTTCGCACCCCCTCCAGTCAAGATTGCTCCTGCTGGCAGCTTTCCAGACTTCTCAACCGACTTAAGCTCTTTATCCACAAGATGAAATATTTCTTCAACTCTTGCCTCAATAATCTCTGCTAAATATTTTCTAGAAAAGCCGCCTTCTTCTTGTTCATCAATTTGAGAAAGAGATACTTCGTCTTGTCCGCCCGGCATGTGCCGGGGCGTATGCCCCGTTGAACTTGAGTGTCCTTTGCCAATACTTGACAAAGTGGATCCATATTGAATTTTAATTTTTTCAGCAATATCAATATTCGTGCGCAAACCAATCGCTATGTCATTCGTAATATGAGCTGATCCAATAGGAAGAACTTTAACAAGCAGTATATCTCCTTCTTCAAATACTAATATGCTTGTTGTTGCCGCTCCGATATTTATTAATACAACTCCTAAATCTTTTTGCCTTTCTGTTAAAGCGGCTTCTGATGAAGCCAAAGAAGAAAGCACTAAATCATCTATAGAAAGTCCTGACAAAGATACTGCTTTTGTAAGATTCTTAATATGCGCGGACTGTCCTTCTATAATCTGGGCCTCAACTTCCAGCCGAACTCCATTCATTCCGATTGGGTCTTTTATGTCTGTCTGATTATCTATTGAAAAAGTTTTAGGCAGAACATGTATAATCTCGTAATTTGGCGGAACGCTAACTGCCTGCGCCGCCTCTAAAACCCTATCAACATCATCTTCCCTGATTTCTCCATCAGCCCTTGCAACTGCTATAACGCCTTTACTGTCTTGAGCTGTAATATGGCTTCCCGAAATACCAACAATAGCATGATCTATTCTCATGCTTGTCATTTTTTCAGCTCTTGTTTTTACGCTAATAACTGATTCAACAACTTCTTCAATGCTTCTAATAACTCCCTTAGAAACTCCATTAGACTCTCCTTCAGAAAATCCTATTATATTTACCCTGTCAGAATCTTGGGATGCCTCGCCAACAGCAATACGAGTACTGCTAGAGCCAATGTCAATTCCAGTTATTAGTTCTACTTGCGACATAATACTTTTGTTTATATTTAGACTCATTCTAAGTATACAAAAAACAATCAAAAATGTAAATGGATTTACTTTTCCACAGCCTGAACAAATTTTGTGTACAGCTTTTTAAATTATTGTATCAATTTTGTGTACAATGAAATTATATAAATTTTTCTGCCAAATACGGCCAAAAGATGATTGCTCCAACGATTGCCGCGCCTATGCTTGAAAGCAGAACAAACCCGGCAAGAGCGTCTTTTATCTCTCCTATTATATCTTTGTAGCGGGGCTCCACTAAATCAATCACCCTTTCTAAAATAGTATTAATGCCTTCTATTGTAATCACGGAAAATATAATTACAAGGACAACTATAAATTCAATTCTAGATATTTGAAGCCAGAAAGCAGCAGCAATTACCAAAATGCCAATCACGCTCATTGAGCGAACGCTAGTATCAGAAGTGATGACTGACGCAAGCCCAAAGACAGCCCTTTTAATCCTCCGAAATATATTTATTCGCATATAATCTTTTGGATTAATTTGTCCATTTTGTTTTCCTCTGATTTTGTTTTATGGTCATAACCAATTAAATGCAAAAGCCCGTGCACAAATAAATAACTTACCCACCAATTGAATCCCGCGCGCATTGCGCCTGATTCCTTGCGCGCAATCTCCGGACAAATTATAATATCCCCCAACTCATCAGCTTCTGCTGATTCAAATGATAAAACATTGGTAGCGCGCTTTTTGGCGCGATATTTAGAATTTAATTTTTTTGATTCTCGCGCGCTCGCGAATACAGCGCACAATGACTTTCCACGCATTTTCTGCTTGAACAATTTTTGTGTTCGCGCGGCTAAAGCCAAAAGCACTGCCCTAGGAATCCGAGCAGTGCCAGATACTTGATTGATAAATACAATGCGCATAAATTATTTATATGCCCTCTGGCGTAGTAGTTGCCGTGCCAGCATCATTAAAAGTATTTCCAAACACAAAGCTATTATAGAAATATTCAAACATATTCGGCCAGCTGATTTCATCTCGAGTGCCTCTGTTATATGTAAGAATATAGATAAGTCCATCCTTTGAAGCGTACAAAGTTAATCCATCAACACTCCATACAGCTGGACGCTTGTCTATAACAGTTACATCAAGCTCAACATTTTTCAAAGATGGCGACTGCGCGCGATACCAGTCAACTATTGGAGTATTAAGAGGATTTTCTTCGATCAAAATCTCAAAGAACTCTTCTGTTTCTGATATGAATAATACTTGCTTATTTGTCTGATCTAATGAATCAGCAAGCCATTGCGCTGGATAAGTTGCGTGATATCCGTATGTTAAATTAGTATAAGTCGCGAATATTCCAGATTCCTCAAGTCTAGATCCTCCGCCAACCAAAGGATTATATCCATTTAAAATTTCATCAAGATCCTGATAAGTGTCCTCATCTGAATCAACTGACAAATAGCTTGTTCCAATCATTCCCTCTTCTGTATCAGTAAGACCGTCTGAATCAGTATCAATGCTTGGAACTGCTTTAATAAAATCAAATGAGCCTGTATCATCATCTTCCTCTTCTGGACTCCAAATTACGGCAATTGGTCCAGTTGGAAATTTTTCAAGCGTTAAAATAAATCCAGTAACAGAAGCTGGCGCTTGGTAGTCATCAAACTCTTGCCATTTAACTCCGCGCAAATATGCTGGATACACGTCTGATTGGCTCACTCCTTGAGGAACATCTGATACAATTATTTCAATGGAAAGCGGTTCATCAAAAGAAACTCCAGAAGGATATACAGAATACAATCCTCCCAATATTGTTATGTCTTCTGGCAAGCTCAAATCCTCTGGCGCAAGGACTGTTATTCCGATTCCTGTGCCAAATTCCTGAACAACTGTCGCGGGTATTGTAATATTTATTGACCCAATCAAAACGTTTGAATCATCATATGCTTGGCTAGTGATTATTTTCTCTTTTATTTCTGGTTCTGCTGCGCCTGTGGTTATATCTTTTGCAGGGCTATCTGTTTTAACCTGGGCTTCTTCAGGCGCTATAGCAACTGGCGCGCTTGTGTCTCCTGAAAAGAAAAATACAAAATACAAAATCGCTGAAATTATTATTAATATCAATAATGCCGCGCCGCCTAATATTAAAAACTTTTTATTAATTCCTTGCCCTGGCCCAGCACTTATAGAAGCTGGGGCTTTAGAAAATTTTCCCTTTTGAGGAAGATACTGTTTTGGCATTACTGTAAACTTGTCATCAGAAATATCAATAACAGGAACAGGCGCTGTGTTTGGCGTATTTTTATTATCTTGTTTATTTTCTGCTTTTTGGGCAGGCTTTTTTCCAAATCCTAACATAATTTATTCAGCTTTTTCAAAATTTAATAATTTCCCTTCTCCTAGCGGATTGTATCCATTTTGCACTTCTTCACCATCTAAATATGAATCATTATCAGAGTCCTTGTCTAGCGGATCAGTTCCAAATATAGAAACTTCTTCCCAGTCAGAGAGTCCGTCATTATCGCTATCAACCAGCCTATAATTTGTTCCTATGTTAAATTCTTTTGCGTCGCTTAGGCCGTCTTGGTCCGTGTCTTTTGACGCGAGATCATCGGCGATTGGATTTAATGCCTTGTCTTGTTGTGTTTGCTGAAAATTGTCTAATACTCCGCCTTCATCTTGCTCTTGTTCTTCTGCTTCATCCTTCTCATCAGCAGAAGGAATTTTGTCTTCATCAGGAGTATTATCTGTTTCAGGCTCATTTTGCGGCTGGCCTAATGTTGGTACTGGCTCCATAGAAGACTCTGATGCTTTGTTATTTAAAATAACAAACAAAGCGCCCGCGATTGCTATAATTCCGAAACTAACTCCAAATATAATTACAAATTTTTTAAAGGGAAAACCAGTTTCACGCGCCCCTGAAACTTGGGCTGATGGAACTCCTCCTGCTTGCGGTAGCGCTGGCTTAATTTTTCCGCTTGTTAAAGCGCTTTGAGGTTGAGGTGTTTGCGCGGCTTGAGGCTGTGAAGCTGGTACTGGCGTTGTGCCTGTATCAGTACTTGCAAAAATATCCTCTGCTTTGCCTTGACTTTGATTTTGTTGCCCGTCTTCAAACATAAATATATTATACCACAAACTAATAAATTTTTATATATTCCATATTAACACACGCATTTGTACCTGGCGTCCACCCAGGACCAACAAATACATTAGCCCAGTCAGCGCTTGTGCTATATTCAAGATTAAATTGCAAAATCGCTTGTTTCTGGATTCCTTCAACATATTTATACCTATAATATGTTGATTTAGATCCATCAGGAAAATTTCCATTGCACACAAGATTGCTTCCATTCCAGCAGGTTGGCTGTAATAGATCTGAACAATATACCTTATTCACAGGATCTTTTGGAAAAGACGCGCCAAAATCTTGAACTAATGCCTGATCCCATGAAGGCCAAACACTCACAGAATGCCCTTTCATCCTAGTGCCTGACTCAAGTTTTACTGCATATCCCTTATTCTCAATAACACTAGCCATATAATACGCATCATCAACTCTTTGCAAATCCCGCCGTAATTTTTCTTTATCATCATTGTCTATGATATTTACCAAGAATCTCCAGTTCTCAACTAACTGATTATATATTTCAATAGTGTCTGGATGAGCTTTGTCATTTATTGAAATTAGATAAATATTATTATAAATAGACGCAGTTCCTGGTGTAATATCTGTGTCATTAATCGCGCTCACATAAATTGTGCGCCCGTCTTGTAAGGCGTCAAATTTGTCAATTTGAACTGATTTCGGACTTCCTTTTTCAAAGTCCTGAGAATTATACCATTCGCTTACAGATAGATTATTTGGATTCTTCAGCACTCGAATGCCAATCGCGTCAATCTCGCCAATGCATACGCCTCCTGGATCACAATCAGTACTAGATGAACAAGATATGCCAATTTTTTCTGTTTCATCACTTTCTATACATGTTTTTGAATATGGCTGTGTGAAAAATACTTCCTTCAAAAGCCCAGGAACGCTTCTTCCTGGTGTTGTGAGGCCAAATTCAGCTGATTTAGAAATTTCTGGCAAATCATCTGCTGTTCCGCTCTCTCCCTTGTCTCGACAATAAAATGTAGAAAAGTTTGTTTTTGGATTCTCTGATGTATCATATCCAATTCTGTCTTGGAATGGCTCTCCGTCAACATCCATACCAGTAGGCCATGGATTCTCGCATAAAAACACGCGCGCTTCTGTTGAGCCGGAAACATTCGCATCTTCAGAGTATGCTCTAATAATTGAACTGCCGTCTTTCGGCATAACTCTAAAATTAGCCCATGGCAAAGGGTTTTGGCCTGAATTATATGAATCAGCAATGATATCAACATTGCTTGATGACCACAATATATCTGAATTGCTTAAAGCCGGCTGATTATAAAAATTAATAGGAACAGCTGAAAATTTTGTTTGACGCCCAGTCATTGTAAAATCAATATCTTTATCGCAATTATCATGCGCGCAAGTAAATACTGGGGAATTCGGCGCAATTTCTAAATGCGATATTTTACACATGTCATCTCCAGCATTATCAACTGTATTAAACGCAATTTCACAATCACCTCCAGTTAGTGAACAAACACCACTCTCAACAATAATTCCACCAGATAAACTTCTTAATCCTCCTGTGCCTCCTTTGAGTATAATTTTGTAATTTGTACTAGTTGTTAATGGAGCAGATGGAATAAATCGCAATTTAGAATTTCTTCCAATCTCTGCTTGGATTGTTCCTTCAATAATCGCACCGCCTGATTCTTGCACATAGAATTTGCTTGAATCAAGCGAGTCAACATCAAGCTTGTTCACAAGCCCTACTTCTATAATCATATTAAGACACGCTAAATTTCCTTCTCCAGGAGTATATGATGCAACATATAAATCTTCCGCATCTTGCGGCCGCGTGCTAATGTCTATGACTTTAAAATAATATCCAGCGCTTGAAACATTATCACGAATAACTTCTACGACTCCTTCTCCAATTGGCGCGCCCTGAACAACTCTTATGCAAATATGGTCAGGTCCCCATCCGCCTGAAGCACACCCAGCGCTTTCTGACACTTCATCCGTGGTTTTATCAGATTGCGGCGGGCTTGCGTATGTCGCGCCATATGATGGATTATCTGTTCCTGAACCAGTTCTAGTTTGAAAATCAGAAAATAAGCCGAAATTTTGCCCCTTGATTTCAATAACTCTTCCAATTCTCTCTTGTGCAGGAGTCACTCTGCAAATTGCTGGCCATACATCACTAGTTATATTAAACTGCGCTGGATTAGTATCATCGCTTTGTCCATCTCCCATACGGATAACTTCTACCACGCCATCAGATTGCGTTTCTGCTATAATTTGCGTATTGCTCCAAGTATTTCCGCATAATGCCTCATCAGGCCGCAAAGCATCTGTGCCTCCAGTTTTCACTTGTCCCCAATCATTTCCAAAATAACATCCAGTAATTGTCATCCATGTTCCTATCTCTCCAGATTGAGGACTGAATCCTGGAGCCGGATAAATTTTTGGCTGGCAAATTCCTTCAACACAATCAGCAACGCACAAGCCAATTGTGCAATCCGCGGCAGATTTACAACTCGCTTTCAATATTACAGGAGCTGATCCATATACTCCAGATGATTCAGCGCAAATCCATGCAGGAAGCTCTGCGCCAACAGAAAGAGCTAAAACAGAAGCAGTTGAAATTGCTATTGATGAAGCAGGGCTCATTGAGCCAAGCTTTGGGTGCGCGGAATTATTCTCACAATCATTTGCTCCATTATCTGAAGTCGTTTCTTTACCTGCCCAATTAAATACTGCCGCGATCTGCTGGCCTGTACTTGAGCATGAATTAGGTCTTGAGTATGATACAGCTGTGTATTCATAGCTTTTGTTTTCATATAATATTCCTCCAGAAGGAGACATGTCTATTCTATATACTCCGCAAGCAGAATTCCCTGTCCTAAATTTCCATGAATAAGCTTGAGTTCCTCCAGCATCAAAATTTGTATTATAAATTTCTTTTCCATCAGATGCTTTTAATCCGCTAGCTCCGCCTAAAACAGCAACTCGATACCATTTATTAATATTTAATTGATGATTTATTTCCACTCTCTTGCTTGCAGGCGTTGGAGTAATTGAAACATCAGTTCCATCAGCCCATACGCAATTATCATCAGCGCACTGTAAAAGTTTGATAGTAGTATTATCAGCTGTTGTTGTATTAATATTCTTTGTTATTTCAAAACTAATTACCGCGTTAGTACATGAATCAGCGCACGCGCTTGGAGCAGGGTTGCGAATTATTAATCTGTCTGGAATTTGGCATGTGCATTCCTCTGGCTCACTTGGCAATCGGCACTCTAGCCCAGAACCGCAAATACTTGGTTCTGGAGAGCAAGAAGCTGGCACAGAAGAGCATGTGTCGCCTTTGCCCGCGCTAATATCAAAATCAAGCCAGTTTGAATCTACTCCATTAACTGTAATAAAAACCTCTTGGTCTCCCGCGGGATCTTGAAAAGCATATTCAGGCACAATAATATTTCTAACTTCGCTGGATGTCCATGTGCCGCTATCACCAAGAATAGTGGAAGCGCTCAAATCTAAACCATTATAAAATGTTACTTTATCAGGATCAACGCCTGAACCAAGATCACGTCCTGTAAGCGTCACTTTATCTCCCCAATAACCGCGCTCAGGCCTAATATTATAAAGACAAGGTCCTATATAATTTAAATCATCGATTAAAAATTGAATAGTATTGCTAGGCAATTCTGTTTCTTTAGTTCCATTGTCATCAAGATCTATATAAGAGCTAATTCTTACATCAACATCTAAATCTTTATCCTGGTGCAATTGAGATGTTGATTTCAAGTCCTCTACATCAGCAACAATATAATTTTCTGTCCAATTAGAAGCGCTTGTCCAATAAATGCCATCTTTTCCCGCGCCAGATTCCCAAAAGGTTATTATTGCTGGATCCGTAACATCAACTCCTCGATTCTCTCGGTAAGCAGGATTTGTGCTATGCTCTTCTAGATTTAATTTTGAATATGCCCCAGGCGGATCAGCAACAGGCCCTGTTCCAAAATGCCTGCCTCTAATAGTAACGCACTGCCCCCAAGCTCCTTTAGTAGGGCTTATGCTTGTAATATACGGCGGATAAGCGCACTGGTCCTCTGGCACAACAGTAAATTCCCATTCATCATCTGCTTGGTTAAATGTCACAGGACTCGCATCAGGCGAAATTTTATAAGTGACTTTTGGATTATAAGCAGTCCCAATGCCAAGCCAGTTAGAAATTGGCGCGAATTCATACATTCTGCAATATTTATTCGGATTCTCAGGATCCCATCCTGCTACTGGAAAATCTCCGCCTTCTTGTCCTGTTAATGCGACATTAAAAGCAGTGCGTTCAGAAATTCCTAAACCACCCTGCACTAAGCTATTTCCAACAGCGCATGAGTCAGTTGTTATATCATACATTGAAGTTCTAAACTGAATAAATGTTTCTGAACTTGGACATGTATTATTAAATCCATTAGGAGGATACACTCCCTGCACTCCAGCAGTCACGCCGTTTGTGGTAAAAAACCATGGTCCTTGAAATGTCATATCTCTATTGCAAAGATCTTTGATTCCTTGAACAGTAATTTTATAACGCGTATATGGATCAAAATGTCCAAGCAAACCATCATAAGACGCAACATAAGTATCTTTCAAACTAAAATAAATTCCATCATCAGTAACTCGCGCAAAAAATTGATCCGAAGGAATTATTGCGCCGCTCGCTGCTTCTTCAACTATAATATTAGTCTGGCCTGTTTTAAAAGTATCTCCATCAAGAAAACTGACAGTTTTTATTGATTCTGAAAATACCAAACTAAATGTCATTTTCCGATTAACATTATTATTCTCCGGAGTTATTTCAGGATATGTTGAAACAAGATATGGATCTTGCACATCATCTTTATCAGTTGTAAAAAATTCCCAAGAATAATAAGCAACTCTATCATTGCACGCTGGCGGCAGGCAATTGCTCAAAGTCCTTCCTGATATGCCTTCTATTGTTTTAGGAATATGGACTTCAAATTTGCTATACTCAGGCCATTGATTATTGTCTAGACCTGCTTCTGTGGGGCTTATATCAATAATATTGCTGGCTGTTTGCATGTTTGCTGACATTTTTTCATCCACCGCGGTTCCATTGTCATCTATTCGCCTAATTTCAAGAGTATCATCGCTCCATGCATTTTGAACTGTCGGATCAATAAGCATTTCATTAAAAATTGTTCCAACACTACTGCAAAGATATACATCATCATCTGGCGTTGGGCCATCATGCGCTGTTTGGAAATTCTTAATTTCAAAATTATCGCCAAGACCCCCGCCTCCGCCGGCAAACCGACACACGCATGAACCATCGCAATACAAACCTAGCGCGCATTTAGCATTATCTGGAACGCACGAAGGCGCAGGATCAGAAGAACACCAAGTTCCAACACCACCACCACCTGTAGCATCGCTCAAACGGCTAATTACGAAAGACGCGATTGCCCAGCTAGACAAAACAATTACCAAGCCAATCACAGCATTGCGCAGAATTAATTTAGCTTGAGCAACCTTTTCTTCATTTCCGCCGGCAGTCATCCACATGTATCCCGCGTACAAAATCAAAATAACCGCGATAATCCCAAGAAATCCAAGAAATATATTTATAATCAAAGCAATAATCTGCTTTATATCTCTGTCTGATTGAATCGCTACTTCCTGAAATCCGCTGTCCAAGCCATAATTGTCGCCTTGCGCGTATGCAATATTAAAAACCAAAGAATCTGCATTCACAACAAAAAAGCCTGCTATAAAAAAACAAGACAAAATAGCCAGCATCAAACGCGCTTTCAGATGATTCTGCAAAAAAACTTTGCTCAATTTGCGCATGTTAAATTATTTTCTTTTAGTTTTGGTTTGTTGGTTTATTTTTTCTCCTGCCGCGTCTTTTGCTTTCTCGAAAATCTCTGAACCTTTCTCAATAATCTGATTAACTCTTTCATCAGACTTAACTTTTTCAACGGTTTTTTGCAATTTTTGCCTTGTCTTCTTTCCCGCAATAGGAGTTAAAAGCGCAGCAGCAGCAGCGCCCAATAGAGCACCCAACACAAATTTTCCTGATTTCGACATAATTTTTATTATTAATTTTTGTTATTTTGAAGAAGATTGCGAACCATTTGATTAACTTCATCTCCAGTCGTACGTCCTTTTACCTGAGGCATTACTTTACCCATTACCTTTCCCATATCAGACACATCAACTGCTTGTATTTCAGCAATCGCGCACTCAACCACGTCTTTTAACTCGTCAGAAGAAATTCCCTCTGGCAAATACGGCTGCAGTAATTCAACTTCAGCTTGAAGACGATTTACTTCATCTTTGCGTTTTGCAGTTTTATTCGCGTCAATTGATTCTTTGTGCTGTTTTATCTCGCGCTGCAGAATTTCTATGACATCTTCATCAGAAGCTTCTCCGTGCTTTGAAATTTCAAGATTCTTTATGCTTGAGCGTACAAGACGAAATATAGAAAGCTTTTCAGCATCCTTGTTCTTAAGCGCTGACTTAAAATCATTATCTAATTTTTCGACAAGCTTCATAAATTGCTAAAATTAACTCCTCTTGAATGTACGGCTTTTGAATGTTCGTCCATAAGTGTCTTCTTCAAGCATGCCTATTTTCCTCAAATAGTCATCTTTAGCTCGCATCATAAGTCTTCGAAGAGCATCGCGTTTTAGGTGGTTCTTATTCTTTCTGTGCTCAAAATACTGTCTTTTTTTAGCGCGAAGCAATAATCCACTAGTTTGGATTCTTCGAGAAAAACGCCTAATTAGGCGCTCATTTGGTTCATTGTCTCTCTTCTTTATAGTAATTGGCATGTTTTAATCAATTAAAAACTTGTCTTAAATAAAAATAAAAATCTAAACAATTATTATGTTTAATGTATCAAAATATACAAATACTGTCAATGGATATTATTCGTGATTCTTCAACCTCTTCTTTAGTTCATCAACAATCTTTTCAAGGTCAACAACTTCTTGAATTCCGTTCTCCATATCCCTAATAATAATTGTTTCATCTAAAAACTCTTTTTGTCCAAGTATGACAGAATACACAACGCCTAATTTATCCGCGATTTCCAATTGCTGTTTTAGGCCTGATTTTGAAAAATTTGCTCGGACACAAATTCCTGATTCTCTTAATCGCTCAAAAAGAGGAAAAGCTCTTTTAGCCGCCTCTTCTCCAAGCTGCGCTAAAAATACCTGAGGCCTTTTTCTTTTCACACTATCCTTTTTAGACTTATGAACAACATCAATCAAACGCTCTAAACCAAACGCCATTCCAACTCCATGAGCAGGCCTGCCTCCAATCAATTCTATAAGCTGGTCATACCTTCCACCTCCTCCAATAGCTTGAGGAATTTTATCTTCCTCTGCTTTTTCAAAAACCGGCATTATCTCAAACGCAGTTCTATTGTAATAATCAAGTCCTCGAACAATAAATGGATTTAATTCATAAGGAACTTCTGATTCGTCTAAATATTCAAGAACGCGAACAAAGTGCTGTTTTGATTCATCGTCAAGATAATCAATAAGCTGCGGCGCTTCTTGAGTTAAATCTCGGCATGACGGCTCTTTGCAGTCCAAAAGCCGCAAGGTATTTTTTGTAAGCCGCTTTTTGCAATCTTCGCACAAAAGACGCCTTTTTGGCTTGTAATACTCTTTTAGCAATTTTATATACTCTTCTCTTGATTCTGGCATGCCCAAACTATTTATATGCATTACAACATCAATCCCAAGCTTTTTGCAAAATAAATATGACAAAAAAATTATTTCAGCGTCAGCAATGGGATTTTCATCTCCAATTATTTCCATATCTAACTGATGAAACTGCCTAAACCGTCCTGCTTGGGGCCTGTCATATCTGAACAAAGGTCCAATACTGTACATTTTAACTGGCTGTGGTCGATTCAGCATTCCGTGCTCAACATATGCTCGAGCAATTCCAGGAGTGAGTTCAGGACGCAAAGAAACACTATCGCCTCCTTTGTCTTCAAATGTAAACATTTCTTTTGTAACGATATCTGTATGTTCTCCTATTGTTCTTTTATAAAGAGAAGTTTGTTCTAAAAGCGGCACTTCTATTTGTCCATACCCATAATCAAAAAATAACTTATGCGCTAGATTATAAACATGCTGCCAATAGCACATGTGTTCAGGCAGAATATCTTTAAATCCTCTAAGAATGGCTGAATGCTTGGAAGCGCGCTTAATTTTTTTCGGTTCTTGCTTAGAATCTTTAACTTTCTTTGCTTTAAACATATAATTAAAATTAAAATCCAAAAAAATAATGATCCAAAATTCCGATTCTATCCAAAGGCCATCCCCTAATCCATGCTTTTCCTATAATAAAATCCTTTGAAAGAGACCCAAACCTTCTTGAATCCAAACTTGCGGCCCTGTTATCGCCTAAAACAAAATATTCTTCTTCCTTAAGAACTATATCAACATCCCCAAAAGTTGTAATATGCTCAGATAGATATTCCTCCTCAAGAGACATTCCTTCTAAATAATTTGAATTATAAACAACAACTTCCCCATTAGAGATCACTACGCGCTCTCCTGGCAGGCCAATAATTCGTTTTATAAAAAACTGGCTGATATCTTTTGGATACTTAAATACAACCACATCTCCCCTTTGAGGAGGAGAAAATCTATAGCTAATCTCATCTATAATTAAATATTCATGATTATAAAACGAGGGCTCCATTGAAGCGCCATTAACATAAAAAGGCTTTATTAAAAAATACCGAACCGGCACAATAATCGCCAAAGAGATTAAAGTTATTTTTATTAGCTCTCCAATAAACGCCAAAGCGCTGGTGGCTCCGACTTCTGGCTCTTCTTGCATCATTTTCTCTATTTCAGGTATTTGTTTGTTGTTCTCCATAAACGATAATGATTATAGCAAAATTTCAATAATTTGCAACTTATTTACTAAAGACTTCTAATCTTGTATAATAGTATCATTACTAAATAAGAGATTGCAACAAATCTATAATACTCATGCATAACCGCCAACAAATAGATTTCTTGAGCCAAGAAGCGCAGAAGCAAAAAATCAAAAAAATAGTGCCAACACTTATTGTGTTCATAATTTTTCTTTCTCTGATATATACCACCAGAGCTGTCATATCAAGCGATGTTATAGCAGAACAATTTGGAAACACGTCTGTTATTAACCAGTTGAAACATCTTGTATCTTCTGAAAATAAATCAATTAAAGGCGAAGAAGACGGCAGAATTAATATATTATTGCTTGGAATAGGAGGAGAAAATCATGACGGAGGAAATCTTACTGATACAATAATGATTGCAAGCATTGATCAAGTGGATAAAAAAATGGGACTGCTGTCAATTCCAAGAGATCTTATTGTTCCAATCAAAGATGTTGGATGGCAAAAAATCAATGCAGCGCACGCGTATGGAATCGCTCTAGATGCTGAAAAAAGGCCGCAATCAGGATCTTTGCTTGCAAAGCATACAATAGAAAGAATTAGCGGCCTTGATATTCATTATTATGTAAAAATTGATTTTGAAGGATTTGTAAAAATTATAGATGCTTTAGGCGGAATAAGAGTTGAGGTTCCCGCTTCTTTTACTGATTATGAATATCCAGATGAAAACTTTGGCTATGAGTCAGTTCATTTTGACGAAGGATGGCAGAATCTCTCGGGAGACGAAGCTCTTAAGTATGTGCGCTCGCGCCATGGCACCGCAGGAGAAGGAAGCGATTTCGCGCGCGCGAGAAGGCAGCAGCAGATTCTAAAAGCTTTGCAAGCAAGAGTATTGGCAATGTCCACACTATTGAATCCAAATAAAATTCTTGCAATATCGGAAATTATTGGAAAGCATATAGAAACTAATATGGAAATATGGGAACTTTTCAGACTGTATGATATAGGAGGCGAAATTGATCTAAAAAACTTAAATCAAATCGTGTTAAACGCGGAAGCAGGCGGTCTTTTGATGGTTGACCAGACTGAAGAAGGTTCATATCTTTTAAGGCCAAGAATGGGCGCTGACGATTTTTCGGAAATAAAATTAGCTGCCCAGAATATAATTAAGCAAGGCGCAATATCAGAAAAAAATAATGAGCAAAAAGATTCATTTTTGCGCGTCATAATTCAAAATGGAACCAATCACGAAGGATTGGCCGCAAGAACTGCCGACAAACTGAGAAAATTATCTTTTGATATCGCGAATATTTCTAATGCCCAGCAAAGAGGATATGAAAAAACAGTGATATATAATTTATCAGATCAAGAATTGTCAAATGACATGCTAAAAATCAAAGAAGCTTTGAACGCGAACATATCATCTAATATTCCTGAATTCATAACTCCTGTTGACGCTGATCTGCTTATAATTGTCGGCGAAGATAACGTATGAAATCTAAAATAATAATAGTGGGTCGGAGCAATGTCGGCAAGTCATCTCTTTTTAATAAAATTGTAGAAAAGAACCAAGCTCTTGTATTGCCAGAATCTGGAACAACCAGAGATGTTCTTGATGCTGAAGTTTTCTGGCGCGACAAACAGTTTATAATAATTGATACTGGCGGCTTGGATCCAAAAAAAGACGATGTTTATCATGAATTGATAATCAAGCATGCAACTAGCATGCAAAAAAAGGCTAACGTAATTTTATTTATGGTTGATGTCAATGTTGGGGTTCTTGACGACGACGCGCGCATAATTAAGCAATTAAGAAAGCTTGGAAAGCCGATATTGCTTGTTGTAAATAAATGCGATAATGCAAAACGAAGATCTAACGCGCATGAATTTGAAAAACTTGGCCTTAAAATGCATCTTATCTCAAGTATCAATGGATCTGGAATTGGAGATCTTCTTGACGAGGTTGTAAAATTAATTCCAGAACAAAAACAAGATGAAAAAGATTCAGATATCAAACTTGCTTTAATTGGAAAGCCGAATGTTGGCAAATCATCTATTCTAAATAGCATATACGGAGAGGATCGCATGATTGTATCAGAAACTCCGCACACAACTCGCGATTCGCAGGATATTCAAATAACGTATAAAGACTTTGCATACACAGTTATTGATACTGCTGGAATTCGCAGAAAAACAAAACAAGGAGATGAAATTGAGCATTTAAGCATTAATAAATCAATGGCCGCGATTGAGCGCGCCCATGTTGTCGCGTTGATTATTGATATTTCAGAAAATCTTACATCACAAGACCATCGGCTTGCGCGTGAAATTGAAGACATGAGTAAAGGCCTTATTATAATTGCCAACAAATGGGATTTAATTGCCGACAAAGATGAAGGCACAATAAACAAATACAAGCAATATATTGATTCATCTTTCCCAAATCTTTCATGGGTTCCTATTATTTTCACAAGCGCGATAGAAAACAAGCGCACAAAAGAAATCCTATCTCTCGCGGAAAATATCAAAACAAACCTTGAAAGAGAAATAACTGATAACGCGCTTGATAAATTTATAAAGAGCGCTGTCAAAAAACGCAAGCCAACTATTGGAAAAGGAACTCGCAGGCCTCGTTTGCTCTATCTTAAGCAGACAAAAGCAAATCCACCGTCTTTCTTGCTTGAAATTCCGAACAAAACCTCTCTTGCGAAATCATATCAGCAGTATTTAATAAATTCTTTGCGGGAAAAATTTGATTTTGAAGGCGTACCTGTTAAACTTACAGTAAAGCAGCGCGAGATAAAAAAAGAAGAAATGGAAACAATAAAACCAAGGCATAAACGCGTGACGCACAGGCACAGAAGATTAGTCACAAAGAATATAAGGAGATAATTTTATGAAACTAATAATTGGATTAGGAAACCCAGGTGAAGAACACGAAAAACAGCGCCACAATACTGGATTTCATGCTGTTGACATGCTTGCGGACAAAAAGAGCTTTAAACAAGATGACAAATTCAATGCTCTTGTTGTGGAAGAAAAAATTGGAAAAACAAAAGTAATTCTTGCAAAACCGCAGACCTTTATGAATAAATCCGGTGATGCCGTTGGCAAGATTGCAAGATATTATAAAATCAAGAAAGAAGATATTTTGATTATTTATGATGATATTGATCTGCTGATAGGCACACTGCGCCTGCGTCCAGATGGCTCATCAGGCGGACACCAAGGCATGCAGTCAGTGCTAAAAGCCCTACGGGCAGAGAGCGTGGCACGATTGAAGATTGGCATTGCGGAAAAAAAAGCAGGCAAACAGCGCGTGTCTTCTGAGGACTACATTCTAAAGTCGCCAACAAAGGATGGAGAAAAGATTATAAAAAAATCCCTGAAAAAAATTCCAGGGGTTATAGATGAATGGCTATCTGGCATACAGAAAACAACTATATCTATCTAAATATTTTCATCCCAATTTTACTAGCTTGCCCTGTACTTGAGCGGAGTGAGCGGTACATGGTTCTTCTCATGCATCTGCTTGTAGCGCAGGGTTAATCGTAAAAACAATTAATCCTGACTTGATGTCCGTCGCAGGTTAGGAGGGGTTCCCGCGCAAGACGGACTACAAGCAGATGAATAAGAAGAATAGTAGAAAATTTTAGCACATCTTAATCACACTTGTCAATACACAGAATTTGCGCTAATATATAATTAAATTATGGAGCAAAGACAAGCTCCTCCGGATATTTCGGAGGATGTTAAGCGTATTGCGGAAAAACTTAATTCTAAGCAAAAAATAGTTGTAAAAATCCCCACAAATCCTGTAATACATGCATTTTTGCTTGAAAAAATAATAGATCATAGCGATAAAATCAAATCGCGGATTTTATTTTTGGTTGATGATGAATTTGCGAAATTAAATTTAATAACGCATTTAAAAACAAAAAACAGCCATAATCGCTTAATAATTTTAACTAAACAAGAAGCTCTTGATCGCCCGCCTGTCCAGAATAATTGCAATACGCCAATCAAATATATTATTTTTGAACCGTTCCCTTCTTCGCCTGATGTGGAAATCAATTTTACGCGGGCAAACATTCATCAATTAACAAAATTATTCGCGTCCAAAGACGAACAAAAACAAAAATACAAACTGACCTCATTTATAAAGAATCTGCAAACAGGAGATTATGTTGTTCATATTGATCATGGGATCGCGAAATTTGATGGAATGGTCGAGCAAAAGATTGACAATATTTCAAGAGAATATTTTAAACTATGCTACGCGGAAAATGATGCCTTGTTCTTGCCTGTCACATCTGCCGAGAAAATGGAAAAATACATTGGCGATCCCAACCCTACGTTGAACCGCTTGTCTTCTTCTGGCTGGGGCAAATCTTTAAGCAAAGTAAGCATAGAAACTTTGCATCACGCGCGCGAACTGCTTAATACCCAGGCAAAACGCCAGCTTTCAAAAGCAATCGCAATACCAAGAGCTGAAAAAATTGAGCAAGATCTTGCTAAGTCTTTCCCTTATACTGAAACAGACGATCAAAAAAAAGTTATTGAAACAATTTGTGATGATTTGAGTGATGAAATCCCAATGGACCGACTAGTTTGCGGTGATGTTGGTTTTGGAAAAACAGAAATAGCAATCCGCGCTGCCGCTAAAGTCGCTTTAGAAGGATTCCAGGTTGCTGTTCTGTCCCCTACCACAATTCTTACTCAGCAGCATATTGACACATTTACTGACAGATTAAAAAATCTTCCAATTAACATAGCCGCGCTCTCAAGATTTCAATCAAAACAAGAGCAGTTAAAAACAATTGATCAAATAAAAAAAGGCAAAATTGATATTATTATCGGCACTCATCGCCTTTTATCAGAAGACGTTAAATTCAAAAATCTAGGGCTTATTGTTATTGATGAAGAGCAAAGATTTGGAGTTAACCACAAAGAGCAGTTAAAAAGACTTCGTTCTGAATCCCATGTGCTCACATTAACAGCAACGCCTATTCCCAGAACTCTGCATTTGGCAGTATCAGGAGTGCGCGCTATTTCCACAATTTCCACTCCTCCCGGCGGAAGAAAGCCGATTAATACAATTATAGAATCCTATAATCAAAAGCATATTGCCCAAGCGATTCAAGGTGAAATAAAACGCAAAGGACAAGTGTATTATCTTTACAATAAAGTTGAGACAATGCACCTTAAAAAGCAGGAACTTCAGGATTTATTGCCAAAAATAAAAATTGGAATGCTTCATGGACAAATGCCAGAGCAGGAAATGGCTAAACAAATGCATGATTTTGACAAGCAAAAAATTGATGTTCTTGTTTGCTCAACTATTATTGAAAACGGAGTTGACCTTCCTAATGTTAATACTTTAATTGTTGATAATGCTGTTCAATTCGGGCTATCGCAATTGCATCAAATTCGCGGAAGAATCGGCAGAGGATCAAGGCAGGCATATGCTTACTTTTTCTTCAGAAGGCAAAAATTAACTGGTGGAGCGGAAAAACGCTTGCGAGCTTTAGAAGCCGCGAAAGAACTTGGGGCAGGTTTTGATATTGCCCAAGCTGATATGGAGATTCGAGGCGTTGGAAATGTTCTAGGAAAAGCCCAGCATGGGCATGTGAAGTCAATTGGATTAGGATTGTATCTTCGCTTGCTGAATAATGCTGTTGAAGAAATCAAATCAGGCGCGCCAAGTGAAATGCTGTCTGATATTTCTGTTGACTTGCCTATTGAAGCAAGGATTCCTAAATTCTTTGAGAAAGACAAGCAAAAACGAATTGAGCTTTATCACGAATGGGCTTTGATTGATTCTATTGATGAGATCACGCGCGCAAAAAATGAACTCCAGAAAGATGGAGCGCTTCCAAAGCCGATTGAAAATCTTTTCTATATTTTCTCTCTTAAAATTCTTGGAAAGCAAGCTGGCATAAGCGCGATTGATACAGCTTTTACATCTTCTGCTTCTCAAGAGCAATATATTATTCTGCAAACCTTAAAGCCGATTGAGCCAAGAATATTTGCTAAAATTCTGGACAAATGTCCGCATTGGCAGTATGGAACAGAAAAAATAAAAGTGCCAAAAAAAGACCTTGGTTCTGATTGGATGAAAAAACTGGAAATATGCGTAAAGCAATTGTAAAAAGAAAAAGGCATCCGATTTTCTGGATGCCTCTCTTGTGATATAATCCCAGGGATCTTAGAAAAGTGCGAGCTGTTGGCCGTTCTTGTGCCTCTCAATGACAAGGCGAGTCCGATGGATTGAACGAGCTGTCGGCTGTCTGCGCTGGTTCATGCGCAAGCCATTCTTCTTGCGCTCCTCAATCTTGCGAATGAGGATATAGGGGTTTGACTGGCGATGGCTAGCGAGAAACAGACCCCTATAATATCCATGGACCTCTGGCGTTGTGGCAAACTTGAGAATCATGTTTGCTGAAATTCCTGCCTCTTGCATCGCGGAATGCATTGCAATCGCTTGCGCCTTTTCTTTCTTTGTCATGAGTCTCTCCTTGCGCATGAAAGATTGAATAGGATATTTCTTGATTGTTAATGTCCAATATTATACCACAAACATAAAAAATGTCAAACAAAAACACAAAATACTGGCTAGGATTAGCCAAAATTCCATGCATTGGCCCAAAAAGATTCAGTAAATTATATAAATTTTGCTCATCTTTAGAAGATGCGTGGAATGTTCCAATGACCAAGTTAGAGCAACTTGGATTTGGTGAAAAATGCATTGCAGAATTCATTCGCATGCGCGCGGAGATTAATTTAGACCAAGAAATGGAAAATCATGAAAAAGAAGGAATTACAATACTCACGCTAGAAGATGAAAAATATCCAAAACTTTTAAAAGAAGTTTATGATCCGCCTCCTACCCTATTCTATAGAGGCGCCTTGCCTAATGATGATGATTTTCTTTTAGCAGTGATTGGCTCAAGAAAATTTTCAGAATACGGAAAACAAGCAGCGCAAATAATCACATCAGAACTCGCGCGAAACGGCATTATAATTGTAAGCGGCTTAGCTTTGGGAATTGATGCGATAGCTCATCAAGCATGTTTAGACGCGTGCGGAAAAACAGTCGCTGTTTTAGGGTGCGGGATTGAAAAAATAAATATTTATCCAGTTCATAATAGAATGCTTTCAGAAAAAATAATAAACACAGGAGGATGCATTATATCAGAGCATCCAATAGGCACTCCTCCATATAAACAGCATTTTCCACAGCGCAACAGAGTAATCTCCGGCCTATCGCTTGGAACTCTTATTGTAGAAGCAGCGGAAAAATCAGGCGCCTTAATTACAGCGCGCCATGCCTTAGATCAAAACAGAGAAGTTTTCGCGGTGCCAGGCACAATTACAAGCGAGACATCTTTTGGCACGAATAATTTAATAAAAATGGGAGCTCATCCAGTCACAAACGCTCAAGACATTTTAGACGCTCTTAATCTGAAGCAAGCAACTGATTATATCGCGGCTCAAAAAATAACCGCGGACAGCGCGGACGAGGCAAAAATTCTAGAACACTTATCACTTGAGCCAATCCACGCTGATGAGCTCACGCGCTTGACTAAAATGCCAACAAGCGCTATAAATGCAACATTAACGCTTATGGAAATGAAAGGTAAAGTAAAACACATAGGCGCGATGAAATACGCGTTAGCGCGCTAACTTATATCTTATGAAAATTTCAACTCGGCAGAAACTATCAATCTTTTCATTAATTATCCCCTACTGGCTTTTCAAAGTCGCGTTCGCGTTAATAGACACTCCTCTGGTATATGGATTAGTCTGGTGGCTGCGAAAAGACAAACGAGAATAACATGACTAAATCATTTAAAAAATATTACTCTGCTGTCAAATATCTGGAAACTCTCGCATCAAGCGCGCATGACCAGGCATACATGAAAAAGCACAGCGCGCAGCCAGAGCAATACTTAAAACGTACCCAAGAATTGATAAAACGCCTCCACAATCCTGTGAGAGGTTTTCGCTTTATACACATAAGCGGCACATCAGGCAAGGGCTCTACTGTAGCGTATCTGCATAACATATTATATAAAGCAGGGTTTAAAGTTGGCTCCTTTACTTCCCCATACTGCACAACTTCGATTGAAAAAATTAAGGTTGATGATAAGCTCATTGATCCTCTTGTATTCGCGCAACTTGTTGATGAAGTTAAACCTATTATAAATGACATGTCCGCCCAATGCGGATCCTCCTTGGGCGGAGAAAAAAATTATAAATACGGCAGGCCAAGCTATTTTGAAATCTTTTTCGCGCTCTCTATTCTATATTTCAAAAAAATGAAATGCGATTACGTAATTTTAGAAGTTGGATGCGGTGGAAGATATGACGCTGGAAATATTATTAAAAAATCAATCAGCGCTTGCACAAATATTGGATTAGACCATACGCATCTTCTTGGAAAGACATTGCCAAAAATCGCGAAAGAAAAAGCAGGAATTATAAAATTAAATACGCATTTCTTCACAACCGAAAAAAGACCTCATATTCTAAAAATCTTCAAACAAATCTGTAAAAGCAAAAAAACATCATATCATCATATTAAATCAGACAATAAATTCCAATTAGCAAACAAAGCATTAGCTAAAGCAATTGCCAAACACATTGGCATTAAAAATAATATTATCTCATCTGCAATAAAAAGCACACAACTTCTCCCTTGCCGCTTTGAAATCATGCAAAAAAATCCATTAATTATACTTGATGGCGCGCATAATCCAGACAAGATGAAAAGCGTTGTCCACAACCTAAAAAATTTGACATATGATAAACTATATACTATCTTTGCTGCTAGCAATACAAAAGACGCGCGCAAAATGATCAGCATAATACTTCCGTATTCAGATAAAATAGTATTTACTGAATTTAAAACCGCGGACAGGACATCTTATGCCCCAGAAACACTTTCAAAATTTCAGCCAGAGGCTGACCAGCCTTTGGCTGACGCCAAAAAACTTAAAAAGAAATCCATTCAACATGATTCGCTAAAAGCATTGAAGCAGACAATAAAAAAACTGCGCACAAATGACGCGCTTCTCATCACTGGCTCGCTTTATTTAACAGGTAAATTGCGAAAATATTGGATAAAAGAAAAATTTATATTAAACAATAGAGAAACATGTCAAATCTTGTAATCGTAGAATCCCCAACTAAAGCCAAGACAATCACAAAATTTCTTGGAAAAGGATACATAATCAAATCATCATTCGGACACATACGAGATCTTCCTAAAAAGGAGATGGGTATTGATGTTGACGACCATTTTACTCCTACATATGTTGTGGAAGACAAGGATAAGAAAAAAGTTGTTGCTGATTTAAAAAAGGCAGCTAAAAATAGTAAATATATCTACTTCGCAACTGACGAAGATCGAGAAGGCGAGGCAATTGCTTGGCATTTAGTTGAGCTATTAAAACCAAAAAAAGAACAAGTAAAAAGAATTACTTTTCATGAAATTACAAAATCCGCAATTGATGAATCTTTAAAGAATCCGCGCGACATTGACATGCAGCGAGTAAACGCACAGCAAGCGCGCAGAATCTTAGATAGATTAGTTGGATATGAGCTATCACCTTTTCTTTGGAAAAAAGTCGCTCGCGGCCTTAGCGCTGGCAGAGTGCAATCAGTCGCAGTTAGATTAATTGTTGAGAGAGAGCGTGAAATCAAGCAATTTGAAGCAAAAGAATATTGGACCATTGATGCTATCTTTGTAAAGACGCCCCATGGGGGCGTCTCTATAGACGCAAATACGACTCTTGACCCAAAAAATCTTCCTCAAGGATATTTTTCTGCAAAGCTTCATTCAATAAACGAAGGATCTTTGGATAAATTTGAAATTGCGGATGAGAAGCATGCCAAACAAATCATGGACGCCCTGAAAGACGCAGATTATACAATAACGCGCATTGAGAAAAAAGAAACCGAAAAAAATCCATATGCCCCATTTACTACTTCAACTCTTCAGCAAGAAGCAAACAGAAAACTAGGATTTTCATCAAAGCAGACAATGCGCGTAGCGCAGCAATTGTATGAGCAAGGATATATCACATATATGCGCACTGACTCTTTGAATTTATCCAGCAAATTTTTGGGCGATGCAAAGCAGTATTTAGAAAAAACGTTTGGCAAAGAATATATATTAGACAAGCCAAGAGTATTTAAAACAAAATCAAAAACAGCTCAAGAAGCGCATGAAGCAATCAGACCCACGGAAGCCGCTCAAAGCCCTGATATAATTAATCACAGTTTAGATAAAAACCAGCACAGATTATATGATTTAATCTGGAGGCGCGCTGTCGCGTCTCAAATGCCAGAAGCAATAATGGATAACACATCTATAGATGTAAGCGCGAAAACAGACGCAACATACACATTCCGGGCAACAGGCCAAACAATCAAGTTTGATGGATTTTTGAAAATCTATAAAGCAGTTCAAAAAGAAGATATTCTCCCAGAACTTGAGCAGGATGAAAAAGTTGATCCAGCTAAAATTGATCCTAATCAGCATTTTACAGAACCCCCAGCTAGATACTCTGACGCGTCCCTTGTTAAAACATTGGAAGAAAATGAAATTGGACGGCCTTCCACTTACGCGCCGACCATCAGCACTGTGATTGACCGCGGATATGTTGATCGTATTGAAAACAGGCGCCTAAAGCCGACTGACATTGCTTTTCTTGTCATTGATATTTTAGTTGAGCATTTCCCAAAAATTGTTGATTACAAATTCACGGCTCGCATGGAAGATGAGCTTGATGAAATCGCGGAAGGAAAGCTTGATTGGGAAAAGGCAATATCTGAATTTTATGAACCATTTAAAAAAAATCTTATGGAAAAAACAAAAACGTTAGATAAAAAAAATTTAACAGAAGAAAAAACAGATGAAAAATGCGGCAAATGCGGGAAGGAAATGATTATAAAAACAGGCAGATTCGGACGGTTCCTAGCTTGCACAGGTTATCCTGAATGCAAGAACACAAAGCCATTAGGAGAAGATGGAGAACCAGAAGAAGTGGAAACAACAAATGAAAAATGCGAAAAATGCGGCGCTGCTATGCAGGTTAAGCATGGAAGATACGGCAAGTTCCTTGGATGTTCAAAATATCCAGATTGCAAAGGAATAAAAAACATTGAAAAAGGAACAGGCGTCACTTGCCCAGAATGCGGCAAAGGTGAAATCATAGAAAAAAAATCTAAAAAAGGCAGAACCTTTTTCGCCTGCAACCAATATCCTGCATGCAAAACAGCTTTCTTTGCAAAACCTGTTGGAGAAAAATGTCCAGAATGCGGCTCCCAGCTTGTATACGGTCCAAAAGATACATACAAATGTTCCAGCAAAGAATGCAAATTCATAAAAGACGCAGAATAAAAAATTAAGTATGCCGTCAATAAACGATCTAATCAAAACAATAAACCAAGAAAATCTGCAAGTTGATAAAGACCTTGTTAGGTTGGCTTTTGATTTCGCGGATGAAGCGCACAAAGGCCAAAAAAGAAAAAATGGAGAGTCATATATTAATCACTCGCTGAACACGGCAATCACACTGGCAAAATACCATCTTGACCAGGACACAATAATAGCCGGCTTATTGCATGATGTGCCAGAAGACACAAATAAGACGTTAAAAGACATTGAAAAAGAATTTGGAAAAGATGTCGCGAAATTAGTTGAAGGGATTACCAATCTCGGGAAACTAAAATACAGGGGCATTGAGCGGTACATAGAAAATCTCCGCAAAATGTTCATTGCAATGGCGTCAGACATTAGAGTTATATTTATAAAATTCGCGGACAGACTGCATAATCTGAAAACTCTTGAAGCATTAGAAGGCAGAAAGCAAGAGCGCATAGCAAGGGAAACTTTGGAAATTTACGCGCCAATCGCTAATCGCTTAGGCATTTGGCAAATCAAAGGAAAGCTTGAGGATTTGTCATTCAAATATTTATATCCAAAAGAATACACTTCGCTAAAACAAGCAATAGACAGTCATTTCAAAAACCGCGAAGCAATACTCTCAAATATGTGCGCCAAAGTGCGCAAAGAGCTTGGAAAAGAAAAAATCAGAACCATTGAAATATCAGGCAGAACCAAAGACCTTTGGAGTTTGTATCAAAAACTTCAAAAACATAATAATGAACTGCACAGAATCCATGACATCATTGCTTTGCGCGTGGTGGTTCCAACTATTGCTGACTGCTATAAAGCGCTTGGAATAGTGCACAACAAATGGAGATTTGTGCCAAACAGGTTTAAAGATTACATTGCCCAGCCAAAACCAAATAAATACCAATCATTGCACACAACAATATTTTTTGAACATGGCAAAACAATAGAAATACAAATAAGAACTTTGGAAATGCACAAGGACGCTGAATACGGAATCGCGGCTCATTGGAATTATGATGAACACGGCTCAATTCAACTGGACAAAGAGCTTGATTGGGTTCAGGATCTGTCAAAATGGCAGCAAGAATTAAAAGACAGCGAGCAATATCTTGATTCATTAAAAATTGACGTATTCCAGGATAGAATTTTTGTATTCACTCCAAAAGGAGATGTCATTGACTTGCCTGAAGACTCTACTCCAATTGATTTCGCGTACCATATACACACGGAAATCGGAGACAAAGCAACAGGAGCAAGAATAAATAATCAATTGGCAACACTTGACAGGCCTCTTCGCAGCGGCGATATGGTTGAAATTATCACAGAAAAAAACAGAAAAGGCCCTAACCGAGACTGGCTAAGATTTGTAAAAACAAGAGCAGCAAAAGACAATATAAAATCAGGCACCTCAAAAGGCATTTGGGATACAATACGAGAATTCAGGTCTAAATAATTTTTGAAATAATATCTTTTAACTCGTCCTCGCCGTAAAATTCAATTGTAATAAGGCCTGTCTTGGTTCCACGCCTTCCAATTATTACCTTTGTGCCTAATTTGTCGCGAAGTTGTTTTTCGTATTCTTCAATATTAGGATCTTTGATAATCTTTCTTGTGTGCCTGTTAACTTCAACTTGCTTTACTTCGCGGGATGTGTCGCTGATATTAAGCTTTTGATCTATTATCTTCCTAAACATCTGCATGCGCTTATCATCGTCTTTTATTTCAAGAATTAATCGCGCGTGGCCTGTTGTAATTTTTCGCTCCGCGACTGCTTTTTGTATTTCGCTCGCAAGACCTAAAAGACGGATAGCGTTTGAAATCAAAGGCCGTGTTTTATTTACCTTCTTGCCTATTTCTTCTTGGGTTAATCCAAATTCATCATTTAATTTTTGGTAAGCTTGAGCTTCTTCAATTGGATTCAAGTCAGAGCGCTGTATATTTTCAATCAAAGCTAATTCTAATCTTTCTAATTCATCTGCTTCGCGCATTATAGCAGGCACTTTATCAAGCCCGGCAAGTTTTGACGCTCTAAGGCGCCGCTCCCCTGCTATGAGCTCATAAGTTCCATTAGTATTTGGAACAACAACTAAAGGCTGTATGATTCCATGGTCTTTGATTGATTCAGAAAGCTCTTTGAGTTTTTCCTCATCAAAAAATTTGCGAGGATTGTGCCTGTTTGACTGTATCTTTTTAATATCTAATTCAATCATCTGTCCAACACTAGAATCTGTTCCAGCTGGCACGCTTGCAACTTGTTCTTTATTTGGAATAAGAGAGCTAAGCCCGCGGCCAAGCCCAAAATTTTGTTTTGTCATATTATTTATAATTTTCATGCATCTCAAGGAGTTCTTTCGCAAGTCTCTCGTATGCTTTCGCTCCTTTTGATTTTGGATCATAATGTAAAATTGATTTTCCAAATGAAGGCGACTCTGCAAGCCTTACATTGCGCGGTATTGCGCTTCTGAAAATCTTATCAGGAAAATATTGGTATAATTCATGCATTACCTGCTCTGATAATTTTTGTCTGCTGTCATACATTGTAAGAACCGCGCCTAATACTTTTACTTCTGGCTTTATATTTTCTTTTATCAAATTAATTGTATTCATTAATTGCCCAAGTCCTTCTAAGGCAAAATATTCTGCTTGAACAGGGATTAAAATTTCATCAGCGGCAACAAGTCCGTTTATGGTCAAAAGGCCTAAAGATGGAGGAGAATCAATGATAATATAGTCAAACTCATGCCGAACTTGATCAACTACATCTAAAAGCCTAAATTCCCTTCTATCTATATTTACCAGCTCAACTGACGCTCCTGCTAAAGCACTAGTTGCTGGCGCGATTTTTAAGCCATCTAAATCATGTTGCTGTATTATAGAGCGTATGTCCGTACTTCCGCTTAAAACTTCATATAAGCCATTTTTAAGCTCATTATAGTTGATCCCAATGCCGCTTGTCGCGTTTGCCTGCGGGTCTAAATCAACAAGCAGAACATATTTTCCAAGAGCAGCCAGATATACTGCCAAATTTATTGATGTTGTTGTCTTCCCAACCCCGCCTTTCTGGTTTACTACTGAAATTATTCGCGCCATATAGTCTTTATTATACATGCGTGTAATTACATCGCTCGCATGAAATGAAAGCAAGCTTTCGCTTCATGCTCGCTTGTAATTATAAAACAAATTAAGAACTTTGACAATGTGTCTAGTTTGTTTTAGAATT
>JAHJSI010000047.1 GCA_018830465.1 Patescibacteria group bacterium | reverse complement strand
GGACTTACAATATGCTTCAAAATTGGATTGCTCACTTCTGAAAATTCAAGCTTGGAATCCATGTGCTTGATTACTTCTTTATCGCTCACACAGCGCATCTTCTGAACTTCACGCCTTTTTGATAGAATCGCTGGCATGTTCTTCAAAATCCAGACATATGATTTTAATTTATACCACAGCCACCCAGACGCAGTGCTGTATAAAATCATCATCAACTCAATAATAAACAGCATTGGTCCAAGAATCAACAAAGTTCCAAGCTGATAATTCTGCAAAAGACATGCCCAGCGATTTTTCTCTGTCCAATAAAACATTTCTTTGTTGCGATGAAATTCGTAATAATGATACACAATTGCCTTTGGCGCGAGCATGATTTTGTATCCAGCTAATCGCGCGCGCCAGCATAAATCAAGGTCTTCATGATATGCGAAGAATTTTTCGTCAAACACTCCCTCCCCCCCTGAATCCCCTGCTCCCCAGTCATTCGACAGGGCACGGCAGGCAGGTGGGGAAATTTTCTCCAATACTTCGCGCTTTATCAACATTGCGGCCCCAGACGCATACCCTATTTCCAATGGCTCAACCCGATTGAGCCATTGATTTGCTTTCTCGCGATAATGCTTTACAAACCCAAAACCAAGATAATGCATTGCATTGCCAATATTATTAATCAAATCACGCTCATTTCCTAGAAGCATCATTGCCTGCGCAATTCCGACATCCTGCGAATCAGCAACTTTTACCAACTCATCCAGCCAATCTGGCTCAACTTCAGTATCTTGATTTAATAAAATCACTGCATCACATCCGAACTTGATCGCATGCTTGATGCCGACATTGTTTCCACCCACAAAACCAGTATTCTCTTTCAATTGAATTAGTCCAACACTACGACCATACTCATCCTTAAAATTGCGCGCAATGTCCGCGCTATTGTCATCTGAAGCATTATCAACAACAATCACACTAACCCCCCCTGTCTCCCCCCCTTGATAAGGGTGGGAATGAAGGGGGGTAGTTTTAAAAACAGAAGCAAGGCATTTTTCAATCCACTTGCTTCCATTGAATGTCACTATTATGATTGCAATCTTATTTATCATGTTCATCTTTTAACGCGATGTGCCTTATAATTTTTGTAATATTTCTCTCTATTCTCTCAATATGGATAAATAATCTAAATATCAGATAAAACGCCAAACCAACCGCGATATACACAACCAAATCAATTCCAGTCGCAGTTTGCAAGCCAATGTATGACGCTGCTTTATCCGCAAGCTGAGGATATAAAACCACAATCCCAACCGCGAACCAAAGCGCCCCCCAGAAAAAAGCTTCTTTTAAAGTAATCTCCTTGCGCTTTAATTTGCTTCCAATGCGCGTAAGCAGGAATAGCACTACAATAATTGTAATAATTTGTATTAGCATAAGAATAAACGTGATAAGGTGTGCAGGGTATGTAAATTTTTGAGCGAGAATGATGGAACGCAATGCGACCCCTTCGGAGCGAAAAAATTTATATACACGAACACCTACGCGATATTATTTAATCACTTTTCCCCAGATAAATCGCATGCCAACTAATATCTTCTTTATATTACCTTCTCCTTTTGATTTTGAATAGTCAGTATATTCAATCGTCACAGGCATCTCGCCTATCCGCAATCTATGCTCCGCGATCTGGTCAATTACTTCTGACGCGTATGACATGCTGTCTTGACGACATTCAATGACCTCTAGCGCGCGACGCGAGAAAGCGCGAAATCCATTATGCGCGTCTGATAATTTTATTCCGGAAAATATCCAAGTAAAAATAATTGCTAGTTTGATTAACGCATGCCGCAGAATAGGCATTGATTGAGCATTCCCAATAAATCGCGACCCAATTACAACATCAACTTTCTCGCGCACAATTGGATTAACAAGATTCTTTATTTCATCAGGATTGTGCTGGCCATCTCCGTCAAAATGCACAATTATATCATAATCACTCTGTAAAACCCACGCATTTCCAGTTTCTAAAGCAGCTCCATATCCGCGATTTATATAATGTTGCAGAACAACCGCTCCTGCGCGGCGCGCTTCGTCTGCTGTCGCGTCAGAAGAGCCGTCATCAACAACAACAACATCATATCCTCTGGATATAACAGATTGCACAACATTATATATCTTTCGCGCTTCATTATGAGCTGGAATAATGACAATTGTTTTCATACTATCTTCTCCCAACACCTTCATAAATAAATCCATGAGAGCGCATCTGGCGCGGATCTAAAAGATTCCTACCGTCAATTATCAAAGGATTTCTCATTTGCTTTTTTATAACAGACCAGTCTAAATCCCGAAATTCCGGCCATTCAGTCGCAATCACAATCGCATCAGCTCCTTGCGCTCCTTGATAGGGCTGCGCGACAAATTTAATTTCATCATCCAAATCGCGCCGCGCGTTCAGCAGAGCTAAAGGATCATGCGCGCGAATTTTAGCGCCTTGCTTTTGAATGCGAATTATAAGATCAATCGCGCCTGACTCGCGCACATCATCAGTATGCGCCTTAAACGCAAGACCAAGAATAAAAATATTTTTATTCTTAAGAGTTACAAGATTATTTATCAATTTTTCCACGACCATCTGCCTTTGCTGCTCATTTACTTCAATCACTGACTTGAGAAGCTTAAAATCATATCCATTATGATTCGCGAACTGCTGCAAAGCTCGCACGTCTTTCGGAAAGCATGATCCGCCATATCCCATGCCAGCTTTTAAAAATGACTTGCCAATCCGCTTGTCCATTCCAATTCCTTCAGCAACGCTCTCAACATCAGCTCCAACCAAATCGCAAACATTCGCGACTTCATTTATAAAAGAAATTTTTGTCGCCAAAAACGCGTTAGCCGCGTATTTTATCATTTCAGCTGTGGCTATATCAGTAATAATTATTGGAGCTCGCAAATCCTGATATAAAGATGCCACAGTTTTTGCTGACTCTTCATCATTTGACCCAACAATGATTCTATCAGGATGCATCATATCAGCAACTGCTTGGCCTTCTCTTAAAAATTCAGGATTTGATACAACTGAAAAATCATTTTTATATTCTTTTCTTACAATCTGGCGTATTGCTTTTCCAGTTCCAACAGGAACAGTGCTTTTCGTCACAATAATAGGCGTTTTAATTTTTCGCTTAGCAAATGCTTTTCCTAAATCACGAGCCACAGCGCGCACTGCTGACAAATCAGCGCTTCCGTCTTTTAGGGGAGGAGTCCAAACGCAGATAAAATGAATATCCGCCTCCCGGATTACTTCATCCATTTTAGTCGTAAAACTGATGCTCTCGGAATTCTTATTAATCAAGCGGTCAAGCCCTGGCTCATAAATCGGGATAATGCCTTTATCTAATTTTTCTATTCGCGCGCGGTCAATATCCATGATTATTACATCATGTCCTAATTCTGCCAGCGACGCTCCCGTGACAAGTCCGACGTATCCTGCTCCGATAATAGATAGTTTCATATTTCAAAATTTTAAGTGCTATTGACGTAGGCGTAAGTCGTAAGTCATAAGACTTAAGGATGCGTTGTTTAAATAAAACTTACGACTTATGTCTTACGACTTATGTCTCTTTCCTTGAACCACTTCCAAGTTTCGCTAAGCCCTAAATCAAGTGATGTACATGGCTTCCACATAAGCTCCTTCTTAATTAGCTGATTATCTAAGCTATTTCGCATTACTTCGCCTTTTACAGGATCTAAGTGCTTTATCTTACAATTTTTCCCTGAAATTTTCAAGAGCATGCCAGCAATATTATTAACAGACGTTTCACGCGCTGTTGATACATTATATATTGCAAAATCTTTGTCAGATGATAAGGCGCGTATATTTGCGTCAACAATATCTTGAACAAACACAAAGTCCCTTGTCTGCTCTCCGGTTCCGAATATGCTAATCAACTCACACCGTACGAGCCGTTTACAAAATTTAGCAATAACACCTCCCTCGCCTATTGTCCCTTGCCTTGGGCCATACACATTCGCGTATCGCAGAACAACGGACTTGATGCCTGATTCTTTGAGCGCTTGCTCAATTTCTGCTTTAGATTTTCCATACTGCATCTCAGCTTTAATTGATTCGGATTCCTTGATTGGCAGATTTTGATTATCACCATATACTGCGGCAGATGAAGCAAACACAAACTTTTTGACGCCATGCTTTTGCGCTGATGATAAAACATTTTTTGAACCAGTTACATTGATTGCGTAATCTGCTTTTGGATCTTCAATGCTCTTTCGCAAATCAATCTGCGCTGCCATATGAAACACAGCGTCTGGTTTAAAAGACGCAAACGCTTGATCAACTTTTTTTGCATCACGTATATCACACTGGATCACAGACGACTTCGGATTTACAAACTTTTCATTTCCAGCTGAAAAGTCATCGAGGATCACCACTTGATGACCCTCGCTGATAAGACGATCTGTTAAATTAGAACCGATGAAGCCCGCTCCACCAGTGACAAGTATTTTCATAACTATTCCTTCCTATCCAAAGTGCTATTATTCCACAAACCCTCTTGCTCATAACGCGACTTTACAGAACGCATGTAATCAATAGTTTCCTTTAAGCCCTCATCAAACTTAACCAAAGCAAACCAGCCAGTTTCATCTTTTATCTTCTTAATATTAGGCAAACCTCGCACATGCATGCCTTCAAGCGACTTTTCAAATTTAATTTTTGACTTTGACCCAGTTAATTCAATAACCTTTTGCGCTATATCAGCGAGCTTGTATTCCTCATCAGTGCCAATATTAAATGGACCAAGATTTTTTGATTCAACTAATTTCATCAAACCTTCAACCATATCCTTAATATAGCAAAATGAAGTAGTTGTTTCCTTATCGCCATAAATCACAATATCCTTGTTATCAATTGCAGATGTAATAAAATCAGGAACATGCCTGCCTTCATCCATAATCATATGAGGCCCATAAGTCGCGAACACGCGCGCAATAGTCACTTTTACGTTATATGCATCATAATATGTTTTGCATAAAGTTTCAGAAAAACGCTTTCCCTCATCATAAGACGCTCTCTCTGAAACAGGATTAACAAATCCCCAATAGTCTTCACTAAAATGCTTATCCTCTGGTGGAGGATCTCCGTAAATCGCGGATGAAGACAAATGAACCATTTTAGCGTTATACTTCTTAGCCAAATCAAGAACATTCTTCACTCCAATAGAATTAGTTAAGACAGTTTCATCGGTAAATTTTTTAGCTTCTTTATATGAAGTTGGAGTAGCGCAATTATAAATCTCCTGAATTCCCGCAAACTCAATTTCAAAAGGCGCGAGCTCTGGAAATTTAGACAAGTCAATTGGTTCTGTAATATCGTGCCTGATGAATTTAAAATCTTGAGACTGCAAAAGCCGATCAATGTTCATTTCCGTGCCAGTGATCAAGTTATCAATACAAATAACTCGCGCGTTCTCGTCTTTTGTCAAAATCTCGCAGATATGAGAACCAATAAATCCAGCTCCTCCAGTGACAATTACATTTTTCTTTTTAAATACTCCTTTAATTTTGTTCATATGATTATGCTTAAATTTTATCCAGAAAATTTTAATTAATATTATTATTTATATTCCAACATGCACTCCGCCTTCATAATCTGATTCAAACACAGAAAACGCGCTTTCTTGGACAAAATTAGCCCCAAATTTCCTGAACACGCGCACTTCTGATTCACGACCTCTACCGCTGCCAGTGATAATTTCCACTTCTGGATCAGAATCTATATTTCCAACAGTAATATTCGCTCCACCCCTGAATGTGTCTTCAAAAGCAAAAAATTGTCCTTCAACGTTTCCTTTAGCGTCAAACACCCTGACTTGCGGACCCCCGCCATTGCCTGCGGCTGTGACGACCTCAAGCTCGCCATCTGAATCTATATCACCTACCGCGACATTCACGCCGCCCTTAAAAAATTCTGGATAAGCCATCCATTGCGCTTCTCTATTGCCTAATTTATCAAATATTTGAACCATTGGCAATGAACCGCCTCCTGTTCCGGTAATAATCTCAATTTCTCCGTCATTATCTATATCAGCGGCATTAACTGTTATGCCTCCAGATAATCCATCTGCTGTCACATTAAAAGACCATTTAATATTGCCTTGTTTGTCAAAAATTCTGACTTCACTTGATAATCCCGCGCCCGCGGACGCGACTATTTCATCAATTCCGTCATTGTCAAAATCAGCTGTGGCTACACGCACTCCTCCGCGGAAAGACGAATCATACGCGAAAAATTGCGCTTCAACTTGGCCTTGCTGGTTAAATATTCTCACCTGTGGACCTCCGCCTCCTCCAGCTCCGCTGATAATTTCTAATTCACCGTCTCCGTCGACATCTCCGCTCACAAGCTCCGCGCCTCCGCGAAAAAATTCTGGATAAGCCAGCCATTGCGCGGACGCATTGCCGACTTTATCAGAAACCAAAGCTTCAACTTTTCTATCTTTTCCAGATGAGATTAATATGCTTCGCCTTACTGAAACTGGCGCACTACCCGCCAGCAACGCTTCGCGTAGCGATGCGGGCTGGGAACGCACGCCTGTGCCTGAACCTAAAGTTTGCTTTGCCAAATCTACTGCTGCTTTCGCGTCCAAAAGCCCAGCTCCAAGCTGTCCTTTATAAAGAGGATTTTGCGCGTCAATATTCTGTCCTGTCTGCCTGATAATTGAAACAATTTGATCATTTGTTAATTTTGGATTCACTGACTTCATAAGCCCAGCCACGCCCGCGACAATTGGAGCTGAAACAGAAGTTCCGCGCCATCCTGTCCTATACTTAGCGTCAAAATCTTCTCCGCGCGAAGGATCAAAAACCTGGGGGCCGGCAATTCCGTTTCCAGGAGTATTTATGTCAATGCATTGGAATCCATAATTTGAAAATTCTGACTTTGCGTTATCACTGTCCACTGAACCGACTCCTATTACATTATTTTGGCTTGCGCGGCCGTCAGAGCAAACAGGATATACTGGATTAAAATCTAAATCCCCTCCAAAAATCATGTGTTCATGCGCGTCATTCCCCACAGCCGCGACCAAAACCACGCCCGCGTCATGCGCGCGCCTTATCGCGTTTGAGAGAATCTCGTCTGTTGCGTCGCCAACAAAGCTCATGTTGATAATATCAGCGCGATTATCTATTGCATAGTCAATTGCTTTCGCGATTATATCTGTTGTTCCTAATCCATCTACTCCAACAGCCCGCAAAGCCATAATCTTGCAGTTCCAGCACACTCCTGCCAAACCAATATCATTATCTGTCACAGAAGCCGCGACTCCAGCAACTGTTGTTCCGTGATTTATCGCGGTAAAGCCATATCCTGGGTCAAACTTTGGATGAGGGTCAGATGAATTTATCAAAAAATCCCATCCATTCAAATCATCAATATATCCATTATTATCATCATCAATTCCATTCAATGCTTTCTCGCCCTTATTAAACCACATATTGCGCAGTATATCCGGATGATCCATGTCCACGCCGCTGTCAATTATTGCTATTACCACATC
>JAHJSI010000046.1 GCA_018830465.1 Patescibacteria group bacterium | reverse complement strand
GCAAATTAAATTTATTGCATTTGGATTGATATTTGGAATTGCTGGATTTTTAATTGGTATTAACGCTTTTAAGGAGCGCGCTCTTGAGAATGCATCTATTTTACAACAAGACAGCGCCACAACTTGCTTTGTTGAAGAGAATTTTCAGGAACAACATGATGTGAGCGTAATGATTGATACTGGAAATGATTTGCTTGGATTTTCTTCTATAATATTAGAAGAAGAGGATTCTGTGTCTTCTGTTTTATTGCGTTTAGCAGAGCAAAATGACGCGCTCACAATTGATGTAATTGATTATGGCAATCTTGGAGTTTTTATTAATTCTATAAATGGAAACGCGAGCGGTGATGATAATAAATATTGGCAATATTGGGTGAATAATGAATATGCGCAAATTGCCGCTGATCAATATATTTTAGAGGAAGGGGATATAATTTTATGGAAATTTACATCATCAAAATATGAACAATATGAATAAAACGCACACAATAATTCTTGCGCTGGTTTTCGCGGCAATGACAATCATAATGAGACTGACTCCTCATCCTTGGAATTTTTCTCCAATGGGCGCTCTATTTTTATTTTCTGGGTTTGCATTGCCAAGAAGATGGATGTTCCTGCCTTTGATTGCCTTGAGCGCGACAGATGTGATAATCGGAACTTATCAATGGCAGGTTATGATGATTGTGTATGGAACATACAGTGTGATGATGTTTAGCGCGTATTATATCCGAACGCAAGGATATGGCATGGCTTCTGTTCTTGGATTAAGCATTGGGTCAGCAATATTATTTTTCATCACAACGAATTTTGCGCATTGGATGTTCTTTGGCGGATATGCGCATAATGCGAGCGGCTTGATGTCCGCGTATGCGGCAGGAATTCCATTTTTCCGCAATTCGTTATTAGGATATGTGTTTTATAGCGCAGTGTTTTTTGGGGTTTATGAGTTAGCAAAAACGCCAGTTTTGCTCAAACAAAAAATACGCCTTGATTTATAGCGTAGATATGGTTATATAAGCATATAGGAGAAGGGGGAATGTTCTTTAACATCTCTTTCTTTTTTTTAGATAGCGAAAATACACGATTTTCAGTTTTTCATCCACCCTCACACAAAGGAATTACCATGAGCAGAATAGTAGAGATGTTTCGGACTCACCCAGATGAACCTGGGTTTGAGGAGTGTTTTCGCGTTGGTTTGGAGAGTGGTGAGCTTTATGCGAACCAGATATATCTTCTGGCACGCATATGCAGGTCTTTGCCCGAGCATGTGGTAACAAGAAGTTCACAGCTTCAAGGAGCAGTGGTCGGCGAGTATGGGCCTAGGCCAGCGTTTGAGACAGCAGAAAGTACTGACTCAACCAAGGTGTTGAAAGGGTGCGGGCTTTCTAATGTGAATCGGGTTGAGCGGTTTTTTCGTCACCAGATTCCAGAAGGCCAGGATCCAGATGTGTTCCTATCCACAAGATTCGATAAAATGACGCAGTGTGTGTATCCAAAACCAATCACTACGTTTGAGTCCGGCGTACAGCCGAATCCAGTTGAAGTGGTTGATATCATGGGGCGTGGCATTGATGCCATGCACGATGTAAACACAAAGTACGGGCTTGGCATGAATGAGCAGGATCTTGAGTATTTTTATAACTTCTTTCTGAAAGATCCCACGCTCCAGAGAAATCCAACAGATGTTGAAGTATTTCATCTAGCGCAGTCTTCTTCAGATCACTCACGGCATCGCGTATGGAACGCGAAAATCACGATTGATGGCAAGCAAATGTCATACAGCTTGTTTGACTTGGTGCGCGAGCCATACAGAGAAGTTCCTGGTCCTGGAAATAGCGTGTTGGGATTTACGGACAATGCCAGCTCAATCACAATCGGTGAGATTATGTGGTTTGTGCCGGCGACACCGGGAAAGCCCTCAAACTATATGACTATGCGCGTGAATGTGGATGGAACATGCACAGTTGAAACACACAACCATCCCACGCGCATTTGCCCTGGACCGGGCGCGGCAACAGGAATCGGCGGATGTTTGCGCGATATACACGCGCCTGGCAGAGGTGGTATGTGTTTATTCGCGCTAGCTGGATTTTCTACTATGGACCTCTGCATTCCTGAGTATATCCAGCCATGGGAGAATCCTGAAGCTCCTGCAATTGCTGGAGGCGCGCAAGCTCTACAGATTATGCTAGAGGCGCCAATGGGTACATGGGACTATGGCAATAAGTACGGAGTTCCGACTCTGCTTGGTATTACTCGTACTGCGCAGTTTGATGATCTTGGTAAGGGTCAGCGATGGGGATATGCAAAACCTGTAATGCTGGCTGGTCAGTATGGGTATATGTTGCATGAGCATGCGCATAAGCTGGAAGCTGAAGTTGGGATGACTATTGTGCAGATAGGAGGCAAGGCCTTCCGTATTGGATTAGGCGGGGGAACTGCTTCAAGCCAAGGAGCAGGAGACGTTTCTGAAGACCTTGACTTTGCTTCTGTCCAGCGCGGGGACGCGGAAATGGGCTTGCTCACGCGCATGGTAATTGAGACATGTGTAAAAATGGACAAGAATAATCCCATTGTCTCAATTCACGATCAAGGCGCTGCAGGTCCACAGAACATTCTGACTGAACTTGTGGAAGCCATAGGTGGCAGAATCAACATCCGAGAAATCCACGTGGGTGACACAAGTATGAGCGTGCTTGAGATTTGGGAGGCTGAGTATCAAGAGCGATATGGTCTCCTTATCTGGGACAACAGACTAGATGAGTTTGTGGCGATTTGCGAGCGCGAAGGATGCGACTACGAGATCCTTGGGAAAACTACTGGCGACGGCCGAATCGTGGTAGAAGACTCAAACGACGGCTCAACACCAGTTGATTTCCCGATTGAAGCATCGCTTGCAGGCTTGCCAAAGTGGGAACTTGAAGATACAACGCCTGTGTCCCTTGCTTCACCTCTTGTACTACCAACTGATTTGCCGATCATAGTGGCATTAGGGCGTGTTTTACGTCTTCCTGTGGTAGGTTCAAAAGCGTTCCAAGTGGATCGCGTGGACCATAGCGTGGGCGGCAAAGTTGTTCAGTCACAGCGTTGCGGTCCTTTTGGCTTACCAGTGGCTGATGCAGCTGTTTCGCGCTTTGGGTATTTTGACTACACTGGCGAAGCAGGAAGTCTAGGGGAACAGCCTTTGAAAGTGTTACTGGGCGGCTCTGCTGGAGTTCGCATGGCTATTGCTGAGGCGCTTCTGAATGTTGCTGGTGTCTTGGTTGAAGATTTTGTGAAGATCAAGATACAAGGCAATGTTA
This sequence comes from Patescibacteria group bacterium, assembly GCA_018830465.1. GTDB lineage: Bacteria > Patescibacteriota > Patescibacteriia > UBA2169 > UBA2169 > CG1-02-41-12. Next base: position 12,069 of record JAHJSI010000046.1, on the reverse strand, counting down.
TGTGGCCTGGCAAGAAGGATGGAGAGCTAGCGCGCTTGTATGAAGCACTGGATAATGGAGTTCGTATTTTCCTTGGTTCGCTCGGAATTTGCGAGGACGGGGGAAAAGATTCTATGAGTATGACCGCAAAAGATGTTGAAGGCGCGCTCATCAAGTCCTTGCCAACATTTGTTGCCACGCTTTACGCCAAGGTTCCTAATGTGCGCAAGGTTGTGACTCCAGATATCAAATTACCAGGCAGAAGTACTCTTCTGTTGATTGACATCAGTAATGGTAAGTCCAGATTGGGCGGATCTGCTTTAGCACAGGTCTTCAATCAGATTGGCGAAGAATCGCCTGATATTGAAGATCCTGTTCGCTTGCGCAATGCGTTCAAAGGAATGCAGCATCTGGTTGCTGAAGGTGTTGTACACTCATATCATGACCGCAGCGACGGCGGATTCATAACCGCGCTTTTGGAGATGGCATTTGCTGGAGGATGTGGATTGTGGGTTAACTTGCCAGCAAATGTTGATCCAATTGAGTATTTGTTCGCGGAAGAAGCTGGTATGGTATTTGAGTGCGCTACTAAGGATTTGGTCGCAGTTCATGTGATTCTGCGGGCGCATGACATTTCCGCGTGGCAAGTTGGCGTTACAGATAGCAATCCTGTGATTTCGGTTCATCAAGGGGACAAAGAGCTGCTTCATGAGGACATGCTCAAACTTCGGCGCATCTGGGAAGAAACAAGCTACCAGATGAGTCGTCTTCACACCCAAGAGTGCGCTGATGAAGAACGGAATGATCCGTTTTACGGAAGGAGCTCTAGGTACCATATTCCGTTTGAAGTCAAGCCAATGTATCCAACTATTATGGAGTCCAAGTCAAAACCCAATGTCGCCATACTTCGGACAGAGGGTACGAACGGATATGAGGAAATGGCTGCATACTTTTTCCTCGCAGGATTTGATGTTCACGACGTCCATATGAGCGACCTTGTGCAAGGAAGGGTTGAGTCGCTTGACGAGTTCCGTGGAATCGTGGCTCCAGGCGGATTCGCGAATGGGGATGTGTTCGGCGCTGGCAGAGGCTGGGCTTTCCAGATTATGTGCGATCCGAAATTGCGGGATATGTTTGCTCGCTTTATTAGGCGGGATGACTCGTTCTCGCTTGGAGTGTGTAATGGATGCCAGTGGGAGACAACTCTTGGCTTGGTTCCGTTCAAGGACATGGATATTCCAGAGGATAGGCAGCCTCGCTTTATACAAAACACTTCTGGAGTATTTGAAGCCCGTTTGTTGTGCGTGGAAGTGCAGGAAAGCCCTGCAATTATGTTTCGCGAAATGGAAGGTGCTCGCTTGGGTGTTTCTGGTGCGCATGCAGAAGGCAGGTTGTATCTGCCGAGCAAGGCGGTTGAGCAGGAGATTCGAGAGAAAAAGCTTGTTCCTCTTGTGTTCATTGCGCCAGACAACAAGCCAACTGAGCAGTACCCATATAACCCGAATGGCTCTCCTGGTGGCATTACTGCCTTGTGCGACGAAAGCGGTCAGCATGTGGTAATGATGCCTCATCCAGAGCGGGCTCCAAACTTGGACAACTGGCAGTACTTGACAGAGGAGATGAAAGAGAAGTTGACTGCGTCTCCATGGCTCAAGTGCGCCCAGAATCTACATAAGTGGTGCGTTTCATAGTTCAATTTCATAAAAAAAGAAAGAGGTATAAGAAGGAAAAGGGGCTCTGTTTTAGGCAGTGCCCCTTCTTTTTTTTCATAAAAAAGACCGCCGCTCATTTTTTTAAGCGACGGTTTAGATCTCTTTGAATAGTGCTTCAGCACTTTTGGAAAATACAGGATCTTGTTTCCGTAGAATATATCTAACCGGATTTTCAGGATCTTTCTTAAGCGCTTCCTGCACATCGCAAGGCATGATTGATCCACCGCGCAAAAGAATCTTTATGTCTTGCGATGTGCCTTCTTTTCTGGTTACCGTCCAAAGTTCCCATATTATTGTTTCACATTTTGCATTTTGACCGTAAACCCAGATGCAAACCTCCAGCGCTTCATTTGAATTTTGAAAGAGCTGTACCTCCTTTTTTTTGTTGAGCTGAATCATCAAGTCAAGCAGCTCTCCTAGATTTTCTGCTAATTCTTGGTAATACCCCTGGTTCATTAACTTATCAAGAAGGTGCAGAGTGCCGGATCTAAAATTCGGCAACTTGATAATGACTGATGCCATATCAACCCCCTTTAGAAGCGAATGAAATACTCCTATATGGTAATTATACACCCTTATAGAACTGGTTTCGATATTAGGTCAAGGATGTTTTCCACACCATAAAAAAGACCGCCGCTAGCTAGATGCGCGAGCGGCGGTTTTGCGGTTTAGGATTGCTTATTTGTATGCTTCAAATTCTCTGCGACAATACAAATTCTTGCATTTTACAACACCTTCTCTAACTTCTATATTAAACCGACCGCAATGAGGACAAAGCGCATCGCTAAAAGAGTTCATCTTGACCCGTTTGAGCCCTGTTTCTCGCGGAGTGGGTGCGCGCGGTGTTCTTGCGATGAGTGTTGTGGATGCGCGCGGCTTTTGTGGCGCTTGAACTTCTTTTTTTGGCGCAGGCAGACTATGCGGTTTGTGCGAATTTGTATGCGCTTTTATTCTTGCGGGCTTGATGATTCCTTTTGGGCCCTTGCACAAACTACAGCGGAATTTTCCGTTTTTGAGGGGCTTGTACCTGGGTTCCATCACAACTTCCTCCGTGTGAGAGTGGAAAAGGCAAGTTCAATTTATAGATGTAAACTTAAAGAGCTGAAATAGTATTATTGTCCTAAATACGTTTTTTGTCAATATTTTGGCAATAATTTGAGCTAAACTTGCATTATTTAGGAAAGTATGCTACAGTGTTTATGCCTTGTTTTCGCATCTTATTTATTTAGGTGCGTGGTCGAAAGGTGTTATTATAAGTATGTGTGTTTTGGTGTATAGCCACGCACCATATAAGAAATTAATTTAATCTATGGCAAAGAAGTTATACGTTGGAAATCTACCGTATTCTGTGGACGATGCTAAGCTTTCAGAGGTTTTCTCTGCAGCAGGTAGCGTTGATTCCGCAACAGTGATTTCTGACAAATTCTCTGGTCGCAGCAAGGGATTCGGATTCGTTGAATTCTCAAACGATGATGAAGCTCAAGCAGCTATCGACAAGCTCAATGGCACTGATGTTGACGGACGTTCAATCGTTGTCAACGAAGCTCGCCCAATGAAGCCTCGTGAAGACAGAGACAGAGAATAATTATTCTCAATTGCAAAAAAGCCCGCTAATTCAGCGGGCTTTTTTTGATTTAGTAATATTTTTGTTCTACCTTTGTTTTGATTTGGCATAGTATACCCAAGGGTTTATTTTTATATAACGTATGCGCATATGAGAAGTTTTTGCGTAGCGTACTCGCAAGTAAAAATTTGGGAGAGTAGAAAAGTGACACATTAATCATATCAATATTCTCACTTTTTTACGAACCTTATATGCGCTGTTGTGCGATGTAATTTTTTTCTTAATTATTTTTTTTCTAAATCTACTTTTCTTAAATCTTAAAATAAGTTTTTTGTTTTGGGGAAAGGACAGAGGGGCAGGGGTGAATGGCCTTTCCCTAAAACTTCCCGGTATTCTATTTCCATCTCTTAGGCAGCAAATCTGAACATATCTTGAATGTGTCTTCATCAACAAGGTCGCGATGATTGCGCACAATATAAGGCAGATTTTTGATTCGAGCGCCAGGATAAATACCAACTATTTTAGCGTCTTTGTCAGCTATTGTAATAATTTTTTGTTTTTCCATATCAACTCCAGCATCACGCAATCCATAATCAAATTCTTCTGTTATTATTCTCTGTCCTGAAAGCCATCCCCCAAGACATTCAATAAAATATCCGCCTGCGCCGCAATTTGAACCAATACACTTAGGCTCATCATTTATCGCATACACATAAAAAAGAGATTCTTGCACTACATTGTCTGGCGATCCCCACATGACATGAGTTCCTGCTTGTTGTGCTGCCTGCATGCCTAAGGTAATTGTTTCATATTGCTTAACACCAAACGGATATTTTTGCCATACAAATAATCCAATAGCTATAATAACAAAAACGAGAATTACAAAAATAGATTTCATTTTATATTTTAAAATAAAACGCATATTTAATAGTTAATCAACAACCTCAAGCACGCCAACGCTCATATAATCACCTTTGCGTGCTTTTATTAATAAATTATAAATCTCCATCCAACGTTTTACTTCAACGACAGTCATACAACCAAGCGATCTGCCACCAGTATGCAGATATTTCTCACCTCCATGACCTATCTTAAACCATGTCATGGCTCGTTTGGACTCTTTAAGGTATCTTCTGCCTCCATCATGCGAATAGTCAGGAATCTCTATATCATACAATCCTTTTTTCCAAGGAGATTTTGGATAATCGCGAGTTTCATACTTTTTGCCTTTTAGGATAAAGATTTTTTGAGAAATAGAATACTTAGCGCGAATCATTGGCTCATGCTTAATATCTGCAACAAACCAAGAAGAACCATTTTCCTTAAGTTTGATAGATGTTAATTTACCGCGGTAAGGACCCTCTAAAATAGTAAAGTATTCTCTTTTTGTATCTGCACGCTCTAATTTAACTTTCAGATAAGCAGGCAATTCTTCTATGGACTTATTGTCCTCAAGTCTAACATTTATAAATCCTTGTGATTCATCCAAGTCAGGCACATATCTTATCGCATCCGATACTTCTGCTTCCAGAGTTATTTCAAAAACCGCGGTTTTAGTGCCCCAAAACCTGCCGAATATTGAGCGGGTTTCTCTTACTTTAACTTTAAAAACAAACTGCTGCAACTTAGTGGAAGCAGTATTAATTTTTATATTGCCTTCAAGATTAGCAACATCATTAAATAACAAATCCTTCTCAATTGCATTAATCAAAATTCCCATTTGGAATGATTTTTGATCAGTTTCAAATCTGCCCACTTCTTTATCTATTTTTGCCGTCTTACCGACTTTGATTCGTTTATCAACTCGCAAAAACTTGCCAAGCGCCTCAATTTCAATACGAATATCATCTCCAATAGAATCTCCTTTGTACTTTATTTTTGAAAATTTTAATTGAATAGATTTTAACATATATTTTCCGTAGGTCATCCGTAGCTATGTACTCATAGCGTAGGATGATTTACCGCACTTAATATTAACAATATTATATCATAAAACACCCTCAATAAGAACGCTTATAGCAGGGGTGCCTGTCCGCCTCTGGAGGGAATGGCCTTTCCCCAAAACTCTCCCGTATTTTTCCTATTTTTGAGCTGTTTATAAGTTGAGCTTGACTTTACGCATGGTTATGATATACTGTATTTATCACTACGAAAGAGACCCTTGTCGGGGTTAGTCCCGACCGGGGGCTTTTTTATTTTGGCCATCTTTTTTAACTTCCAATATTGATTTTTGGTCATTAATATACGCTATACGCGCGCCAGTCCGTTTAAGTAGCACTGAACATTTAGCTGAAACTGACGGAGAAATAATGCCGATAAATTTGTCTTTTTCCAGTAGAAATTTAACTAATCCAGAGTAATCACCATCACTTGAAACGAGCAATGCCTGTCCAGACGACTTCTCGTAGCTATCTCGGGTTGCTTTCAACACCAGATCAGCGTCGCAATTTCCTTTTACTTTGCCATGTCCGTCATATGTAATTTCTTTATAGACAAGGGTAAATCCTGCTTCCTGCAAGTTTGTGTATAAATCCTTGTTTTTGGGTATCAAGCCAATAAATAGATAAGCATGCGCAATGCCGTATTTTTCTTTCAGCCAAACTCGAAATTTCGCATAATCCAATTGCCAGCCAAGCTGGATAATACCCCTGTGCAAGTTGGCTCCGTCAATATAGGCGAAGTTGTTTTGCGTTGGTTTCATAAAATAATTTTCCAAAATTTTGTTTTTTGCTATTTTCGATAACGTATCTGGATATGCGAAGTTTGGCAGTGGTAAAATTAGGAGCGGAGCGACCCACCACTGCCAAATTTGGGTGAGCGCGCTAAATTATTTTGGCAAACGTCATTCATTGACATTTTCGCCATTTTTCTATAAGGTGTAGGTGCATTGTCGTACACTATGTATAGATACCATAACCCGAGGAGGTCTGTCATATGCCCGGAATGGAACGAGTGGAGGATTCGTTGGGTCACGGAAACCCCTTGCGGGTTTGGCGCCGAAAGGGTCGCGGTAAGAAGTCGCCGAGTGTCCGCATCAAGTGCGGGTGCTGCGACGAGGCAGTTGAGATCTATACGGATGACCCCGGCACTGGCGAACCCAGCACGGATACGCTGGAGATCAACGGCGTCATGGGGACCGTAGACCAGTGGAAGCAGGTGCTCCTGCCACTACTGGGCGTCAAGGGCTGACTATCGTCAGCGCCTACACCGAGGTCGTGCTCTCTCTGAGAGCCCGGCCTTTTCTTTTTGCCAAAATAATTTAGCGAACGCGAACCGGATAGCCCGTGTTATAAGATGTAAATTTTTTATTTTTTAAAATTTGTTAATAGGTTTTATTCTGTCAATTTATAATTTGATTTTTTATATTTTGAATGAATGCAATAAGATAACCTCCAAATTTTCCTGATAAAAATGATATTAGGGCTATAATTAATGCAAGGAAAATTTTACCAGATGCTTTTTCGTGCCAAGATTTTTGATATTCAAAGTATTTTGATATACCCCTTTCAGTTAAAAAGAAAAAGTGATTTTTTCCAGTGTAATCTAAATGATTTATAAGATTTTCATGTCTACGTGCACTTCCGCGAAAAGTTCCTAAGTACCATTCAAATTGTTTGTCAGTTAATTTTAATTCCTTTTTTAAATCTTCTTCAATAAAACCATTTTCCTGTCTTTTGTATGTCCAGTCTAATATTTCTTTAAATAGATTTCTTGTTTTACTCATAAAAAATCAAATTATTCCTTATTATAAAAACTATTAACAAATATCAATAAAAAATATTTCACCTAATGTTTGCGTATATCTGATGTTTTGCGGAGCGTAGCGGAGCAAAATATGGGTGGAGACTTTTTTATAAAAGCCATAACCAGATATACGCTGTTATATGATGTATGCTTTTCTTTTAATTTTCTGTTAAAAAAATCACTTTTCTATAATGAACAAATTTTATTTTTATCTTGGCATAAGGGAATAGGGACTATGGGTTAATGCCACCGAAGTCAATGTAACTTATTTTTATTGGAATATTTTTATTAGTGCACCACTTTAACATTAATTAAGCGCTTCCCAGTATTTAAGCAATCCTTTTTCAATTTCAAGCACTTTTTTCATTTGCACAATAATTTTATTTTTATATTTGTTAGCGTCTGGCGGGAAAATAGAGGTTAACTCATAAAACGCATCTGCCGATCTTTCGTATCCGTCAGCCAATTCATCATAGCCCTGTTCCTTAAAATATATAGCCGCAAATTTTCTGGCAGAATAAAATCTTTCCAATTCAAAATTAACAATATTAACACCTTCTTCAAGATTTTTTATGTACCTTTCCATAATTTCCAATGATTCATTTACTGTACCTTTCATCGTAAGCATAAGTTCCCTATCGCTTATCTTTTTTCCGTCTGGCGTGAACCAAAAAACCAAGTGCCTCAATCCCGAGCCAACTGAACAGCTGATTTTCGGATCAGTGCGATTAACATCTTGCGGATTAGGAATTATAACGAACAGCTTTTTTTCGTTGTAACCTTCAATCACATTATAATCGGCATGGCAGGGCGAGCCAGAGGAAGCAATCGGTATGCCAGACGAAATTACTTGTTTGTATTCATCCATTGGCGGATTAAAAAAATACGTTTGAAAATCACCGCCAAGCTTTTTGATTTTTTTACTACTCCACGGCGTCCCCCTGTCAATTATTTGCCTTCGAACATGCGGGGTGTAACCCAAATTACTGGCCGCCACAAGCAAGCTGACTGTTCCGCTGTCGTCTGGCCCAGCAGAAGCTCCGCCATTAGGCCCATTAGGAAAATAATAGTTAAAACTAACCGCGCTTCCCTGATAAACATACACTTTCCAAAATTCAATGTCCGGATCAAAATGCTTTATCAACATGGTGGCGGAAGCTAAATAGCAATGTCCACCAACCATTTTGCCGGATTTTTCGGTTTCAACTGTATCCGAAATATGCGTTAAATCCATTTTATATTCTTCTGGATAGGTATATTTTTCTTTTTTAAAGTTAAAATAACTAATGGTTGTTGAAATAACCAAGATAATAAAAACAATAATGTAGATTGTGATTTTTTTATTCATAATTTTGCTTTATAAATTTTTAATATTAAAGATATTTTAAATAAAAATAAAATTTGTTCATTATAGAAAAGTGTAAGGCGTTAGCCGTAAAAAGAAAAGCATATTTCATATAACGTATGCGCATATGAGAAGTTTTTGCGCAGCGTACTCGCAAGCAAAAATTTGGGAGAGTGAAAAAGTGGCACATTAATCTTATCAAAATTCTCACTTTTTTACGAACCTCATATGCGCTGTTGTGCGATGTAATTTTTTACGATTTCCGAACTGCCTTGTCGCTTTTTATCTGTATCTCTTAAGGCGAATTTGAATTCTTATTGGCGGGGGCGCAAGAGGGGGTAAGAGGGTGAATTGTGCCCCCGCCAATTTTTTCAAAAAACTCTTGACTTAGCTTTTGCTTGTATTATAATAAGGGTAAAGCTCCTTAGAAAACTGGCGAGGATAACCTTGAGTGCCTTTTGGGATGTAATTCAGTTAGCGAACTTTAATTCTCTTGGAGAGGAACCGTATTAGTATAAATCGGTTTTTCCCCGCGAGAGAAATTAAAGGTCGTCTCTCCGTTTTATCAACCCAAACATCAAGTTTATGGACAAGTTCGATATATACCTTGATCGCGCTGGTGAGTATCGTTGGCGTCTTGTGGCTAGCAATGGAGAAATCGTTGCAGTAAGCGAGTCTTACACCACAAAGTACTCCGCAAAACGATCTGCAGAGCGAGTAAAGGAAATCGCATATTATGCAATTATAGTTGAGTAGACTTAATTGCAATAACCTCGCTAGTTTTCTGCGGAGTTTTTTTTGTTTTAAAAATAAACTTTTTATCGCTTGAGAGAGGCTTTATTTTACTATTTTTAGACTGGAATTTTGGTATAATTTGACTGTACGGTTGTTTTTAAAACTTGTTCATCTTCTGTAATTTTAAGTCTCGAGAATTCCTCTATATATTTCATTATTTCACTCGCGATATGGCGAGCGAAATTTACAGGAACCGCATTACCGATCATTTTGTATCCGTCGCCAATACTGTTGTACTTAAAAACAAAATTGTCTGGGAAAGTCTGTATTCTGGCACATTCTCGTACAGAAAGACGTCTGTATAGATTTTCCTTTCCCGGGACAAAAATTCTTTTATTTTGTTCAATAAATTTCATTTTTGGAGCCATAGGGTGGATAGGTGCGTGTCGACCTCCTGCTTGGATGGTAAATGACGGCTCATCCCAGCTTCTGACTCTGTTTCTAGACATATAAATGGTTGAAAATCCTCCATTCATATATTCATGATTTAGTGCATACAGATCATTGTCTCCATTTGTTTTGTTGTATTCTTTTGCTGGTTTAGCGTGTCTTAAATCCCAGATAGCATCTTTTATTGTTAATTTTTTTTGTGATTTTTTAGGAAACTCAAAATATTTTCCTATTTTTTTATGTAGACCTACAATGATGACCCTCTTGCGGTCTTGCGGAACATCGTAATCGTGTGCGTTAAGTAATTTGTATGTTACATTGTAATTTAAGTTGCGGAATTGCTGTAAAATTTCTTCAAACGCTTTTTTGTGTCTTTCTAGTAATATACCAGATACGTTTTCAGCAAGAAAAAATAAAGGCTCCTTGTCTTTTAGGACTCTTATATATTCGTAAAAAAGTTGACCTCTTTTGTCTTCGATTCCGCGACCTGCTCCTGCTTCACTCCAGCTTTGACAAGGTGGTCCGCCGATTATACCGATAACGTTAGGAATCTCGTCTGAAGGGATGTCGGTTATACTTCTTTTATCTAAAGTTGTGTGCGGGAAGTTCGCCTCAAATGTTTCCCAAATACTTTTATCATATTCATTAGCCCAAGCAGTTTTAAAACCAGCTTTTTCAAAGCCTAAATCTAAACCGCCTGCGCCTGTAAATAGTGACACTAATTTCATTTTATTTTATAAATTTAATTAATTTTGCGTCTAGTAAGTTTGCTGGATTATTTGGTGATTTAACCCTTACATTTTGTATTGTAAGATTGTCGCTAATTAGCCTTTCAAGACGTGTTTTGCTTTCTTCTGGAAACGATTCATACTTATCTTTTAAGATTATAGCATTGACAGTGAGTTCATTCGTTAATTCTACTTCTGTTATGTAGTCAAACACTGATATTGGGTTCGATATATGCCACATACCTCTTATTCTTAGGTATGTAATGCCAAGTGGATCAACATTATTAACTCTACCTAATTCCTTAGTATCTGAAAGTTCCACTCCATTCAGTTCCGAAAGTCCTGATGAAATTTTTTGTTTTATCCTTTCATAAGTTTCTTTGTTGGCTGCATAACAAGACCCATATATAAACCAAAGAGCTTTTAATTTTCTTTCTGTTGTTACACCTACAATATAAATCATATCTTTTTCATCCCATTCTTCACAGCTTCGACATTCTTCTTTAATCATTGGGTTGTCAGAATATAGTTTGTCTTTTGGGTATGAACTATTAAGTGCAATGCCCGAACGCATACTTTCAATTTTTTTGACCTCGATTGCGTCCCCACCTCTAATCATAATATCTGGTGGATTATTTTGGTTTCCTAGGTATGAAAAATGTTCACTGTAGATTTCATTTTTTCTAGCTAAGTTGTCTATATCCATGGAATCACAAAAAAGATCTTTTACGTAATATTCTAAAGCATCTCCCATGCTATTTGCGCGATTCAAAGAATGTGAGTGTTCTGCAATGTCTGTGATTGGATTTTCTACTAAGTTTACAAGTGCGGTTAATAAATTTGTCATAATTTTATATAAAACGTTTATTATATTATATCATATTCTAAAAAATCTGTATTCGCGACCAACGGGAGAGAATACACCTTATAAAACCCTCTCTCTTAAAGAATTCAAATTCGCCTTATCTTAAAAATAAAAAAGCGAAAAGACAGGAAGGGATAAGTAAAAAATTATTTCACACAACAGGTTATATCAGAACAAATTTATTTTTTGGCTAAAATATAGTATAATTAGGATATTAATGTGTAATCAAAAGAAGGGTATGAATACACAAAATTATCGTCCAAGCAGGGATCCAATGAGCCAACTAGCGCAGGAGATGAGATTGCGAGGATTTAGTCAAAAAACAATCAAAACCTATCTATACTATACCAAAGAAGTCCTGCGATTCGCAAGATGTTCTCCTAAGGAAATAACTACTCAAAGCATCAAAGATTATTTGGATTTTTTGGCAAATAATGGTAAGTCATCTTCGACTTTAAATACCGCATATAGCTCATTGCGGTTTTATTTTGAAACCATATTACATAGGAGTTTTTTTATGCATCTGCCTCGGTCTAAAAATAAAAAGCGGCTTCCTATTGTATTGTCAAAACAGGAAATCACGCAAATGCTTAATCATACATCAAACCCAAAACATCATTGCATTATCAGTTTGCTATATGGTTCTGGGTTGAGAGTTAGCGAAGTTGTAAATATCAAGATATTAGATATATACAAGAACTCTTAGGGCATGCGCGCTTAGAGACAACTCAAATTTATACAAAAGTAAGTTTAAGACATTTAGAACAAATATCTAGCCCTTTGTAGCTTTTTTATAAAAGAGTGCTAGAATAGGGTTATATGACAGATGAAAAATGGGAACAATTGATTGGGAGGATAAAGGATGAGTTTGACGTTGAAGACCATAAAACCATGGATGGCAAGCGAGAACGGGAAAAGATAGAGGAAATAGTTTTTAACGGGCCTAT
>JAHJSI010000045.1 GCA_018830465.1 Patescibacteria group bacterium | reverse complement strand
TTCTCCGAGTTTTGCAATGCTTCTCCAGCCAAACCCAGTCCTCCTGTTTGAAACGGACGCGATAAGTATTCCGAAATATCAACTTTAGTGCGGACATCATGCATCCTGGATTCAACCAAAGCTTTGGCGCGCCTTACAAAAACTTCTTCTGTCTGTTTAGCGCCAGCTTGAGAAAAAATCTGACGCGCGACTGACTCTGTTCCATCCTGGGTCTGCCTCTCTCCCCCTGTGGAGCTAGAGGGGGTTACTTTGTCAATGCGAGAGCCATATAACCTCCCCTCAATCCCCTCCTTGGCAGGAGGGGAAGCCGTTCTTAAAATTTCCAATATCTTCGGGGCAAACGCGCTAGTTTTATCTATAACAGAGCTTAATTTCTTTTTTAAAGATTCTTGATTTTCGTCTTCTTGGCTCGCGAGCCAAGCAATAAGTCCTTCAGATAAAAATTTTTCAGATGTAGTGTCTAAAAATTCCAGATTATTTTTTAAAAGATGCTCAACATCCTCTTGAGAAAGCAAAGGAAGAGCTAGGGCTTTTAATTTTGTCGTTATTCCGCGGTATTTGCCAAGAACTGGCGCTATTTCTTGCTGAGGCAAAGACGAAATCTGCTCCTTTAGATGGCTTGACGCTTGCCATGCCTGGGACACATCTTTGTTTCGCACTATTAAATCAGATTCTTTTTGAATTTCATCAGCTATACTTTGATCAAGCAATTGTTTTCCTTTATAATCTGTTATTGGCATGCTATTTATTATACCATATTTTTACATATTCCACTTATTGTCTTTTATAATTGATTGATACTTTTCTGATTCAATTGATAAAATCTGGGATAGCTTCTTTCCAAACCTTATCGCGTCTTCACGCGATAATTCAAGCTTGTCTTCTAGAATAATTTTCAAAAATCTGGCAATAAATTGCGGGGCTCTTGGATTAATTTTTAATCCCTGGACTTTGTCATCCTGATTGTTTTTTTTCAAATCATCCGCAACCATTTTACTGAACCGCGGGCCGCGCCCCGTCGAATGACTGGGGTCTGATAAAATATCATCTAGCTTGCGGAGCTGTGATAAAAGCATTAGCAAGGCAAGAGCGCTTAATATATTTTTTGATTGAATGGCTTGATCTAAATTATTAAGCGTAAGCTCGATATTTCCGCTTGTTTTGTTAAGCATCGCGCGCGCTGTCTGCGTAATCTGATCATTTTTTGGAAGCGCGGATTTTACTTCTTTTTCTGGCGCAACCTTATTTTGAGAAGGACTCTTTTTGTCTTCATCAATCTCTATAAGATTGCCACTGGTGAGCAGATACGTATTCTTGCCGTCATTCATCACCATATCTTCTTCAAAAGCGCTTAACTCAAAAGATGAGAGCTTAACAAATTCATAAAAATCCAATAATCTCTTTAACAAATTTTTAGAGTCAGCATCCAATTTTGCCTCAATAACAGCTTTATTTTCAAACTCTACCCTATCTAAAGCATTCACAGGATCAATGCCAACAGCGACATCATAGCTTTTCAGCCAATAGCTAATTGTTCCCTTATCCTGCTCTTTCATTCCTTTTTGCGAGAATATGACATTATTCTCATGAAGAGCATGGTAAATTTTTTCTCTCAAACTATTACGATTGCGCAGAGCTTCCAACCTAAGGCGCTGCCTTAATCTATTTATCAAATCGCCGTAATTTTCATCTCTTAAAATAATTAAAAAATTCGCTTCCTTAAAAAATGATATTAATTCTTGCTGGGACAAATAATCAAAACTCGCGTAAGTAAACCATACTATAATTTCTAAATATTTATTCTGAATCTCCTGCGGATGATTCAATAGAACAGATTTCAATTTCTTCAAAATTTGATATGCTTGTTTTGATTTAGAATACTGCAAAGCTATAAACGCCCGCTTTTGATAGTCAACAAAAACTTTTTCATCAGAAATAGCATCAGACGCTCCTTGAGTGAGATTTTTTGAAAGCTTTGCTTCTTCTGAAGCAGTTATTTTGTTTATAATTTCATCTAACATACTTATCTTGACTTATTAATCTAAATGCGATATATTATTATGTTCATTTCATTAGCATATTTGTCACTTGCCAAACAGGCGAGACAGACAAGTAAGCTAAAAAATAAGAAACTAGGAGGAATACCATGAAATACACTGTTGTAGAAGAAAGGGACATTAAAGATTTTTTAGAAAAAGTAAATAAATTACTGCAACAAGGATGGATTTGCCAAGGAGGTATTTGTTTCTCGTGGCCAGAAGGATCTAGAAAACACTGGTGTCAAGCAATGATCCACAAGTAGTACAGCAAGGGGTTATCACGCAAAAACGCGTGGTAGCCCTTTTTTTATCTAAATCAAGAATCAATGACAGCCTTGCTTACCGTCTGTTTAGTAAGCTTGTCGTATTTATTTCCTGGTTGATTCGTCTGTGTATTATTCGCAATACCTTTAACGCCGAGGTTGTTGAGCAATTTCAAGAACAATATATGATATTGGTTCTCTGGCATTTTATTTCTTCCATATTCAAAATGATTCCTATTGTTGAATTTCTTAATTACTTCATATTGCTGAACTGGAGTGTATGGCATATCTTGGTCCGCGATATGGGCGCTGTCAGCTAACGCGAACAAATGGTCAATTCTGGTGTTCGCGTATCCGCGCGTGTCTCCGGACGCGGCCGCGCGAGAATACGCTTTAGCGTATTCAGGGACTGTGGCATTGTAAAATGTTCCTGGTTCCTTTCCTTTTTCCTGTGATGCCGACATTATGCTGGTAACAAGAGGATGGGAGGCAGATGTTTCTCCAACAGACAGATTGCGCATTTTCCCGCCGACAAGTCCTGCGTGTTTTTTCTTTCCACTCTTAGTTGCTAAATTAATTCTATGCAAACCGTCTTCTTTGATTTCATTTTTCATCGCAAGACCAAAACTCTTATTTTTCAAGGATATTCCGTCAAGCTCCCGGCCTAGTTGTAAAATAACCTCGCCAGACAGATTTGGATTTGCTTGCTTAAGGCGATCTCCGTCTAACATCTGCAAAGTTTGCTCATGAAACGCGTCAGCAGAGCCGACATATTTTCCAGCGTCCTTCATTTCGCCATTCTCGTCCAACCGGCCCGCGTGCGCGGTAATTTCTCCTGTGGAAGAATCAACAATCTGTTCCGCGTATCCAAGGGCTTTTCCATTGCCATCAAATTCGTACAAATTATATTCCTGCGCGTAAAGGCGAGTTGCGATTTTATCCTGCATTTTTTTCTTTTCATCAGCGGTCTTTGCTGCGAAATCTTGAGCCGATTTAAGCATTAAACTGTTTTTATTGCTGTCCCAATCTCCATTTGGATTTTGCTCAAGAAATAATGATTTTTGGTATTCCTCTTCGATTTCAGTATATTCAAAATCATTTCCCTTATCATCTTTAATTTTATGCTTCACAACACCTTCAGCGCCTAAATCACCCATTCTTCTAAGAGATTCCTTAACAACAGGATTCGCGACTTCTGTTGTGGTTAAAAGAGTATTGTCCCCATTATTATCCTTAAGCGCCATATAAGCCGCGAGCCAGTCAATTTCAGCGCCTTTTTTTCCAGCTTTCATTTCTTCTTGCGCTTTCTGAAATAAGCGAACTTGCCCATCTTCATCCTCTGGCATCTCTTTTTTTCGCTCTATCGCGAGAGCGACTGTTGTTTCAAAAACCCTGTTCGTGTTCCGGCCGCGTACCTCTTTATTAAGCTGGTCTTCCAGCACAGCGTTCGGTATTGCGAATTCCTCTTTTTCCTTGCGCTCTTTATATTTTAAATATGTTTTTTTAACATCAGCTATTCTGCCTCCTTTTTCCGCGTAAGCTTCTCCAATCGCGCGCGCTTCTTTTGTTGGGCCGACTTTGCTTAAGACCTTTCCTCCTAATCTTGTTATTTTACTGCCGAATTTTGTATCTAAAACATGACCCGCGAGTCCTGTAAGACCCATCTTTTCAGCTCCTTTATACACTTTTTTTATTCCTTTTCCGCCGTATTTCCCGCCCAAAAGCCCAAGCCCTGCGCCTGCTCCTCCGGTTGCCAGGCCCAAAGCCCCAAACTTGCCTAATTTTACTCCGCCGGACTTGATTTTAGCCAAAGCAGACCCGGCAAAATTGCCTCCAGCCACTCCAATGCTGTTCGCGACTACCAAAGAAAGAAGCAAAAGACTGATGGCGATAAAATATGAAAGCAGATTGTCAGAGCGGGAAATTCCGCTTATCGCGGCCGCAGTGTTTCCAGCTGGCTCCATAAAGCCGGTTGGCTGGTCAGTGAAAGGGATATTGCTGTCTTGGGCTAAATTTGAACCAGGCTGAACTCCAGCCATAACAGAGAACGAAAGCCACAGGAAAAACGCCATAATGGGCCCGATAAACGCGTATTTTATAAACTTCTGGAACCATTTCTGGAACTGGGCTTCAGTTCCCGGAGCCGCGGCAAGCATAAAAGCCAAAGGAGAAAGGATTATCAAAATCCACAAATAAATAATCCTGACCAAGAACATCAAAACTATTACTCCTAAAGTAATTGCCGCGATAAGCAAAAGAACAACAGCTAAAATAGACGCGGCCGCGACCGCGTTGTCCGTGATATTTTCATCTACTCCAAGCTCGCGTATGGAAAGCATGTCGCTCAAGCCAAACCCGCGTATCAGGTTTCCAGCGGCAATATCCTTGAATCCATTAACAAAAGTCATCATCACAACCTGGGACCCGTCAATTATAATTCCGCAGATTGTTTTGGAAAAATTAATCGCGACAGACATTATCAATAGTTTCGGCAATAAACGCTTCCATTCATATTTTTCCACGCCCAAAATCGTGGCAAACGCGATAGCGATGAATATGATTAAAAACGCCATATTAGAAACATCGCGCACCAAAATCCAGCCCCTTGTGACCGCGTCAGCGTTTATAAAATCATTGTATTTCACAATCGCGAGCAAAATCTCAATCAGGACAATAAGCAGTTTTCCAAGCAGCTCAATAATAATCATTGCCAAAGACGACAAAATAGTAGCGGTCCAGCCCATTGTTGATTGGGCATGCGCTGGAAAAATCACTCCAAATACGGCCAAAAACGCCACAAGAGCGACTGATAAAAACTTTTTATTTTTCAGCAAATGCATGAATATATTATACCACAAAATAGTGTTTGTATGCTATAATGATATAGCTTACTGATGCACGTCTTCGGAAGTACAGCAGAATCCGTAGAACTGCAAAAAATCGCCCAAAAAGGCGATTTTTTGACTATTTAATCATATTCGTATCATTTAGATGTTTTTATCGTATCATATTGATATGATTATATCAACCATGCATACCACAAAATCAATCTTTAATTAAAAATCTTAATTCACTTATAATTTCTTTTGTTTGCGCGTCGTCTTCAGCAATAAAAGATTCAAGCTCATCTAACTCTGCTTCAGCTTCACTCATCTGGCCTAAAGCGATATATGCCTGCGCTAATTCAAACCGCGCCTGCAAATGCTTTGGATTCTGGCCAATCGCTGATAAATAATATTCAACTGCCTTGTCAAAATTACTTAAATCCAAAGCCATACGCGCGGCCGCATATGCCATATCCGCGCGCTTTGAAGCATATGGCTCTATTGTTGCGAGAGCTTGGTCTAAATTTCCTTGTTCTTTTAATTGCTCTGTTTTTTCCATTACCGCGAACAGATATGAATCATCAATTTCCAATGCTTTTGAAACAAAATCAAAAGCTTTAGAGCTGTTGTGTTCTATTAAACGGTAAAATCTTGATGCTTCTGTTAGTAAAATTACATTCCGATTTATTCTGCTCAAAGCATAATCATACGCTTCTTGCGCGCGCAATAGAAATTGGTCCGCATTGGGCGCAACAGAGCTTAATTGGCTCAAAGACCGAGCCAAAGACCATGCTTGAGCCGGCTGAATTTTTACCATAGAAATTTCAGACATATCCTGCGCCACAATCGCGATAATTCGGCTCACCTGCTCTGGGTTGTCTATAAAATATTCTTCCTCCTGAAAAAGACGCACTGCTTCTTGAGCTCTCCAAACATAAAACTGGTCTGATAAATCAGGATTTGCAAGAGCGCGCACTGCGAACGCGAAAAGCACGATAAGCGCGAGAAGACCGAAGCGCGCAATCCGCAAAGCCACGAGACCCCCGGAGAAAATAACTCTGACAGAGCGAGGATCATGTTTTGTGGAAAATATTTGTCTTGATTGCAGACAGATAAGCAGAATAAAAATAAACGTGGTATATAATACTAAAAAGCTGATTGATTTAAACCATAAAAATATAAGCCACAGAACTAATAATGCGCACATCTTTATCAGACGTAATATTCGCGTTCTATTGCCTAACTTTAATGACGTTTTTGGCAGTTGTTTGCGAGCTTGCCACAGAACACGAATTACAAAACCCCATGTAAAAAATAGAAATACAGCCAGCAATAATATGCCGCCATCCCACAATAAACTAGAATAAACTCCTCCCACAGCCGGCAGAATTGAGAGCATAGCATCCAAATCCACGCTTTCCGCGGTTTCCCAGAACACGCGCGCTGACTGGCCTAGTCCCGCGCCAAAAAGAGCATACTCATTTGCTCCATATGTTATAAATCTGGATAAAGATAAAGTATTTGGCACCGCGCCAGAGCGCGTTCCTACAATGCCCCGTAAGAACGTATCATGGTACGTTCCTTCCACAACGGAAAATACCGCGGTTATCAGGAACAGCGCGACAAATCCAGCTATCGCGGCGCGCGCAAGGTGCGTGAATTTCACAGACCGCGCCTGAATCACTAAAGCGCAGAATCCTATCAAAGAAAGCCAAGCTAAAGGTCCGGTTTCGTTTGCCCAAAAAGCCGTAAAGCCAAAAAGCCGTAAAGCCGTAAGCTGTAATGATGTTGCGATTACCACAATAAATAACGCTAACAGTCCCCATCCAAGCCATGATTTCTGCCACGCGATCCTGTCCCGAGCGAATAATTCGCGAGCAAGATGCAATATCCAGCCAACGCATACACAGAACGCGAAAAACAGCACATGGGAAAAGTTGTAAGCTGTAAGTTGTAAGCTGTAAGTTGTAAGCCATAGCGGGGTTGCGAACGCAGTAAATAATATCCACCAAAAAATTACGCGCGACAAAATCCTATCCAGCGCGCGCTGGACATATATCCAGTCAATGTCTTTTGTATATCCTGATTTTAAAACCGAATCCAGCATATATTAATCCATCATTTTACAGGAAACGGCTCCATTGCTTTGATCTCTTGGGCGTCTTCCGAAGAAAAGACGCGTTTGTGCTCTAATTTATCAACTGTACGCACCAATTTCCCATCCTCTTTGCGTATCAATGTTGTTGCATAGTCTTTTGAATCAAAAAACTTTTTATCTAAATAGTCCTTGGTAACCATATCGCCTTCCATATTGCCCATACGGACATCCATATTGCCCATACGGACATCCATATTGTCTAATCGATTTTCTATTCTATCAAAATGTTCTTCTGTTTTATTAGAAAAATGTCCAATTGCTTCCAAAATTTCGTCTACTTTGTCAGACAAATTCCCGACAGTATCAGACAAATTCCCGACAGTATCAGACAAATTCCCGACAGTATCAGACAAATTCCCGACAGT
>JAHJSI010000044.1 GCA_018830465.1 Patescibacteria group bacterium | reverse complement strand
CAGCCTTTGGCTGGTGCTTATCAAGCGCTTCAAGAGCAATGTGCCTGCTCATCTTGTGCGTTGGATGCCTATCATGCTCTTGGGGAACAAACACAATATCTGGCTTTAATTTTTTAAAATGAGCTTTAAGGCGCGCTACATCGCGACCAGCTGCTTGCTGTATATTTTTTGTGTCATAAAATTCAGAGCGCAAAAAAATCGGCTTTGCTCCAAGCAGTTTTGATTCGCTTTTAGCTTCTCTCTCTCGTATCTTTATCACTTCATCTGGCTTAAGCCCGTTCACATCGCTTCTATATCCTGAAGTCATAATAATAATATGCACGCGATTATATTTTGATAAAGCGCTGGTTATTCCGCCTAATGATATTGAGGCATCATCAGGATGAGGCGAGATTACTGTAATGAACTTGCCTTTCGGCAGATCATTCTCTGTTAAAACTTCAATATCTCCATAATCAAACAAAAATGGAGAAGAATAATCCCTATCAAGCTCTCTTGCGGCGTCTTCGTCCAAAATAATCGTGACATCCGGATGCCATTGCAGAATAGACGCAGGCGCGTCTTTGTTTACTCGTCCTTCAATAGTTTGAGCAACTGCTTTTGCTTTTGCCTTGCCTGACGCGACTAAAAGGATTTTCTTCGCGTCCATAATAGTTGCCATGCCCATAGTAAGCGCGTGCGACGGCGTGCGCCTGTTCTTGAAGTGCTTCTGATTCGCGCGTTGCGTAACATCTGTTAATTCAGTAATGTGCGTGCGCGCGTCAAATGGCGTTCCTGGCTCATTAAATCCAATATGCGCGTTTGGGCCTAATCCCAAAATTTGCAGATCAATGCCTGATGATAACTTGATTTTTTGCTCATATTGTTCGCACTCTTTATCAGAATCCTCTGACGCGCCATTCAATAGGTGGAAATTGCTCTTTTTTATATTAATGCCGTCAAAAAGATGCTTTTTCATGAATGAGTGATATGACTCTTTATCATCAGGAGAAATGCCTAAATATTCATCCAGATTAAATGTCTTGACTTTGCTGAAATTTGCTCTGTTATTTTTGCGCGCTTCAATCAATTTCTCGTACATGCCAATCACAGTTGAGCCAGTTGCCAAGCCAAGAACAAGATTCGGCTTGCGCCAAAGTTGGGCTAAAACAAATCGAGACGCTTTTGCGCTCATCTCTTCATAGTTTTTTGTGATAATGACTTTCATGTAAAATTATATCTACTGAATATGCTGTTAATTATAGCGGAAAAAAGGCAAAAAGAAAAGCCCTGCAAACGCAGAGCTCTTTTATCGGAATGGTTATTATTTCTTTATTTCTTTCTTCTCATCCATGCCTCTAGTAGTCACAATATCCGCTGAAACATTCTTCGGCACCTCCTGATAGTTCAAAAATTCCATTGAGTAGGACGCGCGCCCTTGAGTCATTGACCGCAAAGATGTCGCGTACCCGAACATCTCTCCAAGAGGAACTTCAGCTAAAATGACTTTCATGTTCGCCCTGTCATTCATTTCTAAAATTTTAGCGCGTTTTGAGTTTAAGTCGCCAACCACGTCTCCCATGAATTCTTCCGGTGTCACTGCCTCAACTTTCATAATTGGCTCAAGCAGAACAGGATTTGCTAATTTTGCCGCTGCCTTGAACGCCTGAGCAGCCGCGATTTTGAAAGCAATTTCAGAAGAGTCAACATCATGGTAAGAACCGTCATACACAGTTGCTTTAACATCAACAACAGGATATCCAGCAACAACTCCGCTGTCCAATGCCTCTTTAACGCCTTTTTTAATAGCTGGAATAAATTCATTTGGAATAGATCCGCCTCTGACTTCATTGACAAACTCATGTCCCGCGCCCTCTTCCTGGGGTTCCAAGCGCAGCCAGCAGTGCCCATATTGTCCGCGTCCGCCTGACTGGCGGATATATTTTCCTTCAGCAGTCGCGAGTCTTCTAATTGTTTCGCGATAAGCGACTTGAGGCTTGCCTACATTTGCCGCAACTTTGAATTCTCTCTTCATTCTTTCAACAAGAATTTCAAGATGCAGTTCTCCCATTCCAGAAATAATTGTCTGGCCAGTTTCTTCGTCGCCTTTAACAGTAAAAGTAGGATCTTCTTCAGCTAGCCGCGCCAAAGCAATGCCCATTTTTTCCTGGTCAGCTTTTGTCTTCGGCTCAATAGCAACTGATATAACTGGCGCTGGGAAAGAGATTGATTCAAGAACCACTGGATTATCAGGATCACAGATTGTGTTTCCGGTCACAGTATCTTTCAAGCCGACAGCAGCCGCGATTTCACCCGCGTACACTTCTTCAACTTCTTCTCTGTTGTTCGCGTGCATGCGCAATATGCGTCCGATTCTCTCTTTTTTGCCAGTTGAAGTATTTAAAACATAAGAGCCGGATTTTAAAATTCCAGAGTAGACCCTGAAAAAAATCAATTTTCCAACAAAAGGATCAATAGCGATTTTAAACGCCAAAGAAGAAAATGGCTCATCATCGCTTGCTTTACGAATGATTTTCTTTTCTTCATCTTTTGGATCATGGCCTTCAACATCAGGAACATCCAAAGGAGAAGGAAGGTAATCGCATACAGCGTCTAGCAAGCGCTGAACTCCCTTATTCTTCAAAGCAGACCCGCACATAACTGGAAAAAAGTCTCCAGAAATTACAGCCTTGCGCATTGCGCTTTTCCATTCTTCCAAAGAAACTTCTTCTTTGCCGAAGTATTTTTCCATTACTTGTTCATCATTTTCCGCGATTGCCTCAAGCAATTCACTTTGATATTGCCCTGCTTTTTCTTTCATATCATCAGGAATTTCTATTTCTTCAATCTCTTGTCCTAAATCATCTTTATAAATAAAGGCCTTCATTAAAAGAAGATCAACAATACCATTGAAATTCTCCTCTTCGCCGATAGGCAGTTGAATTGGATATGCTTTTTTAGTTAATCTGGCATGGATTGATTTAATATCTTGATAAAAATCAGCCCCAGTTCTATCTAGCTTGTTTATAAAGCAGATTCTTGGAACTTTGTATTTATCTGCCTGATGCCATACTGTTTCTGACTGTGATTCAACTCCAGCAACTCCATCAAAGACCGTGACGCCGCCGTCAAGAACTCTAAGTGATCTCTCAACTTCTGCTGTAAAGTCAACGTGCCCGGGAGTATCAATAATATTTATCCTGCAGTCCCGCCAAAAGCAAGTTGTCGCGGCAGATGTAATTGTAATTCCGCGCTCGCGCTCCTGCTCCATCCAGTCCATTTCTGCCTCGCCTTCATGCACTTCTCCGATTTTATGTTTTTTTCCAGTATAAAAAAGAATCCGCTCTGTAACAGTTGTCTT
>JAHJSI010000009.1 GCA_018830465.1 Patescibacteria group bacterium | reverse complement strand
TTCACGCCTAACTTCCGCGCTTTATCAAGCTTTGATCCTGGATTCTCGCCTGCTACAACATAATCTGTTTCTTTGCTCACGGACGAGGATACATCTCCACCGAGCAAACGGATTTTTTGTTTTGCTTCGTCGCGAGTTATAGAATCCAATGTTCCAGTTAAGACGAATGTCTTTCCTTCTAGCTTGCGTGATATTAATTTTACTGTTTTAACATCAACATTATTGCGAATAATTCTATCAATATAATCAATATACTTCTTGTCTGAAAAATACTCTGCAATACTTTCAGCTACAACTTCGCCAACATCAGGAACATTGGACAAATCTTTTTGCGACGCGTTTCGGATAGAATCAAGATTGCCAAAACGCACGCCCAGGGCGTGAGCTGTTTCTTCTCCAACATGCCGGATACCTAAAGCATAAATAAACCGTCCGAGCGGAATTTCGCGCGCCTTATCAATCGCGCTAATCAAATTTTCCGCGGATTTTATATCAAACCTTTCTAATTCTTGAAGGTCTTCTTTTTTTAGAGTGAAGATGTCTGACGCGTCTTTTATTAACCCAATATCAAGCAATTGATCTAAAATTTTTGGACCTAATCCATCAATATTAAAAGCTTTTTTAGACACAAAATGATATAAACTTTCACGATGACGCGCTGCGCAATCGCGATTCACGCAATAATGCGCTGACTCTCCTTGCTTGCGACGCACTTCAGATCCGCACACAGGGCACTTGGAAGGCATTTCAAACTTTTTAGAATTTTTAGGACGAAGCCGCTTTAATACTTCTACAACGTCTGGAATTATATCTCCTGCTTTTTGGATTATGACTGTATCGCCTATTCTGACGTCCAAACGCTTTATTTCATCCTCATTGTGCAATGTGGCGCGAGAGACCATGCTTCCAGCGACATTTACAGGATTAAAAACCGCAACAGGCGTAATCGCGCCAGTTCGGCCGACTTGCACGATTATATCTTTAACAACTGTTGTTGCCTGCTCCGCGGCAAATTTCCACGCAATCGCGCCTCTTGGCGCTTTTCCAACTGCTCCGAGTTTTTTATATAATTTAATATCATTCAAAATCAAAACAATTCCATCAATATTAAAATCAAGTGAATCTCGCTTTTTATCAATTCTATTATAATATAATTCTAGTTTTTTAATTGAATCACAATATTCATTCACATGCGCGACTGGAAAACCAAGCGCTCGCGCGATTGCGTGCGATTCCGCGTGCGTTTGCTGACCTAAATCTGTAATTATATCCCAGCATAAAAAAGACAGCGGACGAGATGCCGCGATTTTAGGATCAAGCTGGCGGATAGAGCCAGCAGCTAAATTGCGCGGATTCGCAAAAATTCGCACGGATGACTTTTTTTGCGCACTGTTAAATTTTTCAAAATCATCCTTTTTCATATACACTTCACCGCGCACTTCCACTCGCCCATTTTGAGCGCGACATACTGCCTCCTGAACACGCGCAACTGACCCTATGTCTTCTTTTTTCACGCCATGCTCTTCTAGTTTTAAAGGAATCGACTCAATAGTTTTCAAATTTTCTGTCACATCTTCGCCTATTTGACCATCCCCTCTTGTTGCGCCACGGACAAAAATTCCATCTTCATAAATTAAACTCACTGCCAAACCATCTGCTTTAATTTCCGCAAAAAAATCTGGCTTCCAGCCAGAGGCTCCGCCCAGAGGGAGGTCCGGTCGGCCTTTGGCCGAAATATCTATCCCAAGATGACGCTCCATCTTTTTGATCCATTCCTGAATTTCTTCAAACGAAAAAGCATCATTCAAAGAAAGCATGCGCAACTCATGACGCACTTTTTTAAATCCTTCCAATGGCTTTCCACTTACTCTCTGTGATGGCGAATCAGGCGTTATAAAATCAGGAAACTCATCTTCTAATTTCGTTAATTCATTCTTCAAGGAATCATGCGCAGCATCTGAAATTTCCGACACATCAAGCACATGATAAAGATAACGATGATGATTAATTTCATCACGAAGCTTATTGATGCGTTGTTGGGCTTGTTGTTTAGTCATAAGGTAACACCTCCCACTAATCTTATTCACTAATATACACTAATACAAATTTAATTAACATATCTTTTATATTCAATTCCATCTTTTGTAATCAATATTAAAATTCCCAATTTTAAAGATGTTGCCTTTAAATATCCAAGTACTTGTGTCCTAAATGTATTATGAAATTGCTCCGCAACCTTAAACTCAATTACAATCTTATTATCTATAACAAAATCAATAAAATACCTGCCAATAATTCCACCCTCAAACCTTATAACATGTTTCTGCTCTCTTTTAAACAAAAATTTATCCCTTTTTAATAACTGAGAAAATGCTCTTTGGTAATACTTTTCTTGATATCCATACCCAAGTTTATTATAACACTCAAAACACAAACCAATAACTTTATAACTCAATTCTGGATACACCAAATCAGCCATAAAATATAAAATTAGTGAAAATTAGTGAATAAAATTCGTGGGAGGAATACATATTATTATTTGATTAAGTCCTCCTCGCTAAACAATACATATCCAAAATTACCGCTCAAAGGCGCCCTATGCGGCATCTGCGCGCGCACAACCTGATTAACGCGGCTAAACTCTCCAGTAGAATAAATAGTTAAAAATCCAGGAATATCCACTTGAGAACCGCCCGCGTTCAAACCACTATGCGCGGTAATAGTCATATCAGCAATATCGCTATATAAAGCTTTTACGCGGATGCGGTATAAAGTGCTTGTGCTGTCAAGAAGATTAACAATCGCGGGATTTGAAGCGCTGCTGAATAATTGCTCTGTTGGAGTACCAATAGATCCTGTCGATGTCCAAGGAATAATCTGCACTTCTATCCATTCAGACCCTGTGCCTGTCCACGCAAGCTTAATTGATTTAATAGGATTTGACAAAGAAGACAAAGAAAAATCAGCATCATATAAATTGACTTCCCAGAAATCATTCTTAAGAATATCTTTTGTTAATTGCTGAATGTCTTTAGTTATTACCCTGTCCCAGGTCCCAGTATTTGACAGCGCGCCGCTTGAATCCATGCTTGAGAGAGATGTCTCATTTTTACGAATCTCATAAAGCGCGTCCTCAACCCCGCTTTCAGCGGTATAATAAGCGCGGATTCCATTATCAACAGAAATTGACTGTCTGATGTTCTGAATAGCTATAACCCCATAGCTGGAAGCAGCAGTCACCATTGATGCCATAATCAAAATTGACATGAGCATTAAAGACCCTTGATTAGATTTTAAAATTTTATCTAACATATTGTCTGGATGAAATAGTTGTTTGTAAAAAAGTAGGCAATAAATTCTCGCCAATATTCTCAGCGCTTGATGTTGACATAACAACAGTGACTAACGGCTGATTATTAACGCTTGGATTAGATGAAAAAGGATTAGTTGAAGGAGATAAATAGAATTTCAGCAGATTAACCGTAATATCAGGAGGAGTTAAGTCATACCAAGCGCTTCCATCCTCTGATATTTGCGCGATACCCCTGCCTTCTAACACAAAGCGCCTGAACCATACCTGATTATTCGCGCTATCGCGCAAAACTAAAACATCCTGTGGATTTGAATCAATAGACCCATTATACTGGCTAGAAGCATAATCAATTGATCCCCGCCTTATTTGCTGAGCCATTACTTCCATGGCAAACCGAGCGTCTGACTGAACTTCGCTTACTGCTTCAGTCACGCGCTGGGACTTATTCGCATACATAAAAATAGTACTCACTGCTCCCATGGCAGTGACGAAAATAGCAATTGCCACAACTACTTCAATTAAAGTAAACCCGGATATATTATTTTGTATGGATTTTGTCAACATGTTTTTATATTGAATCACCTCCCACCAATCCTACTCACTAATATGCACTAATGTTTGCTAAATATGTTTATGCTATGTTATAGAAATATCGTCTAAAATAGTATTGGTGAAAATTAGTGAAAGAGATTAGTGGAAGGAGGTTCCTTATTCACCTCCAATTAAACAGCCTTTCCTCTGTGATTACTTCATTTATCTTGCCTCTGCTCTCCCAATAAACGCGCGACTGGACGCGGATGCCTATCTTATCGCCGACAGCACAGCTTGTTACTGGAGCTTTATCAGAACAAATAGAATATAATTCTAAAATTCTGCGATACGCGGTTAAAGTAGAATTAGCAGGCGTTGCGTCAGCGCTTTGAAATTGAGCGCCTATAAACTCCGCGTTGCCAGCGTTTTTACGCCAAACACGCGCATGGTCATGGCTAATAGCATCAGCAGTAAAATCAATGGTCCATAAATTCAAATCAACATTAAAAATAGGCACTGCAATAACGTCAATTCCTGAGACAATAGACTTGTCCCAATTATTGCAGTCTAAAACCGAATTAACAATTTCACATGAAAGCCAATTAGTATCGCGAATATTGCGTACTACTTCAATGCCTTCGCGAGAAAGATTAATCGCGATTAATCTTTCTTCAGCGTCTTCTGAAGCTGACTGATTTGAAATAGTCAAATTCATCATTCCAACAACTCCGCTTACAATAATTCCAATCGCGACAATTGTCTCTAAAAGACCTTGGCCGCTTTTATTTTTATTTATTGATGTTTTATACGACATAGAATAAAAATCTTTTTTACCAATATCTACGAGGACATAAGTCATAAGACTTAAGAGTGCGTCTGATACGCCAAACTTACGACTTACGACTTATGTCTTACGGCTATTCTACTCTTATTTGCCCTGAAACACGATAAACATATATACTTTGCGTGACATCAGTATCAGAAGCCGCGATAGTTATTTGTTTTAACGGATCTGTTGCTAATCCATTAAAATATACATCAGAATCTGGGCTGGAAAAGACAACACCTAAATTTCCTCCGGCGCTGAAATACGCGTCGCCTGCCAAATCTTCAGTATCAATTTCCTCACCCGCGTCATAAACATAATTTCCATCTATATCAGCAAATAAAGTTAAAGTATCAGGATCAGCTGAATCAAAATAAATGCCATATCCTCCAATTGGAAAACTTTCGTCAAGCAGCAGCTCTCCAGATAAGGTCATTGTTTGCGCCCTGCGCAGCATAGTCGCGGTAATATTAGCTGACTGCCTTACAGAATCACCTCTTGACCCAGCTCGAAAATTAACTAAAACAGAAGCAGTGATGAGTCCAAAAATCGCGATTGACACAATCAAATCTATTAATGTAAACCCGTATTTTTTCATAAAATTAATCCCATATACCACTGCCAGATCGCCTCCCCCCAAAGCCATGTCGCGAAAGCGGCAGGCAAGAGCAAACACGCGAAAGGAAGCCTGCTTTTAAAAGTTTTTCTTCCTAAGATAATCAAAATAATCGCCACAATAGATCCAGCTATATAAGCTATGCCAAGAGAAAGCCAAATAAGAGGATATCCAACCAAAAAACCCATTAATATTCCTATACGTATGTCTCCGCCTCCAACCCATCTGCCTTTAGAAAGAATAAATTGGATTAAAAACCATAACCCGCCGACAAGACCGCCAAGTAAAATTGACGCAATATCTTGAGCCACGAACAGATTAAGCGCGAAAATTATAATAATCGCCGGGACAACAATCCTATCAGGGACAATAAACGCGATAGCGTCATATATGAATAAAACAACAAAAAATGAAACAACTGCTATGTATAAAGCAATTTCAACCAAATCAACAATCAATAACCCGCCAAATACAAATAATAATCCAGTAAAAATTTCTACCAGCAAATATCGAGTGGATATTGGTTTAGCGCAAAATCTGCATTTGCCCCGCAAAAAAATCCAGCTGAATATGGGTATCATATCATACCAATATAGAACATTGTGGCAGTGAACGCATTTAGATCTCCCCTTTAAAAATGATTCTTTCTTTGATGTTCTATACGCGATAACATTTAAAAACGAACCCCAGGACGCGCCCAGAAAGATGAGTAAAACTATAATAAATATATGCATAATAATTGAATAAGCTAATATATTTATTATACCAAAAAATCCTGCCTCTCGCGAGGGGCAGGATTTTTATTGATCATGTAAATTACTGTATTCCGCCTGGTCCTGCTTCTCTAAGTCCAAATACTAAAGATCCTACATTTCCTTCAAGAGTAAAAGTAATCTTATAGCTCATGCAGGTTCCGGTTACGCAGTCAGCACCAGCTGAATCAGTTGAATGATACAAATAAGCTGTTCCCCCTGGAGTTGGATTAGAAGGCACTTGTCCCATGTATGTTGTCCCAAGCGCATCGCAAGCAGCCACGAATCCATCTTCATCAAAACAAAGAGCAGCAGCTCCTCCAAGTGTAATCTCTGTCCCTGTTGCTCCTTGGACTGGATATGTATTAACATCAGCAAAATACAACTCAAGAGCTGTCTGAACTTGCTTAATGTCAGAAACTCTTTTCGCGTCTCTGCTTTTCTGGCGGGCATTGTTCAAAGAAACAACCGCCAAAGTAGATAATACGCCGATAATCGCGATAACTACTAATAGCTCAACAAGAGTAAAACCTTTTTTATTCATAGAATTATGTTATTAATTTT
>JAHJSI010000043.1 GCA_018830465.1 Patescibacteria group bacterium | reverse complement strand
TCCATTCAAATCATCAATATATCCATTATTATCATCATCAATTCCATTCAATGCTTTCTCGCCCTTATTAAACCACATATTGCGCAGTATATCCGGATGATCCATGTCCACGCCGCTGTCAATTATTGCTATTACCACATCACTGCTCCCAGTTGTCTCTACCCATGCTTCTTGCAGGCGGATTTGCGAAAAATACGCCTCCTGCTCTTTATAATGCTTATCATTAGGAACCCGAATACCAGCGAACGTTGTGACCGGCAAAAGCATAATTATGATTGACGCTAAAATTGTTTTGATTATTTCTTTCATTTGTTTTATATTTAGTATTTTTCCGGCATATATACTTTTGAACGAGCACGCACCGAACTAAATATATGACTTAATTAATTATATAAAATAATTGAATAAATATATTTATAGCTTACAATAAGGAAGTGAGTCTGCGCAGTAAAAAAGTATATATGCCGGAAAAATACACCTCTACAGAAATTTAATTACTCAACATGCCTTCTAAATTCTGAACATGCTCAATCGCCACCGCGTTCTCCGGCTCAACACGCAGAACTTCCTGCCAATAAATCCATGCCTGCCTGTATTCCCTTCTGTCTTCTAAAAATTGAGCGTAAGACGCCCAGATTTCAGAACTTTGCGCGTAATCGCTCGCAGCGCGGTAGATGTTATCTAATTCATCTGCTTTTTCTGGATAATGCTTTTTATACAGGTCAATTAAAGCTAAAAATCCGGCTGGAGTATTTGGATTTATCTGTGTTGATACGCGAAGTGTTTCATCTGCTTTGTCAAATTTTTCCATATCATCATACAGCTTTCCTAAATACAAATATAACAAATATTGCTTATCATCAGCCGGCAGCTTAAGAGCTCTCTTAAAAGTTCCTTCCGCTTGGCTTAAAAGCCCAAGCTTTTGCTGTGTAGTACCAATTTTTATATATGATTCAATATTGCTTGGATCGTCAAGTAGTTCATTAGCATAAGTTTGCAAATCTGCTTCTAATGTCTGCCTATATTCTTCTGGAAGATTTGGATTAACAATAATATTTTCTTCTTGCAAATATAAATATATTACTACTGTTGCTGATGCTAAAATAACTACAATCACTAATATAATTATTATTTTTTTTATCATATAAAACTTATGGCTTATTGCTTATAGCTTACTGCTTATGGCTGATTAAGAAAATCTACTTTTTCTCCGCTTTCAACTTGTTTAATAAACTCATCAACTTGATCCTTTAATTTTGGATCGCGCTTAACGACTTCTTTTGCCGCTTCAATTGCCTCATCTTTTCTTCCCATCTGCGCTAATGTAGCCGCAACTTTGGCTTGCGCGGTAGCTGATTTTGTATGCTCTGAAACTTTTTCATATAACATTAATAATCCCTCGTAATCACCTTGCTCAACATAAATATTCGCGATAGCAACAACCTCTTTTTCGTCATTAACGCGATAACCTTTTTCTATTGCTGTTTCAGAAGATTGTATTGCTTTTTTATTTTCTCCTGCTTGCGCGTACGCGAACGCTAAAATCCAATGCGCCTTAGGAGTATTTTGATTTATCTCAACAGCTTCTTCAAGAACCTCAATACCTTTTTCAAAATTCCCGGCAATTATATAAGTATTCGCAAGCGAATAAAATACTTGCTGTCTACTTTGGCTTAATTCTACAGCTTCTTTTAACGCGCTTTCTGATTTGCGCAAAACACGCAAAGACTCTTGAACATCATATTGTTTTATTATTTCAGCGTACACATTAATAGAGTTTCCAAAAGACATTAAAAGACGCACATCTTTAGGATTCTTTTCTATTGATTCTTCCATTATTTTAATCACAAGCTTATATATTGATTGAAGTTCTCCTATTGTCATCTTATGACTTAGGGCATACTGTCCCGCGTACTGCCCAAGCTTTATCGCAACTTCCCTATTATCAAAATCAGATATTTCTGTGATTTCTTTATACTTAGTAATTGTTTCATTCAGCGGATTTGAATCCGCGTATGCAATATTCAAAAGAAACATTCGATTATGCTGTAATAATTTTATATTATACCCGTAAGCAGTCGGCGCAACTATTAATGCCGCAGAAACTAGCCCTATCCACCAATATTTCGGCATTTTTTCTTTAAAGCCGGCTGAAATATATGAATGAAATTTATTTATAAACCTATCAAATTTATGATGCATTAAATTAAAATCCATTGATCTGGAAATAACATACGCAACAAAAACAACAAGCATAATATATGAACTAATTGTATCAAACACAAAAAGATTTTGTATAAAATACGCCCCCAAAAACGCGAACAAAATAAGCATTTCTACGCGAGACTCTTGTTTTTGTTTTCCGATTTGAAATAACGCATATAACATAGACAACCCAATGCCCAAATACGCGAGCAATCCGAAAATCCCCATTGTGGCGAAAACTTCCAAAACCATGTTATGGGCCCTGTCCCACCATGTTTCAGTTCCAACTAAAGCATAGAATCTTGGGTCAAAATATTTATTAAAAATAACATCAAACCTTTGCGGCCCAACTCCAAGCCAAAAATTCTCCTGAATTCCTTTCAAAGCTCCGCAAGTCGCAAAGCCATTCTCGCATTCCATGCCCCATGAAATCAGACGCGTCTGAATAGTTGAATCAGATAATGACATGCTGAATAATCTTCCAAGAAAAGCGTTGTTAGTTACAAAACTTCCTTCTTTAAAAAGAAAAAGCAAGCTCATTAATATTATAAATCCAATAAAACAAGCAACAACAATTTGCTTCATTCGCTTATTATTCATCCATAATACATATCCAAAAACAAATATTATTATTCCAAAAATTAATCCAATCGCTGCTCCGCGAACTCCGGTCATAAAATACGCGACAAACACAGGGATCAAAGCAATGCCAGCAACAGAGCGCCACCATATTGCGATATTTTTATTTATTACAATAAGAAGCGCGAATGTTATATTAAAAAGCAAATAAACAGCAAAGAACGCGGGATTTCCAATAGTGCTAGTAATCCTGCCCATGCTTGTTTCATAAATTGTCCAAGGACCGAATTGTTCTACTCCGAACCTTTGCATAAATCCATAAAAAGACATTAATACTGCGCAAACCAAAGAAAAACTGAATAATTTCATCCAATCCTTTTTCTCTTTTAAGACGCTTGTGGCAATTACAATAAGCACCCAATAATGCGCCCATGAAAATATGCCGTCCATGCGCTCATAATTTCCCCACATGCTATATGTAAAATTCTCTCCTAAAATTGATGTAATTAGAACAATCAATGCAAAAACCGCAATTGCTATGTAAATTATATTAAATTTAGGCCTAAATTTAGATTCTAATATGGCAAGAGGAATATAGGCGACCAAAACAACCTCTGTTAAAAGCCGAATATAAATTGCTTTTGGAAAAATCGCTGGAAAAAAGAAATCCGCGCACAATAGTAATGGCGCGAACACAACCAAGTATAAACAAAACAGGACAATATAACGCAATATTATTCCAATATTTTTATTTTGCATAAATACATTATACCTGAAAAAACATGTTTTTGCCATAAGCAAAAAGTTGACAAAATAGCAAAAATTGAGTACATTTTGTGTATTATATGAATTTAAAAATACGACAATTTATACTGTTTATCGGGGATATTGCTTTATTGTACGCATCGCTATTTTTAGCATTAAGCATACGAAATCAAGCAATTATTTCTAAAGGCATATGGTCTAATCACTGGCCAACTTTTACGATTGCTTTTGTGCTGTGGATTATAGTTTTTTATATAACTGGATCATATTCAATCAACAATATTAGAAATGATTTAAAATCATTTATTGATGCTGGACGAGCAATGGGAATAAATATACTTCTTGCTGTTTCTGTTTTTTATGTTCTGCCTCAAACACAGCTAAGCCCAAAAACCATCCTTCTTATCACAGGAATCATCTATTTTATTTTATTTATAATCTGGAGAAGTATAATTTATAAGCCAATTTCAGCTAAAGCATTCAAGCGCAGAGTTCTTGTAATTGGAAATAATGAAACAGTGAAAGAAATTACCGAAATTTTAGATCATAATCCGCAATATGGATATGAAATGGCTGCGGTGCTTTCGCATGACCCGCACGATCAAATTGGCAATCTTCCCGATTACAACGACCCTGAAG
The DNA here is from genome assembly GCA_018830465.1 of Patescibacteria group bacterium. Lineage (GTDB taxonomy): Bacteria > Patescibacteriota > Patescibacteriia > UBA2169 > UBA2169 > CG1-02-41-12. The sequence goes on along the minus strand of JAHJSI010000043.1, from coordinate 1,044 downwards.
CGCTAGAAAAAATAATTAAAAAACATAAAATCTCTATAATTGTAATGGACAAAAAAAGCAGAGCTTCAAATAAGCTTATTAATAATCTGTATCAGCATCTTGATAAAAAGCTTGAGTTCACGTCTTTGAGCGAATTTTATGAAAATATTACTCAAAGAATTCCGCTTGAAGACATAAATCAATTCTGGTTCTTAGAAAATCTGCAAGAAGGAAAAAAAAATTTTTACGATATTGTAAAGCGCGCGTCTGATATTATTGTTTCTGTAATAGGATTAACGGCTTTTTTGATTATATGGCCAATTATCGCGGCTATGATTGCTATTATAAGCAAAGGTCCTGTATTTTTCATACAAACTCGTCTTGGAAAAAATGGAAAGCAATTTCGAGCCATTAAATTCAGGACAATGGTTGTGCATAAAGAAAAAAATGGGCCCCAAATGGCGACTAAAAATGACTCGCGCATTACGCCAATTGGCGTGTTTTTGCGAAAAACGCGTTTAGATGAAATTCCCCAGCTCATAAACATTCTTAAAGGCGAAATGAGTTTTGTCGGCCCTCGTCCAGAACGTCCAGAATTTGTAAAAGAGCTTGAAAGAGCAATTCCTTTCTATAGACAGCGCCTGCTTGTTAAGCCAGGGCTTACTGGCTGGGACCAGATTTCTGGAGAATACCATTCCGCTTCCCAAGCTGATTCATTAAAGAAGTTGCAGTATGATTTGTTCTATATAAAAAACAGATCAACTGTTCTTGATTTAGGAATTATCTTAAAAACAATTAGGACAGTATTAATGTTTGCTGGAAGATGACGTACACGTCATCCCGACCGAAGTGATGAGCTGTACTCAGCAAGGAACGAAGTGGAGGGATCTCGTGAATAACGTTCAAGCGTGATTGAACAAGATAAACTATGAATAAAAAAATACACATCTTATTCTCCACCGGCGTATTCCCGCCCAATCTTGGCGGTCCAGGCAAAATTGTTCAAGGATTAATGCGAGAATTGGAAAAACGCGGATTCCAAACTTCAGTAATCGTACTACCTGT
>JAHJSI010000042.1 GCA_018830465.1 Patescibacteria group bacterium | reverse complement strand
TTCAGAAACAATAATTTTCAATGATACGCTTTCTATTTGGTTGACAAGAATCCTTAATGCCTGCACAACCGGCAAAGTCGCGCTAATCATAACAGCAAGCTGGCGCGTAAAAATTACAACATCTTTTGTCTTAACCCTCTGAAATAAAGTTATTTCAGTGGAAAATCCTTTTTTATCTTCTCTTGATTTTAATGAAAGGACTAAAAGACCTTGATCTGTAAGTGTTTCAATGGCAACATCGCTGTTAGCTGAATCAACAACGCCTTGCACCTCCTCGCAATCTTCATTTACTGCTATATAATCAAAAAATGGCATATTAAATTAATGCGACACCAGTATGTTAAACTGATTTATGTCAACAGCGTTTTCTTGCGCGTCTTTAAGAATAATTTCTCCTTTTTTTACTGCCTCTGCTAAAGCTTTATCAATAGTAACCATTCCTTGTTGAATAGATGTCTGCATAATATTTGGTATTTGGTCGAACTTTCCATCATAAATCAAAGCTTTTATGGGGATAGTTGATACCATACTGCTAACTACCAAAATTCTTCCTCCTCCTACTTTGGGCAAAAGAAGTTGATTACTAATGCCCAAAAGCGCGTCCCCTAACAAATGAAGAATTCTTAGCCTGTCTTCTTCAGGCACTAGATCCCTTAATGTCTCAAGAACAGAAACTACATGCTTTGCTGATACAATCGCGATAACCAAGCGCCCTGAATTCGCCATTGATACTGCTTTTTCTAAAACTTCAGCATCCTCTATGGCCCCAACAACAACAACATCAACATCATGATCATGCATCTCGTCTAATCCGTCTGAAAAATTTTTTACATCAATCCCGACTCCTCTTTGCACAACAACTGATTTTTCGCTTGGAATTAAATACTCTATAGGCAGCTCTAAAGTGGTAATATATTTTTCTTGAGTTTTATTAATTTCTGATATCATACTGCGCGCTGTGGTTGTTTTTCCAGAATCAAAAGGCCCTGAAATAATAAACAATCCTTGCGTAGAAGATATTATATTTAATAAAACTTGGGCATTAGGAAAATTTTCCAAAGAAGGAAACGAATCAGGCAAATGACGCAAAGACAAGCATAAAAATCCTCGCGCGTAAAAAATATGCATTCTAAAACGCATTACTTTCTTTAAAGTGCGGCTTAAGACAATTTGCTTTTCTTTTTCTAAAATACTCTTCTCTTGATCATTTAAAAGGTGGTTGACTATCATCTCAATTCTTTCCGCTGTGGCCGCATCCTCTTCTACGAGAGGCGTTATTTTTCCATCTAAGCGAATCATTGGAACATTTCCAACTGAAAGATGCAAATCAGTCGCTTTTCTTTCTCCAAGAATTGAAAGCCATTTTTCAAAATAAAGAATATCTGTCGCGCTTTCTTTTATATTTTCCTGATTTTTTATTTGCGGAATTTGTTGGTCCATAATCGGCTATTTTATATATTTTTTAACCACGCTAATGACTTCTGAAGGCAGAAAATGAGACTTTATAATATATTCATTTGAGCCAAGCTCTTTGGCTCGCTTTATATCTTCTAATTCGCCTAAATTAGTTAAAATTATTATTGGCAAATCTTTGAATTTGTCCTTTTCGCGCAACTCTCTTAAAACATCAAAACCATCTTTTTTCGGCATCAAAATATCAACTAATGCCACATCTGGATTTGTCTTTTCCGCCTTATCAATAGCTTCTTGGCCATCAGATGCCAAAACAACATTAAAACCAGACGATTCAAGCTTTGCGGCATACATTCTCTGTAAAAATTGATCATCTTCAGCAAGCAAAATTGTATATTTTTTAGATGGCATAATTATTACTCCTTTGTTGCCACAACAACTTCATCAGCCGTTGTAAGCCCTAAAAGAACTTTCATAATTCCATCTTGCATCATTGAAATAAAACCTTGATTTACCAGCTCTTTATCAACTGAAGTTCTGTCAAATCCTTTCGCGATAATATCCTGCATCTGCCTCGTATTCTCAATAACTTCTGATACCGAAAGCCTTCCGCTGTATCCAAAATCGCCGCACTTAGAGCATCCCTCTCCTTTATAAAAAATTAACTTATCCCTGCTTATCCCTTTATAAAGATACTTATCAGGAACAGTAGATAATATTTCTTTTGCCTTCTGCGCTAAATTATCAGCAGGCTTGTATTCTTTTTTGCAATATTCGCATGTTTTTCTGACTAATCTCTGGGCTTGAACAATATTTATAGTAGTCGCGAGCAAAAACTGCTCAACTTTCATGTCCAAAAGCCGAGGAATCGCGCCAACAGCATTGCTAGTATGCAGTGTTGATAAAACAATATGTCCTGTTAAGGCCGCTTGAACCGCCAAAGAAGCTGTTTCATTGTCGCGAATTTCTCCAACCATGATTATGTCCGGGTCTTGCCGCAAAATTGAGCGCAACCCTGTCGCGAAAGTAAATTCAACTTCTGGCCTGATTTGGGATTGATTAACTCCAGGCAAATAATATTCAACAGGATCTTCTAAAGTGACGATATTAACCTTTTCTTCATTAAGCAGTGAAAGCGCGGAAAAAAGAGTTGTTGACTTGCCGCTTCCTGTGGGCCCGGTGACAAGAAACATTCCATTCGGCTTATTTATATGGCTCTTTATAACTTCAAAATTTCTTCCCATAAATCCAAGAGCTTCCAAAGTAGGAGCGCCGCGCGTCACATCCAAAATACGCATAACAATCTTTTCTGTTCCTATCAAAGGAAGCGTGGAAACCCTGAAGTCTATCTGCTTGTCCTCTATATTCATATGTATTCTTCCATCCTGCGGCTTTCTGGTTTCGTCAAGCTTTAAATTCGCTAAAACTTTAATGCGCGAAATAATTGAATTGTGTATATATTTAGGCAAGCTAAGAGTTGAGTGAAGGTCCCCGTCTATTCTATACCTTACTCTTGTTTCTTCGTCTTGCGGCTCAATATGCACATCAGACGCTCCGCCCTCTACCGCGTGCCTCAAAATAACGCTTACCATTTTTGATACTGGAGCGCTTTTTACAACTTCTTCCAATTCTTTGTTTGTTTTTATCTTTTCTTCTTTTTGCTCTTCTTTTGACTGGTCCGTGAATTCAAGAGCTTCGCTTACCTCTAAATGCAGATTGCCGCTGTATTGCTCATAAGCATGCTTAAATCCTTTTTCCGTGGTTACGTAAAACTGCGTATTCCATCCTTTTTGCCTTGCTAAAAAATCTACTGCTTCGCGCGCTTTCAAATTTTCCGGATTTACCATCGCAATGCGCACTGTATCATCTTCTTTTTCAAATGGAACAATATGGTAATTCGCGATTACCTCTTTTGGAAATAATCCTTGCACATCTTTAGTAGCTGCTTTTTTTTCAAGCTCAACTGAAGGCAAATTATAAAATTCGCTCTTTTGCGCGAGCAAAGTTTCTTCATCAATTTTTTTGCTTTCAACCAAAATAACGTCTAAAGAATTTTCTCCTTCTTCATACTTCTTAGTCAAAGACTCTGCATCTGATTCAGAAACTAATCCTTTTTTCTGTAAAAATTGTAAAAAATTCAAAGACATAATTATTCTCTTTTCTCAATAAACGGCTGTTCTCTGCCTTTTGGATTAATAGATAAAGGCCATGTTCCGAATTGCTCTAATTTTTTAAATAATGGATTGCCTCCTAAATCCTCGATTGATTTAAATCCGCTTGTTTCTGGAGCCGAATTTACTGAGTCTTTTATAACGGCTGTATAAATAAACTCTGATTCATCCGCGGGTTTTGGTTTCTTAAACATTCCATAATAGGCAACTCCAAGAGTAATTCCTATTACAGCAATTAAAGAAACAGCAAGCCTAATTTGTTTTGATTTTGATAATTTTCTTTGTGTTAAAGCCATATTATATTAATTTCTCTATAGACTGTCCGGTAAATAGTATGATCTAATAGTCACATTATAACTCTTTCCTATGGGGCTATATACAACTGCCACAACATCCATTAGCCTAATGTTTTTTTCTAAATCAGAAAGAAAGCTTTTTAAATCATCATATGACCCGCTTGAAATGCTCGCGCCTATTTCAACAACCCACACCCCAGAAGGAAGATGCGCGTCTGATTCTGAAAGCTCATCAGGATCTAAAATTACAAGATCAATTGATTCAATATCAGCGTTGCTTGATTTCGCGATGGCCTCAAGGCTTGTAAGTATCTGCGGAGTAGACGGGCTTGATGGAAGCAATAAATCAATATTATCAATTTCTTTCATTGAAATTCTTCTTCTGTCTGTTTGCGCGCGCACGAGATAATCCAACTGATTTTGAAGTTTTTCCTGATCCTCAAGCGCGCTTTTACGCGCATTTCCCCTTAAGTCTCTAGCTCTGCTTACTTGAGGGTGCAAAACAAATACATAAGACGCAACAAGCAAAACCGCGCACCCAACCACTGTCACCATCTTAAAATACTGGTCAAACCACATTCGCATGAATTTCTTAACATGCTCTTTTTTCTTGTCTTTTAAATCTTTTAAACTTTTTTTAGATTTCGACTTATCTGAAGAAAAAACTGGCTTAGGCGGCTGAATCTTCGGCTTGGCATATCTTGCAACATTCAAAGGATTTGTCATGTCAGGCGGCTTCTGCCCGCCCGCGATTGGGCTGGCAGGTTTTGGTTGTGTGTCAATTGTTTGCGGCATAAAATTATTGCGCGGAATACAAAACCTGTTTATTAATAATCGTCTGCATGTCAAAAGATACTCCTGAAGGCAAAGTCGCTGTTTCTTCCACTAATGACGCGGATGTAATGTCCAAGCTTTCAATCCATTCAGTTCGAGAGAAAACTGTCATCTGCCTTGCTAAAGAGGTATAATCTTTCGCTAACGCTGTAATAACCATTATGCCTTCAGATGACGCGGCAATGCTTAAATACGTCACTTCCGGGATTGTTTCATCTTCTAATTTATCTAAAAAGGAATACCAAGATATATGATTTTCTAATAACTCTTCAACAACATCTATTTTTTTCCTGAGCTTGCTGTCTTCTTGGTCAATGGATTTATAAGTTGCTATTGTTTCTTTTAGCGCTTGAGAAATTGTTTCTATATTTTTAATCCTATTTTCAGATTTTTGATTATAAATATTTAATGCTCCAAAAATAAGGACAATTACCGCGAATGCAGCCCCAAGAAATGACAAAAGAGTGAATACTGGCCTTGTTTTTCTGAATGACCTTGAATATTCCTCGCTCAAAAGATTAACATCAAAACTGCTTGCCCTGTGAACCGGCGCCTGAGTTTCTTCTTTTTTAGATTCCGCGCGAACTGTTTTAATAGAGTCTGTGTAAGAAAGTTTCTTGGGTTTTTCTTTTTCATCTTTCTTAACAGGTTCAATAGGTTCAACAACAGAAACAACTGGCGCAACAGGTTCAACAATAGGAACAATCGGCTTAACAGGCTCTTTCCTTTCAATAAAATCCGGAGTATGCATGCTCATTATGTTTCCTGCTTGTATTCCATGCGCATTGCTGACTTTAATCACTGGCTTTTCAACTTTTTCTTGCTTGTCAGCCTCTAAAAACATTGCTGAAGGCAATAACTTTCCTTTTGGAAGATCTTGAAGTTTCTTTATTTCTGGTTTTACTTCCTTTTTATCTTTTGCATCTGCGCGCTTAAAAATAGAAAATACGCGCGAAAATATTGACTTGCCCTTTTTTTCGCTTCTATTTTCAGGCACAGTATAATCTGGCAGCCTTTCAGTTGCAGCCGCTTTTTTATGCTTGCGCTTTAACTCGCGCGGAAGCAAATTTATATCATTGTGAGCGTTTGGTGCCATGTAATAATTACTCAATTTCTCTCATTGCTAATCCAACGCTTACCCCTATTCTTTGAGCTATTTGATTTAAAACTTCTTCCAAGTCTCTTGGATAAGAAACTCGCGCCCAAGGATTCGCAATAAATACTTTTATATTAAGTGATTTGCTTATATAACTGTCCAAAGAAGGCAATGAAGAACTGCCTCCAGTCAAGAGAATTTTCTCTACTGGCCTGCCTTGCGCGGCCTGGGTTTCTAAGGTGTATTTCATTTCATTTATAACTGAAGAGAATGACTGCTCAATAATCTTTGAAACACCGCCTGTTTCTGCTTGGCCTGTCTGTCCAGCTTGGCTAGATCCCATTCCAGCATCTCTCTTAAACTGCTCCGCGCGCTCAATATCAATTCCCATGCTGTCTGAAATCGCTTTTGTGATTGTTTTTCCTCCAACATTTACGCTTCTTGAAAACACTGGAACAGAAAAACGCACAACTGTTAAATCAGTGGTTAAAGAGCCCACATCAGCTATTAAGATTGTTCCTTCTTCGTTTCCAATCAAGCTCCGGGAAAGGGCGAACGACTCTGTTTCCAGGCTTAATAAATTTAATCCCGCTAATTTGAAAATTGAAACATATCTTTCAACTAAATGCCTTGGAGCCGCTGTAAGCAGAATATTCAGAACTGTGTCGCATTTTGCTAAATTTTTATCCATTGAATTATCAGGAGCGTTTTCCTGTTCCGGCTTCTCTGGCCCGCCAGCATTGCTCACAGGCGCTTTTTCTTTATCACTATCCCCTGCTTGCTGATTGCTATTATTTTTATTTAAAATTTTCCAGTCCAAAACAACATTTTCAATCGGCATTGGAACGAACTTTTTAGCTTCCCACTGCACTGCTTCCGCAATCTGCTTTTCTCCCAGTTTTGGCAAAGAAATCAAGCTGGAAAATACTGAAAAATTAGGCAATGCGGCCACGGCATTTCGAGAAATCGCTCCTGTTTTCTGCAGCAGCATCTTTATCGCCTGCGCGATTTTTTCTTGGTCCTGCCTGCTTGTTTGGGACTCGTCTGACCTGGCTACTGATGAATCAACTTCCACTGCCCCATAGGTCACTAAACGCGGCCTGCCTGAAACGTTTTCAAGCTCAACTAATTTTATGCTTTTTGTGCCAATATCAATTCCAAGATATGAAGAGGCCTTGCTCTTAAAAAAATTAAACATAGATTTTTATTTAGGATTTTATTTGAATTTTATATAATTTATTATACAACAAAATCACAGAATAAGCCAAAAGTTATACCCAACAAACAAAATTTACAGCACATTGTCTGTATGTGGATTTTATGGTACGATTGTACTATGAAATTAACCGACAAACAATTAAAATTATTAAAACAATGCTTTAAAAAAGAACCACTCGTGAAACTGGCGTACCTTTTTGGCTCTCAAGCAACTGGCGATGCTGGACCGCTTTCTGATTATGATTTTGCGGTATACGCGGACACAAAAGACAGCAAAGAATCATTTTATCTCAAATGCGGTCTGAACGGAAGCATCTGCGAAATTTTGAATACTGACAAAGTTGATGTTGTGATGCTCAATTCCTCAACAGGGCCGTTAATTAAATATATGGCTGTTTCTGAAGGAATAGTGATTTATGAGCAAGAGCCGTATCGTGTATTTATTGAGCCGAAGATATTCAACGAATTTTTTGATTATAAAATAAGCATGGTGCGACACGGATTAACAAAGGCAATATGACCAATATTGACATTATTGAACAACAAATCAGCGATACGGAGAAATATTTGCAAGAGGCGCATGCGTTTGATAAGTATTCAAAGCAGGATATTCTCAAAAATCAGATGATGCTCCGCGCCTGCGAGAGGTCTCTGTATCTTTTAACTCAGGCAGTGATTGATATCGCGGAGTCAATAGTAAGTTTAAAAAAATTCAGGAAGCCGGGTTCGTTCAGGGAATCATTTGAAATTCTGCATGAAAATAATTTGCTTGATGCCGAGTTAAAAGAAAAGCTTGTTTCTATGGCTGGATTTCGCAACGCGCTCGCGCATGACTATAAAAAATTTGATTATAACATTTTGTATAATGTTCTGCAGAATGGCTTAAAGGATATTGAGAAGTTTATTGAGGCAATGAAGAAAACGATTTAGACGCTGCGCTACTTTTCAATAACCTTGCCAACAATATTTTCACCTGCAATTAGTCCGAATTGCGTTGAGTCCTCAGTGCCTTGAGCAAGGTTTCCAAGCAC
>JAHJSI010000041.1 GCA_018830465.1 Patescibacteria group bacterium | reverse complement strand
CTTCAAAGGCAAAATAGGAATTGGCAGAATATATAATGGAAAATTGAGCGCATCACAAGAAGTTGTGCATATAAATCGCGCTGGTGAGAATATTAAAGCTAAATTATCATCATTAATGGGATATACTGGTTTAGATAAAGTTGAAATTCAAGAAGCAGTTGCCGGAGATATTGTGGCTATTGCTGGAATTGAAGATATAACAATTGGCGAGACAATCGCGGATAAAGAAAATCCAATTGCTCTTCCTTTGCTTTCAATTGACCAGCCAACAGTAAAGATGCAGTTTATGGTGAATAGCTCGCCATTCGCGGGCAAAGAAGGGGAATATAGCACCTCGCGCCAAGTGCGGGAACGATTGCATTTAGAATTACAGACAGATATGGCATTGCGCGTAGAAGATGCTGATGATGGCACACCTGCCCGAAATGCTACGCATAACGTTGCAGGCGGGTGGATTGTTTCCGGCAGAGGGGAGTTGCATTTAGCAATTCTTATTGAGAGATTGCGCAGAGAAGGTTATGAGCTTCAAGTAGGCAGACCGCAAGTTATTGTAAAAGAAGAAGATGGCAAAAAATTAGTGCCATATGAATGGGTGACTATTGAAGTGCCAGAGGAATATTCAGGCATAGTCATTAAAAAGCTAGGAAAGCGCAATGCAGTAATGCAGGAAACACGGACAGAAAATGGTGTTTCATATTTGGAATTTTTAATCCCAACTCGCGGATTATTCGGATATAGAACTGAATTTTTAACTGACACGCGCGGCTTGGGCATTATGCATAATGTTTTCGCTGAATATGACAAAGACGCGCCAAATTGGCGAGAAAGAGAACAAGGATCATTGGTTTCCATGGAAGCAGGGCAAACTAACTTATACGGCTTAACTAATACTCAAAAGCGAGGCACTTTATTTCTTGGCCCGCAAATAAAAGTTTATAAAGGTCAAGTTATTGGCCAACATTCTAGACCAGATGATTTATATGTTAATCCAACAAAAGAAAAAGAGCTCTCAAATATGCGCTCAAAAGGCGATGGCTCTAGGGAACATTTTGATGTTCCGCATATTATGGATTTAGAAGCTGCTTTGCAGTACATAGGTGATGATGAGCTAGTAGAAGTGACTCCGCAAACTATCCGTATCCGCAAGTTGTATTTAAATCAAAACGAAGCGCAAAGATACGCAAATACGAAGTAATAGGGATTATAAATACCAATTATATGATTACCGCTTTATTGGGGTTGACTTTTTTTGTTTTATAAAATTCACAGCCAAGAGCGTTGCAATCGGAACAGCAAGAACAATTCCAATGCTTCCTGTGAGAGCGCGGACAATTTCTGTGGCGATCATTTCATTATTTATCATTTTTCCTGCGGTCACTGAAGAACCTTGATGGATGCTGAATAAAATCAGCAGAGGCAAAGCAACTCCAGCATAAGCTAAGAATAAGGTATTTACCATTGAACTTAAATGCGAAACGCCAACTTTCATTGCTTTGGAGTATAATTTGTTTTTTGGCAAATCAGGGTTCGCGGATTTAAGCTCTTCAATAAGCGCGACTTGCGATATTACCACATCATCTAAAACACCTAAAGCTCCGATAATAATTCCAGCCAAAAGAAGTCCTTTGATGTTGATCGCGTGTTCTGCTATGTCAAGGATGTACATTGCTTCTTCGCTCGCGAATCCAGTCAGTTTCGCGAAAGCGCTGAACCATACAGATAGCAGGCCTGTGATCACTAAAGAAATAATAATCGCGAAAATAGCAATACTGGAATTCCGCTTTAATCCTTCAGTAATATAAACACTTAGAATCAAAATAAACAAAGACCCGATAATGCTTATAAGCAAAGGATTATTTCCTTCAAGAATTTTTGGAATAATAAATTCCAGGATAATGAAAAATGTCAGCCCAAGAACTATGAGCGCGCGGAATCCTTTGAAACGTCCTACTGCAATTACAACTATCGCGAATAAAAGAGCTAGCCAGTATAATGATTCTGTGCGCACATGATCAAGAACATAAAACACATCATTATTGTCAACATCCTGGCTGTAGTTAACTAAAACCTTATCCCCAGTTTTATAATCAGGCATTGATATGATGTCATATTCGCTGATATTAGATATGATTTCTTCGCCAGAGAACTCTGAATCAAGCGATTTAAGCATTATTTGCTGGTCATTTATTTCAATAATTTCTGCTTTGAAAGTATTTTGCGCGAGCGCGATAGAAGGGGCGAAAAATGCGAATAATAATATTACCAATAAGATTTTTGTTTTCATAATCGATTTATGCTGATAGCTTTGCCATTAATTAAAGCATTAGCTGTTTTTTTATAAGCAGATGATAAAATTCGTTGAAAAGTGCTTTGAGAAGTGTGCATTTGTTTGGCGCATTCATTCTGGTCTAGATTTTTGATATTTTTTAATCTCAATGCCTCAACTTCTTCTGAAGTTAATTCAATAATTTCTAAATCAACCATAGGAACGCCTCTTGGTTTGAAATATGTTATTTGCGGATTAAAACGTATTCTTCTGCATAATCTTGGTCTTGGCATATAATTTATAATACACGATTTTTTAAATAAAGACAGCCCCCTGTCGAGGGCCGTTCTTTATTTTTGGGCCTTTAGGTCTTGTTTTTCTTTTTGCACTGCTTCCAATTCCTGCTTTAGCATTTTTTCCTCATCTTCAATCGCTTCTAGTTCGTCTTTTTTTGTGAGCGGCTTCTTGAAGTAGGGGCATCGGGCGCAAAAGGCGCAAGGACCCATTCCTCGTCCTGTCATAGGACCTTGGCCCATTGGGCCTGTTCCATCTAGTCTAGGCATATATTTTTCCTTTATTTACTTTAATTATTAGATAATACGGCCTTTATTTACTATCTATTATGAGTATATACCCATAATAATATATTGTCAAGTTTTTTATTTGTGGATAATTATGGTATAATATTTTTATGAAAAAACTTGCATTAATATCCGTATTTTTTGTTCTATTTTCTGGCATTCTTTTGCCAAGATTTTCTGGCGCGCAAGAGCAAAATAAAGTATATATTTCATTTTTCTACGGTGACGGATGCGCTCATTGCGCGAAAGAGGAATTGTTTTTACAGAAGCTGGAAAATGATTATCCTAATGTTGAAGTCAAAATGTTTGAAGTATCGCGCAGCCGGGAAAATGTTGAATTAATGTCAGAAGTCGCGGATAAACTTGGGATTAATGTGACAGGAGTTCCGCTTACAATAATTGGAGAAGAGGCGATTTCAGGATACTTGAATGACGCGACAACAGGAGCGCGCATCCATAATATTGTGCGAGAGCATAGTGTTGTTGGGTGCGTGGATTTGGTTGGCAATATACAGAATAATGGCCAAGCCCAAGGCGAGGCGCAATGCGCCCCAGAAGACAATGATGAAATGATTTCTTTGCCGATTTTTGGCGAAGTAAATCCGCAGAAATGGTCTTTGCCGCTTTTGACAATTGTTATAGCCGCGATTGATGGATTTAATCCTTGCGCCATGTGGGTTTTGATTTTTTTGATTAGTTTGCTTATTGGAATGCGGGACAGGAAAAAGATGTGGATGCTTGGAAGCGCGTTTATTATCGCGTCAGGAGTAGTATATTTTCTATTCTTGGCGGCTTGGCTTAATTTATTTTTGTTCTTGGGGTTTGTCGCGGCAATCAGGATTGGGATTGGTCTTGTTGCGATTGGAAGCGGGGGATATCATTTAAAAGAGTGGTGGTCTAATCGCGATGGTGTGTGCAAAGTAACTGATATGGAGCGCAAGCAGAAAATTATGGACAGGTTCAAGCAGATCACGTCAGAACAGAATTTTTGGCTTGCTTTGGGCGGAATTATTGTGATTGCAATTGTAGTGAATATGATTGAGCTTGTGTGCTCTACTGGGCTGCCTGCTATTTACACAAATGTTCTTGCAATGGCAGATCTTCCGATTGTGTCGTATTATTTATATTTAGTTTTATATATCATCATCTTCATGCTTGATGATATGTTGATTTTTGTGATCGCAATGACTACTCTGCAGATAACTGGATTAAGCACAAAATACAGCAGATGGTCTAATTTAGTTGGCGGTGTTGTAATTTTTGTTCTTGGTTTGCTTTTGATTTTCAAGCCAGGGTGGGTGATGTTTGCATAAAAATACATGGCATTAGATAAATACAAATCAAAACGAGATTTTAAGAAAACTAATGAGCCCGCCGGCGCCAGGGCTTTAGCGGGCAGGCCTTCTAGATCATCTAAAAAGCACAGTACAAATCAGTTGATTTTTGTTGTGCAAAAGCATAACGCGTCTCATCTGCATTATGATTTTCGTTTGGAGATAGATGGGGTTCTAAAATCGTGGGCAGTGCCAAAAGGCGTGTCGCGTCGTATTTCTGATAAGCGTCTTGCTATAATGACAGAAGATCATCCTTTGGAATATGCTTTTTTTGAAGGTAAAATTCCAGAGGGGGAATATGGAGCTGGCACTGTCAAAATTTGGGACAAAGGAACTTATAAAAGCGAGAAATCAATGAAAAGCGCTTTGCGTTCTGGTCAAATTGAGATTGTTCTGCATGGAAAGAAGTTAAAGGATAGATATGCTTTGATTCGGACAAAGATGGGTGCAGATTCTAAAAATTGGCTGATGATTAAGATGAAGCAGTAATAATTGTTGACATATTTTTTCATTGTGATATAATAATTTAGTAAATCCGAACAATCTAATCTCTAGAATCGGATTTGTTTTTATCAGCGACGTAGAGCGAGCGAAATGACAAACCAAAGGTTTGGCATTTCCGAGCCGAGAAGCTGATTCTTTTATAAGTAAGAACAAAATATTATGCAAGACCCTACTACGCCAGCACCTGCTATTCCTGTAGAGCCTACAGAACCTACTCCTGTAGAGCCAGCAGCGCCTGTGGCAGATCCAGCAGCTCCTGCTCCTATAACTCCAGTGGAGCCTACAGAGCCAGTTACACCAGAGTCACCATCTGAAGAAATTCCAGTAGCACCAGTAGTATAATAGATTGATTTCGTTGCAAAAACGCGGAAAACCTGCTAGAATTCTAGTAGGTTTTTTGTATGGAATTATATAATACTTTAACTCGCAGAAAAGAAATTCTGAAGCCGATTAAGAAAAATCAGGTTGGTTTTTATTCGTGCGG
>JAHJSI010000008.1 GCA_018830465.1 Patescibacteria group bacterium | reverse complement strand
CTTTACGCGTGTTTGGCTGAAGCAGGATATTTTCCAAAAAGGGAATTATGGTCTTTGCGAAATCTTGGAAGTCCGTTGCAAGGACATCCAGTTTATAAATCAATCGCAGGAGTGGAGAATACAGCTGGTTCTCTTGGGCAAGGAGCGTCAGTTGCTGTTGGCATAGCATATGCTATCCGTTATTTTGAAAAATCGAATCAAATGGTATATTGCGTTTCTTCTGATGAAGAGCATAATCAAGGACAGATATGGGAAGCAATAATGTTTGTGGCGAAGCATAAATTGCCGAATTTGACAATGATTATTGACAGGAATAATATTCAGAGCCATGGAAATACTGAAGATATAATGCCGATTGAGCGGTTAAAAGATAAATATGAAGCATTTAACTGGAAAGTGATTGATATAGATGGCCATGATATTGACCAGATAATTAATGCTTGCTCTAAGGCGCGCGAGATCCGTGAAAAACCAGTATGCATTATAGCAAACACGATTCCTGGAAAAGGAGTAAAATTTATGGAGGGAAATTTTGAATGGCGCGGGAAACAATTAAAAGATGATGAAGCTGATAATGCTCTTCGATCTATAGGCATAAAAGTATGAAACTAAACTTAAAAACAAAATATAAAAAACTGGCTTCCACTTGTGATGGATATGGACGCGGACTAGTTGAATTAGGAAAGAAAAATCAGAAAATTGTTGTCCTAAGCTCTGATCTAAGGGATTCAACCGGATGCGCGGATTTCGCGGAAGAATTTCCAGAGCGGTTTATTCAAGTCAAAGCCGCGGAGCAGAATATGGCTGGCTTGGCCGCTGGCTTGGCTATGCAGGGATATATTCCGTTTATGTCGTCATTCGCGGTATTTTCTCCGGGAAGAAACTGGGACCAGATACGCGCGTCAATCTGCTATCCGAATCTGAATGTTAAAATCGCTTCTTCTCATGCTGGATTATCAACAGGGCCTGATGGCGCGGCTTATCAAGCTTTAGAAGATATTGCTATTGCGCGCGTTCTGCCGAATATGACAGTAATCGCGCCAGCAGACGCGATTGAAACTGAAAAAGCAACGATTGCTATTGCAGAAATAGAAGGTCCAATATATCTGCGGTTTCAGCGCAATGAATCCCCAGTTTTTACAAAAGACACAAAATTTGAAATTGGAAAAGCTAATATTTTAATCAAAGGCAATGATGTGACAATTATTGGATGCGGCCCGATTCTGTACAAGGCAATTGAAGCGGCAAAAGAATTATCGCGAAAGCATAAAATCAGCGCGGAAGTTATAAACAGCCACACAATAAAGCCAATAGATATTAAGACAATTGCCGCGTCCGCTAAAAAGACAAAAGCAGTTGTGTGCGTTGAAGAGCATCAGATTCATGGGGGATTAGGCAGCGCGGTTGCTGAAGCGCTGTCAGAGCGCTATCCTGTTCCAATGCGATTTGTGGGAATGCCTGATTCTTTTGGAGAGTCTGGACAGCCAGAGGAGCTGATGGAGAAGTATGGGATGACAAAAGAGAAGATTATTCAACAAAGTTTGGAGGTTATTAGAAAGAAGTAATAAATATAATTGGATTTTCTAGGGTATACTTTTTCTCGCTCCGAAGGGTCGCAAAGCTCCATCATTCTCGCTCGAAAAGCGCATACCCCAGAAAATCCGAACAGTAAAATTATGAATAAAAACAATATAGACAAAATATTAAGAAATGGGAAAGGAATGCTGCTTGCGTATGACCATGGTTTTGAGCATGGACCAACTGATTTTGATGAAAAATCAGTAAATCCAGAGTGGATCATAAAAATTGCGGATTCAGGCCATTTTACTGGGGTTGTTTTTCAAAAAGGCATTGCTTCAAAATACTATGATAAAAACAAGCATAAAGTGCCTCTAATTGTAAAAATGAACGGAAGGACCGCGTATCAAAAAGGCGAAGAGCCATTATCTTTATCAAATTGCTCTGTTGAGGAGGCAGTTGAATTAGGCGCATCTGCTATTGGCTATACAATATATGTTGGATCAGAGCATGAGCAAACAATGATTGATGAATTCGCTCAAATAGAAAAAGAAGCGCATGATAAAGGACTTGCGGTCATTGGGTGGATGTATCCTAGAGGCAAAAAAATTAAGTCAGATACTGATAAAGATACTTTAGCATATGCCGCGCGCTTAGGATTGGAATTGAATGCTGACGCGGTAAAAGTTAAATATTCAGGAGATATTGAATCATTTAAGTGGGTTGTGAAAGCAGCTGGAAAGACAAAAGTATTTGTTGTTGGAGGAGAAAAAGACGCTGATGAAGATGATATTATACGCGAGACAAAAGAAATCTTGCAAGCAGGCGCAGTTGGATGGGCGATTGGAAGAAATATCTGGCAGTCCAAAGATCCGATTGCTGTCGCGGAAAAAATCGCAAAAGTTTTATATAATTAATTTTTTTAAAAATATGTTAAAGCCAAAAGTGATTATCGCGCGAAAAATTCCTAAAGATGGACTTGATGAATTATACAAGCATTGCAAAGTTAAAATGCATGCTTCACAGGATCCTCCCACAAAAAAGCAGTTAATATCATACGCGAAAAGCGCGGATGCTTTAATGACTACTGTAACAGAGGAAGTTGACAAAGATGTTCTGCGAGCTAATCCTGATTTGAAAATAGTCGCGAATTATGCTCTTGGGTTTAATAATATTGATTTGAAATCAGCTAAAGCACGCAACGTCTATGCTTCAAATACTCCAAGCATGATGTCCGCGAGCGCTGTTGCTCAGCACGCTTTCGCGCTTTTATTCGCTCTTGCTCGCCGCCTTCCGCAATCAGACGCATTTGTTAAAGCAGGAAAATACAAAGCATGGAGTCCAGTTTTGTTTCTTGGAGATGATATGCGAGAGAAAACTTTGGGTATTGTCGGCGGCGGAAGAATTGGATGCTCTTTGGCAGAATTTGCAAAAACGTGTTTTGATATGAAAATTTTATATTCTGATGTTGTGCGCAGCCCTCAAATTGAAAAGAAATGCAAAGCAAAAAAAGTGTCTCTTGATAGTTTATTAAAAGAGTCAGATTATGTTTCCTTGCATGTCCCGCTTTTGCCGTCAACTAAGCATTTGATAGGATTAAAAGAGCTCTCGCAGATGAAGGAATCAGCCATCTTAATAAATACGTCGCGCGGTGGAGTTATAGATGAGAAAGCGCTTGTCAGAACTTTGCGCGCGAAAAAAATAGCAGGCGCTGGATTAGATGTATTTGAAAACGAGCCAAAATTATCCCTAGGATTAGCTAAATTATCCAATATTATCTTAACTCCTCACACAGCGTCAGCAACAATTGAAGCAAGAGAGGAAATGGGACGACAAGCAACAGAGAATATATTAGATGTGCTTATTCATGGAAAAGCGCCGAGAAATGAGGTAAAAGCATAATATGTTTTTGAATTCACACATTCCAAATCCAATTGCGTTTTCAATTGGAATGTTTGACATATATTGGTATGGATTATTTTTAGTTATCGCGATATTGATTGGATACTGGATGGCCGGCAATCTTGCCCGTATGCGGAATATGTCAGAGCAGATAATTTCATCAATATATCTTAATGCTTTAATATCAGGCCTTATTGGCGCGCGGATATATCACGTAATTTTTGACTGGACTTTCTATGCTAAAAATCCTTCGCAGATTTTAGCGGTATGGAATGGGGGACTGGCAATTCATGGAGCAATAATCGGAGCCATATTGTGCGTATTATATTTTTCGCGCAAACATTCGGACCAGTCACAGACAGGTCCTTACTTCTGGAAAATCGCAGACCTGTTTGTGGTTCCAGCAATTTTAGGGCAGGCAATCGGCAGGTGGGGTAATTATTTTAATCAGGAATTATTCGGCGCGCCAACTGATGCCTGGTATGGAATTCCAATTGATATTGCGCATCGTCCGCAAGAATTTATCCAAAGCGCGCGTTTTCACCCAGCATTTTTATATGAATCAGTTTTATGTGTTTTGGTTTTTGTGGTTCTGTTATGCGTGTTTAAAAAACAAAAAAGACCAGATGGATTGGTCTTTTGGCTTTATTTGGGATTATATTCCAGTGTTAGAATTATCGTGGAATCAATACGAATTAATGATGCAGCCATGATCGCGGGTATTCGTTTGCCATTAGTTATAAGTCTGTTGCTTGCGACGCTATCTATTATAATAATTCTAAAGTCCTTTTTTAACAGAAAACATTTTTCCATGGCCAGGGATGATATAATCAGCTAATTTGAGAAGTTTTTTTCTGCTCACGCATAATTCAGTCATATTTTCCACATATTCGTCTTTGTGCGCGATTAGGTCCTGCAGATCTGTTTCTTGTTTTTCTTTATCTTCCCACCAGAACACATCGCCAGCTATCGCGATTGCGCCTTTGTCAGTATCAACTAAAAGAGAAGCATGATTAATATCATGTCCTGGCGTTGATATGATTTCAATATTTGTATCAAGAATTCGTCCGTGATGTTGTTTTATTTCATCACCATGAAAGGCCTCGTCTATGTCAAAAATTATTACCTCCGGAAACAATCGGATATTCAAAATATGGTCTGGATGCCAGTGCGTGATAAAGATTGCATCAATATCATCTGGCTTCAAATTTTTTTTCTCAAGCGCTTTTACCAGTTGCTTTTTGTTTGACCCAGGATCAACAAGAATTTTCTTTCCATTGTCCTCAATCAAAACAGCATTAGGCGATGCATGAGTCACATCGCCTTTTGTACGCGCGTATCCTTGAACTAGAATTTTTACTTTTGCTGTACTCAGAGCGGTTAATTTGTCCCCCTTCGCTCTGGATACAGAGCTACGGGCGACACCCTTCTTTACTTTTCTAAATCCTCATTTGTTTTATATTAAGGTGGCTGCAAGCCACCCGTAGCTATGTAATCATAGCGAAGGGTGGCGGAGAGGGTGGGATTCGAACCCACGGAACCCGTAAAGGCTCAACAGTTTTCAAGACTGTCCCATTCGACCGCTCTGGCACCTCTCCACGCATAAATAAAATAGCATAATACTTGGGTTTTGTCCACTTGTGCTTGATTTTTTAAGGTTTTTTGTTATACTTGTTTTGTTGCTTTATGGGGGCGTAGCTTCCCCCTACGCCAAGGCTTCGGGGGACAATGCAGTTGGTTTCCCATTATACGGGGGCGTAGCTCAGTTGGTTAGAGCGCCTGCCTGTCACGCAGGAGGTCGCCGGTTCGAGTCCGGTCGTCCCCGCCATCCTTTGCTATGATTACATAGCTTCCTCCTACGCCAAGGCTACGGAGGACAGGCCGGATGGCTTGCAGCCATAAAAAAAATCCTCCGCCGAATCTCGGCAGGGGATTTTTAGTTCAAAGTTTTATATGAATTATTTGATAACATCTTTGACAATTTTCTCAAACACCTTTGGCTCATGTTCTGCAAGATCAGCCAAAACCTTTCTGTCAATTTCAATTTTTCCTTTTTTCAAAGCATTAATCAGCTTGCTATATGTTGTGCCAGCTTCACGAGCAGCCGCATTAATCTTTAACTGCCACAAAGCCCTTGTGGTGCGCTTTTTAACGCGCCTGTCGCGATACGCGTGAGCGCCAGCTTTTGTGATGGCTGTTTTCGCGATTTTAATGAGTTTTTTTCTGCCCCATTTAAAACCCTTGGCTTTTACAAGAATATTTCTCCGTCGTTTTGTGTGTTGTGTACCTCTTTTTACTCTAGGCATATGGTAATTGTTGTTTAACTTGCTTGGCGCTTACTTTTGATAATAGAACATCTCTGCGCTTATTCATGGTGATTTTTCCAGATTCGCGCGCGTTAAAATGACACTGGCCAGCTTTTCTTTTTATTGCTTTTCCAGTTTTTGTAATTTTTATCCGTTTTGCTGCTGATTTGTTGGTTTTGAGTTTGTTAGGCATATTGTTCTTTATACTAGATTATACTAATAGATTATATATAATTCGTCAAACATAAGGTCGTAAGTCCTAAGTCGTAAGACTTAAGTGGGGGAGTGTTTTGCACAAACTTACGACTTAAGTCTTATGTCTTACAACTAGCTCTTCTTGGCAACTGTGAGAGATAATCGTCCGCCTTGTTTTGTAAATGGCTGTTCAATTGCAATATCTTCTCCTAAACTTTTTGCGAAATTTTCCATAGTTTCCTTTGCTTTGCCAATATATGCTTTCTCTCTGCCCTTTAGAACTATGTCAATTTTAAGCTTATTGCCTTGTTCTAAGAATTTTTGCGCTTGAGCTTGTTTTGTTTGTTTGTCATGTTCGCTTATTCTAAAAGAAATGCGCACTGCTTTAATTTCAATTTTTTTCTGTCTTGCTTTTTGTTTTTGCTTGTGTTTTTCCTGCTCGTATTGAAATTGTCCGAAATTCAGGATTTTGCAGATAGGAGGATTAGTTTTTGGCTGAACTTCAATTAAATCCAATTCTCTTTCCTTTGCGATTGCAAGAGCTTTTTTGGTGTCTAATTCACCAAGGCTATTTCCATTTTCATCAATAACTAAAACACGAGGAACGCGAATTCTTTCATTTGAGCGAAATGTTTGGATTTGTTGCTTGTCGCGCCTTTTTCTATAAAATGATGGTGATCGTCTTTGCATATATATCTGGTCTGCCACCCATAGCTATGTAATCATAGCGAAGGGTGGTGGAGGTGGCGGGCTATTCTCCCGCGTGAAAATATTAATTTAACACTAGATGTACAATCATATTCTTATTTAGTATTTCATCTGAGCGATAAAAATAAGACAAAACACGCGCAGATTATCCTAAAGTGCTTGGTCATAGCATTAGGAACTACTATGATTGCATCCTGAAGTATGACATTGCGTCAATTTTAGTCAGGCCTAAAATAGGCAATGGCTGTGGCTTAAATTAAGCTACAACTGTCGCAAAACTTGGAACAGCAAATGCGCGAGCAATTGCGTTCTTTGCTTTGCTAAAAATGCTTGTTGCATTTATATGTTTGCTTGTCTTTTTTAATGTCACTTTCAAGCTGGTGACAGATTGACTTATGTAAAAGAAAATATTTTTCGACTAAATAGCACCCCCTTGGCACAAGAAATATACCGTATTTAGCGCATTATGTCAACCCAAAACACTCTGGACTAGGATTTTAGTTTTCTTCCAATGTCTCGCTCAATATCTCGCTTTTTAAGTTGGTCGCGTTTTTCATATTTCTTTTTGCCTCTTGCAAGCGCGATCTCAATTTTAATAAGGCCTGATTTTGAATAAATTTTAGTTGGAATAAGAGATAATTTTTTTTCTTTGATTTTTCCAATAAGAGATTTAATTTGTTTTTTGTTCAAAAGCAGAATCCTTGACATTGTGGGGTCATAATTTTCCTGCGAAGAGCCAGCTTGGGCATATCTGGCAATAGAACAGCTTAAAAGACGGGGGATACTGTCAGCGCCAATAACAGCCCAGCTGTGTTTCAGGTTCGCGCGCCCGAGTTTTATTGATTTCACTTCAGCGCCAGTAAGCTTAATTCCAGCTTCAAAACGTTCTAAAAACTCGTAATCAGCTTGAGCTTTTTTGTTAGTTGATAGAATATTATCCATATGTTTCCTATGTCTACTATATTATAGAACCATGCTTGTGTCTATATTATTTTTTTGGATGTGCATATTTCGATTTGACATAAAAAATATATCTAGTAAAATACAGACTATCAATTAATATCATTAATATAAAGAGAATTTTATGGTAAAAGAAATAAACGATGTTCCTCAAGCGCCTCTTGCGTCTTCTCCGTCTGAAATCTCGGCTTCCAATTCCATGAACAAGCAAAAAAGACAAGGATCCACAAACATATTTGTGATTGTTTTAGTGGTTGTTATCACCGCGGTCGCGTGGATGTGGATTTCCAAAAATAAGCTTAGCGGGTTTGATAAAGATTGGCAGGCAATCTTTCTTACGAATGGCCAAGTCTATTTTGGTCAGATAAAAAGCCAAAATTCGGTTGAGATTATCGCAAAAGATATTTATTATCTGCAGGTAACGCGCCCATTGCAGCAGACAGAAGAAGGCCAGCAGCAAGCAACAGACCAACAAGGCGAATTGTCTTTAGTTAAACTAGGCAATGAATTGCACGGCCCAACTGACAGCATGTTCATCAATCGAGACCATGTGTTATTT
>JAHJSI010000001.1 GCA_018830465.1 Patescibacteria group bacterium | reverse complement strand
CCATCAGTAATTTCATGCATTCTTGCTAAATATCCTCCTTCGTTTGCTGTTTGTAGCATTGGTATTCCTTGATATTCATCTCCTAAAGAAAAAAGAAAAGCAATATGAGGACCTATATATAATAATCCAATAAATAAAGCGCAAATTATAGCTATATAATGTCTCTTAAATAATTTAAATATCATATAAATTACTTCTTTGTACCAATATAGTAAAAAAAATGTGATATATCTTTTGCCGCGTTAAATCTGCTAAAAATATGATCTAAAAGATTTATTGGAGCAAAAAGCACCATAAAAAATAATACCCAAAATTGACGCAAAGTATTTATATTAAATGACATCACAAGCGCGAGCCATTCGCGCAAAATATATGTTAGAGCATTAGTCGGACCAATTAATATTCCAAGCTCTGCCTCCTGAAAATCTTTTAATAATTCTCTTAACCCAGAATCTGTCCACCGATAATAGTCATGTGGGGATGAATGAAAAGGAATTATAAAAGGCGCGGATATATATACCATACCCCCTGGTTTTAGGACTCTATAAATCCCGCTGATAACAGTTTTCGGATCTTTAACATGCTCTAGAAGAGATTCGCAAATAACAGCATCAATAGAATTATCTTCAAATGGCAGATTATGCGCATCAGCAACAACTTTAACTCCTGGATATTTAGCATAATCAACATTAATAACATCTTTGCGTATTATATTTGCGCCAGAGCCAACATTAATAATTTTAGAACCTTCTGGAAGATGAGCAATGCTCTGTTTTGCTGATTTACCAACAAAAGTTCCTAAAGTATGATTAAGAAAATAAAACAACTTTGGGTATTGTTTTATGGAATTCTTAAGATTAAAAATAAGATTATCTCTTGAGTTCATAATATAAGTGCGCAAAAATACCAGCAATTGTTGGCATATCATTTATTTTACCGGTTTTAATCATGCCTAAAATTTCTTTAGGCGTGCGTATAATTCGCTCTATATCCTGCACTTCATCACCAGCTAATTTTTCTTGGGCTTCAACACAACTAAAAGCAAGAAAAAGATGGTGTTTATTATCTATACGGTCGCCCTGAGTATAGAAATCACCAACGCGAACAAGCTTGCCAGGCCTATATCCTGTTTCCTGAATCATCTCCTTAACTGCTAGTTGTTCCCATGATTTTCCTTTCTCACCTCCTCCTGCAACTGACTCAATAGAAAGACCAGCAACAGGCCGCAGTTGACGCGTTAATATAAAACGACCGTCCTCCATTCTTGCGCAGACAGAAACGCTTCCCCTATTTTTAACTTTCAAACGCAAAAAGTTTGAAATCTTTTTACCATTGGGAAAATCAACATCAATAATATCCGCCTGAATCCATTTGTCATCATGCAGTATTTTGCGGACTTTAATTAAACAATCTTTTTTATCCTCATTGTTGAAATTATCAATATCTTCAGGGTAACTGAATGCTATATCTTTTTCTCCTTCTACAACTTGGATATTATGGCCTTTTACAAATTGATTCATCATTGAGGTTAAATAATATTCTCCATTCCTATGCTGCTCTGGCTTATACTTAAAAATATCAGTATTCACAACCATCATCCCAGAAGCCACAAAATTTGATGTTGGATTTTCCGGCTTTTCTATTATTTCAGTAATGCAATTATCTTTAATTGTTATTGCATTTGATTGGCTTGGATCGTAAAATTCCCTACACAGCCAGCTGAACTCATTGGACAAGCATTTCTTTACCTGTTCTTTTGTTGGATACTCATCGCCTAAAATAATCATGAATCGCTCTTTTTCTTGTATAAAAAATTTCTGTGCTGAGAGAACTGCCCCTGCAGTGCCATTTAATACTTCTTGCTTAATATAATAGATTATTTTACCATGATAATTATCTCCAAATTTCTCCACTATTTTATGACCCTGATACCCAATTACCATAATAATCTCATCAACTTCTTGAGGTAAAGCATCTAAAATATTCTCAAGCAATGTCTTATTGCCGACTTTAAGAAGCGGCTTTGGCAGGTCCTTTGTTAAATCCTTCATTCTGGTCCCTTTTCCTGCTACTAAAATAACTGCTTTCATATAGAAAAATAATAACAGAAATACAAAATAACACAAATTTTTTACTATTTATTGTTTATTTGACTTTTATTGTATAAATAACTATAGTACTCAAACAGCCCTTTAAAATCACAAAACCAAACATACATTGGAGGTAAATCATGTCCAGACAAGATCCGAAAGTTTTGCTCATATATCCGCCGAACCAGCTTATGGACATTGAAATCCCGCGTCCTGGCGGAACACTGAGCTTGCTCTATCTTGCTGGCGCTCTGCGTGATGCTGACATAGAAGTGAATTTGCTGGATGCCACAGTTGGATCAGAAAGCGACAGTTTGCAGGACACGTTTTTTAGACGTGTAATGCAGCCCAATGGTCTCACTAGAATTGGCATGAGTGCAGGGCAATTGCGCGCCTATTTCGAAAAAGGCAAATACGACATAATCGGAATAAGTAGTATATTCACTTCACAAACGCGCATGGCGCTTCAAGTTGCGCGTATAGCCAAGCAAGTAAATCCAGAAACTCTGGTGATTTCTGGCGGAGGAAATGCGCAAGCCCTGAGTTCTCGCTTTCTAGTATCCGGAGATGTGGATCTTGTATCCACCAGCGAAAGCGATAACTTGATTGTGCATATAGTACGTGCATGGCAGAAAGGAAGCTCATTTGACAATCTAGACGCAGTTGCGTTCCTCAAAGACGGGCAAGTTGTCACAAAGCCCGTAAGACCAGAAACAATATGCCGCAATCTGGATGAGCTACCGATTCCTGCATGGGATATGCTTCCTTTTGGAAAGTACGATAACATCGGCTTTTCAACAAGAAGTAACACGCCTGGTGTGGAGCCAAGTAGATACGCGCCAATTATGACTTCGCGCGGGTGTCAGTTTAGATGTTTGTACTGCCACAACAGTGAGGAAAAAAATCCAACATCTGAACGCGGGAACATTGGCCATCTTCGCCTGAAGTCAATTGAACGCGTTATGCAGGAAGTTGAGATTCTGCGCTCGCTCGGCGTTCGTCATTTGTATTTTGAGGATGATAGCTTGCTCGCAAAGAAAGAAAGAACAACTAACATCTTTCGCCAAGTCACGGAAATGGACATGCAAATCAGTAATATAAATGGTGTGAACCTTGCGCACTTTGCAATCCCTGGACCTGAGGACAAACTGGTTCCAGATCAGGAGTATCTGGAGATAATGAAGCAGGCAGGGTTCGGAGAATTCGTATTTCCTGTAGAATCCGCAAGCCAGCGCATTCTTGACAAGTACGCGTCTGGAAAACTTGATCTATCCAGATTTGACGTGGTTGAGCTAATGCGTGTTGCTACGCAGGAAAAGGGCATGAAATGCCTTGTGAACATTATGATTGGATTCCCGGATGAGACTGAGGAAGAGATGCTCCAAGGCGTTGAGCTTGCCAAGCAGCTCATTGACGCTGGCGCCACGTATGTAACATTCTTTATTGTGACCCCATTCCCAGGAAGCAAACTCTTTACCCAGGCAATAGAAGGAGGATATCTTTCGGAAGATTTTGACCCAGACCGCATGAACTGGAAGAATCCGGTCATGCGCAATACTGTCGTTCCTCCAAAAAGGATAGTTGAGCTCAGGGACTGGGCATGGGAGCATGTCAACACGCCGGAATATGTTCAAAGCCGGCGCTCTCATCAAATTGGAGGCTAACAAAAAGCCCACGAACAAAAAACAGCGAGGTAGCCTGAAAACTGCCTCGCCTTTCTTTTCCCTTGATTTTTTTGAAAATTAATTATCAAAAATGCACAACTTGAGCCCGAGCGCCTTGCTCATCAATGTGAATATCCATTTCACGCATATTGAACCTTTGCAATGCGTGACGCACTGATTCCTTGGCCACCTTTGTAGGACAATAAAACATAAAATACCCGCCGCCGCCAGCGCCCATAATCTTCCCACCTAAAGCGCCTGCGTGTTTAGCTACTTCATAAACTTCATTCAGCCATTCATTGCTCATCATGCTAGACATTTCTTTTTTAACTTGCCAATGCTTATCTAACAAAGCTCCAAATTTATCAAGATCTCCGCGCAGAAAACATTGGTAAATTTGTTGTCCAATCTCTTTTGTTTTGTGCTTTAAATTCAAAATTCTTTCTTCATCTTGAATATCTAATAAAGATTTGCTGTTTCTGTGGATTCCTGTGTAAAAAAACAAACAATTTTCAAAAAAACTGTCAGCAGTTTCATTTGTAATATCTGGCTTTATTACATTTACTCTGCCGTCTTTATCAATCTCCAAGACGGAAAACCCGCCAATAGCGCAGGCATAAGGATCTTGCTTGCCGTCTGGAAGGCCTAAATTTTGTGTTAATACAAAGGACTGTTCTGCTGCTGCTACATTGCTTATCCCGCCTCCTTTATATAAAGAGAGTCCCTTGAGCAATGATACAGAGCACGCGCCAGACGATCCTAATCCTGTTCCAGCAGGAGTATCTGCCTTAAAAGAAATTGAAACTTTATTATTAACGCCCAACATCCTCAACGCTTCTCTGCCTATTGTATGCCTTATATTTTCTGCAGATGTTTCTGATTCATATTGAGTATAATGCATATGCACATAATCATCGCTTATAGGTTTTTTGATTAAAATATCCATATACATATCAATAGATACAGCAAATATAAATCCGCCATACTTTTCATAATATGACGGCATATCTGTTGAGCCGCCGCCAAGCGGAATGCGAAATGGGGTTCTGCTTAATATAATAGGACGTTCCATAAAACTATAAATTAATTATTTGCTTTTTTAAATATTAAAATATTGTCTGATAACCAAAAAATTACTCCTTGATCTAATAATGTCTTCTTTATACTCACTGTGTCAGCCACTAAAAGATGATAACCTTTTACAAAAAATTTATCAATCCAGAACTGCGCATCTTGTTCGTTAATATGATCATGTCCGCCTTGACCTTTTGGAGCAGTGGCAAAAAAAACTAAATCACTTGTTCTTGTTATATTATCTACCAAAACTTCAGATTTGTCTGTTGAAATATGTTCCGCGACTTCAAAACAAATCACGCAATCAAATTGCTCTGGCAAAAAGAAATCAACAGTAACATCTTGAAGTAAAAATTTACTCCTATCAATTACTAAATTTCTTGAAGCTGCTGGACTTCCGTCAATTCCAAAAATTTTTATGCCTAATTTTTCTAATTCTTGCAGATAAAGGCCGCAGCCGCATCCAATATCTACAACACTCTTAGGGTTGTAATGCGTTTTAATAATCTCTGCAAAAATCTTTGGTGAATCTCCAAGAGCATACTTTTGATCAGTAATATTAAAAAAAGCGTCATTATACACATACTCAAGGGGACTTTTCTTCATCAATATACAATATTTTTTTACCAAAAAAAACCGAAAATTATTTATAGCGTTAACAATCCTCATTAATCCCAATTCACGTATTATTTTAATGGCAGTTCTTCTGCAAAAATAAACAAAAGACATAATATAATCAGTAATTATCTCTATAATATTCAATAGTGCGGGCTAATCCGGCTTTTAAATCAATTTTCGGCTCCCATCCAAGTTCTTTTTTAATTCTACTGATGTCAGCTATAAGAAAAGTAGGATCCCCTGCCCGCTCGCCTGCTTGTTGAATATTCAGCTTCTTGCCAAAAACTTCTTCAAGTATTTTTGCTAAATCATACATCCAACACCCATAACCGCTTCCTACATTGTAAAAACTGCATCCTTTGCCTCTTTCTGCGGATAATAGATTTGCTCGCGCAACATCTTCCACAAAAACATAATCCTTCTTTTGTTTACCCCCCCAATATAAAGTTAAAGG
This sequence comes from Patescibacteria group bacterium, assembly GCA_018830465.1. GTDB lineage: Bacteria > Patescibacteriota > Patescibacteriia > UBA2169 > UBA2169 > CG1-02-41-12. The sequence goes on along the minus strand of JAHJSI010000001.1, from coordinate 5,046 downwards.
ATCATCTTTAAGCGCTGCCTTAATCCATTTAGGCACTGCGCGAGTTACTGGACTCTGCTCATCTCCAGGTCCATACACATTATAATACCGCAAAGAAACGCTCTCTATTCCAAAAGAATGGTAATACGAGCTTAAAACATGCTCAAAAGCGTATTTAGTCGCTCCATAAGGATTAAATGGCTCTTTAACGTCATCTTCTCTGATTGGAACTCTTTTCGGTTCCCCATAAACGCCTGATGATGAGGAATAAACTATCTTCTTTACTCCCTTCTTTCTCATTGCATCCAAAAGCTTAATGCCGTTCATCAAATTATTTTCAAAATACGCAGGCGGATTTTTTATAGACAGCTCAATTATGCCAGTTGCTGCTAAATGAAAAACAACGTCTTTACCGTCCAATAACTCTTCTAATAATGCGACATTCGCTATTGAATCATTTATTAAATTAGCGCGTTTATCTATTGTTGTTCTGTTGTTTGACGAAGAGTCATCAATCACATCTACTTTGTAGCCGTGATCGCAAAGATATGTTGTTAAATTAGAGCCAATAAATCCAGCTCCGCCAGTTACTAATGCTTTCATATTTTATGAATTCTATCCTTATAATAATTAATTGTCCTTTGTAAGCCGTCTTTTAGCCCAACTTTCGGCTCCCATCCAAGTTCTTTTTTAATTCTGCTTATATCAGCAACAACATGTGGAGAATCACCTGCCCGCTCTCCTGCATCTTTTATGCTAAGTTTTCTGCCAAACAGCTTTTCTAATTCTTCAATAATATCTGTCATCCAAATTCCATTGCCGCATCCAACATTATAGACCCTGAATCCTTTTCCTTTTTCAGCAGCCAATAGATTCGCTCGCGCAATATCTTCCACAAAAACATAATCGCGTCTTTGCTTTCCTTGCCAATACAATATTAATGGCTCGCCTTTTAAGGCTGCCTTAATCCATATAGGAACCGCGCGCGGAGTGTCTGCCTGGTCATCTGCTGGACCATAAACATTAAAGTATCGCAAAGCAATTGCATCTATGCCGAAAGAATGATGATAAGCGCTTAGTGCAGGCTCAAAACATGATTTAGAAGCCCCATAGGGATTTGTGGGCTGCGGAGAATCTTCTTCTGTAAAAAAATCTTTTTGAAGATTGCCGTACGAAGACGCGCTTGAAGAATACACTATTTTTTTAACGCCTGTTTTTTTCATTGCTTCTAATAAAGCAATGCCTTCCATAAAATTATTATCAAAATATATGTATGGCTTAGTCATTGAAAGGGAAATTGTCGCGATTGAAGCTAAATGAAAAACCACATCCATGTGAGGAAGTATTTTTTCTAATAATCCATTATCAGAAATTGAACCTTTATAAAACTTGGCTCTCTTATCAATAAGATCCTTAAACCCAAAAGATAAATTGTCTATTACGCTTACTTGGTGGCCTTGATCGCAAAGATATGTTACTAAATTAGATCCTATAAAGCCAGCTCCACCAGTTACTAATACTTTCATATATGTTAAAGCTTATAATTAAAAGACACCTTTGCGCGCCTTTTTCCAAAGCTTAAAAGTGTCCATTAAAAAACCCATAATTGTTTTTGGCCTGACAAAAGCAATAATTTTACCGCGTCTGCCGAATTCAGAACTGGCAAAACCTTCAGTCCTGTGAAAATGATGCACACCCACCTCTCCTATGGTATAACCTTTTTTATAAGCAGTTAGATAAATCTCCGCATTAATAACGCCTTGGGTAAGATCTGGCAGAAAATCAACATTATCAATAACATACTTATGATATAGCTTAAACGCGCAATTAACATCCTTCAGTTTTAAACCAAAAACTAATCTCATTGTTAAATTATAAAGATCTGACATCCAAATGCGCATTAATGGGTCATTACGTTTAATCTTGTATCCAGTTACTATATCGTATTCATCGATTAATGACAATAATTTGTCCATCTCCTTAATATCAAACTGCCTGTCACCGTCTGTATAAAAAATCAATTCCTTAGTTGCGCTTTTAAATCCAGTCCTCAGAGCGCCAGCATAGCCATAACTTTTGTCCTTAGCAAGCAATCTTAAATTGTGAATCTCTTTTTGAAGATCTCTTACAATTTTATTAGTTTTATCAGTACTGCCTTCGCTTATTATTAATATCTCGTAATCCTCAAACCTGCTTTTCAAATAATTGCTTATCTCTAAAATGCCTTTTCCAATGCTTTTCTCTTCATTGTATGCAGGTAAAAAAACTGAAATGCTCTTATTAATATTAAAATTATGAATATCTTCAGCATAACTAAATGCCACATCTTTTGTCCCCTTTACCATGCGAACTTTTCTGTCCTTAATAAAACTATCCATCATTGATGTAAGATAATATTCGCCATTTTCATGTTGCACAGGCTTATAATCAAAAATTTCAGCATTAACTACCATCATTCCGGCGACAACAAAATTTGACTTAGGGTTTTCTGGCTTTTCTACAACCTCAACAATGTGCCCGTCAGGAGAAATTGTGGCAACTCCAGACTGGCTTGGGTCTGACATTTCTCGGCACAACCAGCTAAATTCATGTAAAAAGCACTCTTGTACCTGTTCTTTTGTTGGATACTCGTCCCCATAAATAATAAAAAAACGCTCATTCTTTTGCGTAAAATATTGCTGTGTCGCGAAAACTGCACCTGCTGTGCCGTCTAATGCTTCCTGTGTAACATAATAAATTCTTTTATTATTGTAATAATCGCCGAACTCTTTTTTTATCGCATTACCTAAATAACCTATAACAATAATAATCTCATCAACTTCGGTTGGTAATATATCCAAAATATTTCCCAACAATGTGGTGGATCCGACTCTAAGGAGTGGTTTTGGCATGTCCTTGGTTAAGTTTCCCATTCTTGTTCCTTTGCCTGCTGCTAAAATAACTGCTTTCATATTCTATTTTTTCATATAATCTTAGGATAGCCATTGCTGAAAATCTGTCATGAATTGATCCACTACTTCGTCTGTTTTGTAATGCGACGCCATTGGCTTGAAAAATTTCGGCGGTACGGTTACGATGTGCGCGCCTGCAAGTCCTGCATCGCGGATGTCTGTGATAGACCGGATGCTGCCAACAATAATTTCTGAATTAAGCCGGTCTTGGTCAAGTATTTGCCTAACTGACTTAACAACAATGTACGGATTGAAATCATTATCATCTAAAACTTTTTTTGCTTTCAAATAATCACGCTCAATAGCATTTTCCTCATTTATGCCCCCATCCCGGATTCTGCCCCAAAACAAGCTCACATACTTTGCTCCTGCGTGCGCCGCCATTACTGCTTGTGTTACGCTCATGCATGCTGTACAGTTTACAGAAACTCCCATTGAAGAAAGCTTGCTGATTGTTTCAAGCTCATTATAGCCAACCTGAACCTTAACACTCATCTGTGGGTAATTAAACTGGCTTACAAACTGCTGCGCCTGTTTCAGTATTTCTTCTTTATCTTTTGAAAAAACTTCCACGCTTAAATGAATGCCAGGCTTATATCTTCTAATCAGCTCAACAATCTTCTGCACATGCCCCTCAAATGATGATTTCGGCTCTTTTGCTAAAAGCGATGGATTAGTAGTAATCCCCGAAGCAAAACCCCTCTTCAATCCCTCCTCAATATCCTCCAAGTTCGCTGTGTCAATGAATATTTTCATATTATCTTTTTAATAATTTCAACTGCCTCCTGTAAATTTAAAACTTTATAATCAGCATCAACTCCTTTACCTTGTTCACTTTCAATTAATATTGTTTTGCAGCCCAGCTCTTTTGCTGGTTCAAGATCAGGGCTTCTGTCGCCAATAGCGTATGACTCTTTGCAGTCAATATTCTGCTTTTTGATTGCCTGTAAAAACATGCCTGGTTTTGGTTTTTTGCATCCGCACCCATCATCACGTCTGTGCTCACAGACATACACAGCATCAAAAGGAAGTTTTCGGATATCTGACATGATACGCTCATGCTCTTGTTTTGTCATTCTTCCATATTTAATATCTGGCTGATTTGTGGCTAATATCAGCAGAAAACCAAGGTCTTTCATCTTCTTTAATGCTTCATGAACTCCATCTTTTAAGTGAAATTCGTCATATAACCATGGCGCTGTGAATCTCACCTTTTTGCCTTTAACAAAACAATCCTCACCACGGTCTATAACATCATTTATAACTCCGTCTCTGTCAAAAAATATTGCTCTGTTTTTTATAGTCATGTATCTTTTCTTTTAATCCAAACACAATTAAGTGATGCAATACCACGTGCATGCCTTCCACAATTGGAGTAGATTCCGCAGGAACTATAATTCCAGCGTCAACCAATTTGCTCATAGGTCCTCCATCAAAGCCAGAAAGACCAATTGTTTTGCCTCCCCTATCTTTAATATATTGCAGACCTTTAAGCAGATTCTGCGACCATTGGCCTGCCACATCAGTACCGCTTCCGCCATGCACGCTTATTCCGATTCCAACACCACCTTGCTCATAAAATGTATTTAATTGATTATTATAAATATCACTCCAACCCCAATCATTCGTCATTGCGCTGACAAGAGGAATATTATCTACTAATGCCAATGCTTTAATGCCCTTGTCATTTGGAGAATCGCAAATTGTTTTTGCCAAATCTGAAGCTAGATGCGTGGCAGTTGAAGCAGATCCTCCATTGCCCATTATATATACCCATCTTTTATCCTTCCATGCTTCAAAAAGTATATCAATTGCCTGATCTAATTTCTCAATTTGGGTTACACGGATAATTCTAGTTATTTCTTCTATTTGTGATAAAAAGGATGAAGAAAAAGAGTTTAACATATTGTATTACTATATCAAAAATTACAACAAAATCAAACCTTATCCAAAATCATATTTATAATATACTTTGCTCTATTTTTCCAGCTGTACTGATAAACCTTTTCTTTGATAGATTGAGCGCGCGCTTGCAAAGACTCTATATTTTGCATGCTTTGAGAAATTTTTTGCGCCAAATCATCTGAATCATTAGGATTAAAAAATACTGCTTCAT